>NZ_JAGQBK010000009.1:0-93639 GCF_024345595.1 Synechococcus lacustris Maggiore-St4-Slac | reverse complement strand
GGTCTGGCAATAAAACCTGATCTTCAACAATATGACCACTGGTTTCCAACTTACTCCTCAAAGCAAGAACATCTTCAACCTCTAAACAAATATGCCTACCGACAGGCGAAGCAACAAAATCATTAGTAAAACTCAAATGTATCATCATATCTAAGAATCTGAACCACATCAAATCGAAATCCTTGAGAAGCTCGGGTGGCAGAACAACCTCTTGCATCTCAAGGATATCAACATAAAATGCCCTAGCTAGATCGTGACCACCAGGTTTAGCCATCAACGCGATGTGGTTAAGGCGAGTTATACGCCTGTGCATTCTTAAGGCTTCAGACATGGAAATAGTTAAAAGCAATTTATTTTAGCAGTTCTCAAAAAATAAGCCATAACTCGAGATAGCCTTGCCTAGGGGTTGGCATTTGTGCTGCCTCTGATAGAGTAAGAAAAAATTTTTATGGCACCAACTCAATTTAGAACCAAGTTTCTGGCTGACCTCATAGACAAAGATAAATACAAATGGTATGCGCTGCTAGTTGTTCAGATGAGTATCCTGCTAGTTGGGGTTGATTCAACAATATCAAACCTAGCTCTCCCAAATATAACTAAGGATTTAATTACAACTGCAAGCACATCGGCATGGGTAATATCTGCATTCTTCATATCTGTAGCTGTTTCCTTACCAGCTGCAGGACGACTCTCAGATTTATATGGAATGAGAACCATATTTATAACAGGATTCTTTATCTACACCTTAGCCACTGCATTCTGCGGCCTGGCCCCATCAATAGAAATTTTGATACTAATGCGCATTCTTCAAGGAATGGGTGGGGCTGCTCTGTTAGCAAACAGTAATGTTATATCTTTAACAGTATTTCCTCTAAAACAACATGGGCTTGCACTGGGAATAAATGGAACGGTATTTTCTATTGGCTATGCCCTTGGTTTCACATTAGGTGGTCAATTAATCGGTAGCTTTGGATGGAGATCTATTTATTATGTAAACGTGCCTATTGGTATAATAGCAATCCTAATAGGACTATTTATACTTAAGGATCAATATCTTCAAAATGTTATTGCAGACAAATCAGACAAGAGCTTTGATTTTGCTGGTTTTGCCCTATCTGCATTTGGGATAGGGGCTACAATGCTATCAGTTGTAAAAATATCATCTGGGAAAACGATTACACAGCAAAGTATAATATTGTTTATTCTTGGAATAATATCAATTGTTATGTTTGTTAAAACTGAACTACGCATGAAAAAACCGCTTCTTGACATACATTTATTTTCGATCGGAGAATTTGCCAGAGGAACATTCACCCGTCTATTAAATAATTCAATAGTAGCTGCATGCACATTTGCCATACCTTTTTTCACGCAACAAGTTTTAAAATTTAGCCCTTTGCAGAGTGGCCTTGTTATGATGCCTTATGCTTTTGGCTTGGCAATCGTTGGCCCAATTGCAGGAAAATTAAGTGATAAGTACGGAGCCAGATGGCTAACAACATCAGGTTTTGTATGCGGTGGTATTGCGTTAATAGGACTTGAGAGCATTAGTGAAGCTCCTAGTAATGCTACAGGAATAGAAGAAATAGTTGTTAAGCTAAGTATTGCTATGTTCTTGGTTGGAAGCGCAGCAGGGTTGTTTGTATCTCCCAACAATAGTTCAGCACTTGATTCAGTTCCTTTAAAAAGTACTGGCTCAGCCTCTGGAGTGATATGGGCTGTGAGCTTCATAGGCTCAGCTTTTGGTACTGCATATGCAGCATCAATGCTCCGTGAAGTTCTGAAGGTTGGTACAGCATCAATCGCTTATTTAAATGCTCAATCATTGCTCTTCAACACTTTAACTGTATTTAGTTTTGTTGGCGGCTATCTATGCTTTACGCGAAGAAAAACAAAAATAGTACATCACGAGTAATTCAACTAAATTACTAAAAAAATTTACACACGGCCTATGCAATTGGGTCAACCAATTTCTCTATGAGTTGCTGAATTTCAATAGAAGACAAACATACATCAGATGGAAACCGCTTTACTAATGAGCCCTGCCTATCAATTAAAAACTTCTCGAAATTCCAAGTCACTGGTGCGGAATCATCGGTTAGCACCTTGAAAAGGGGATGAATATTAGGTGCAACACAACTAATCTTTGAAAAGAGCGGAATATTCAATCTAAATGTAGAAGCAAGAAATAGCATAACTTCATCAACACTCTTGGGCTCCTGAGCACCAAAATCATTACAAGGAAATGCAAGAATCTTTAGCCCCCTGGGTCCATAGAGCATATCAAGTAGACGCAATGATTCATACTGAACAGTGTAACGGCACTCACTTGCAACATTAATTATAAGAAGAGGTGAGCCCAAAAAACTGCTCATTGGAAGCAATGAACCATCAACAGCAGGAACAGAAACGGATGAGATGTTCATGGTAGAAACACTAGAATAAAGTGAAAGGAAATAAATAAAAGATAGTTAATCACCGCCAAATCCCCAGCGATGCAATAGCATTCTCCTTACCATAGCTGTCCATCCGGTTTGATGGCTAGCACCAACACCGGTGCCATCATCACCATTAAAATATTCGTGGAAATTGTATAAATTCTCGGTATTAGTTAAGTTATCCAGGTATGAATTTGGCTTAATGAAAGGAGCTTTTTTATCTTCATCAGATTGAAACAGAGATATCAATCTAGCCTCCAAATCATTCGCTATATGGCCAAGATGTAGATTACAGCCAGAAAAAGTGGGGTATTCAATAAGAAAGTCGTCACCTAAAACTCGATGATATTCCCTTAGAGCCTCAATTAATAAGTAGTTGATGGGCATCCAAACAGGGCCGCGCCAATTTGAATTGCCTCCAAACATCGCAACAGGGCTATCAGCAGGTGAATACTTAAGTGATGCAGTAATCCCCGAAACATTCATTGAGAAAGGATTTGATTCATGAAACTTAGAAAGGCTACGTATGCCATAATCAGATAAAAATTCAGATTCATCAAACAACCATCTGCACACTCTTCTCAGCCGATAGGGGGAAACCATTGCAAAAAGATATCTACCAGTTGAGTAGCATCCAAGATGGGCAAGAGAAAGGCTGTAATCATCAATACCGTGAACTTGCACATAGGACAAGATTGCATTATCCATGTTTAAATTCTTATCAACATCCAGATCACTATTGGCAAAAGATTGCACAGCTAGTAGGGGGATAATTCCAGTTAATGATCGCACTTTGATATATTCAGCCGTTCCATCAGGCCTTCTTAAAAGATCATAGTAAAAGCCATCTTCGAAATCCCAGTTCAAATAGCCACGCTCTTCCTTACTATTGAGCGAAGATACAGAATGCATAAAGCTAATAACAAGCCGTTGAACCATTTCACCACTATATTCAGTACTACTGTTATGGAGCACATTTATAGCACGTTGCTTTAAGGCAACTACTATCTTCAACATATAAATCGTAAGCAACCCCATCCAAGCTGTGCCATCAGCCTGCTCAATACGGCTGCCATCACTAAGTGGATATCTACGATCGAAAGGGGAGATATTATCTAAACCAAGAAATCCACCATCAAATAAGGCGGAATCAGTGCGGGCATTGCGATTACTCCACCATCCATATTCAAGCAATAATGTTTTTATCGATTCCTCAAGAAATCGATAATCAGGAATACCCGTGTGATTTCTATCAATAGTAAAAATTCTCCAAGTTGCCCATGAAGCAAGCGGTGGATCAACATCAGAAAATGCCCATTCATAGGCCGGAACCTGCGCCTGTGGCGACACATACCGAGATGTGCGCAAAATACCACTTTGATTCTTAGCAAATACGGGATCTAAATCAGCAAAGGCAACAGCATGGAACATCAAATCCCACTTGCAAAAGTAAGGATATTCCCAGGCATCTGGCATAACAAAAATATCGTGAGCATGCAAATATTTCCAATTACGATAGTCACTTTGCCAACGAGAATTAGGGGGGGCTAGCTGACCTGGATCACCTTTTAACCAACGGTATAAATTCAGCTCATAATACTTACAAGACCATAAAAGCCCAGAGGAAGCTGCCGCAAATAAGCTGAGATCTTCACTTGATTTAAAATTCTTTATTCTTTGATATGATGCGTAGAAATCTTGTGCCTCCTCCTCTCTTCTCACAAGAATCATTGAAGAATCAGAAAATGGGTTGGCATGAGATTTAGAGGATAATCTACAATTAATAACCCAAGTATCACCTGCTGAAATAGTATTTTCGCAAATCATTGCAGCCTTTGTACCCTCTAGCGCTGGATTAACTGCTTGCTTCTCTCCATTAACCAAATAGCGATGGAATGCGTCTTTAGTATATTTTTCGCCATCAGCAGTTGCAAATAAAAGCTCACAATTAGTTTCATTATCGGTAAATAACCACTGATTAGGTTGGTCGCAATAAAAATAATGGGCAGGAAACTTATCCTGAGAAAAACGCTGAACCCCTGGGCCTAACAACTCAGGTACAAACAAAGAGCCATCAGAATTCACAGTTATATTCCTTTTGCTAATGCCTGGATAGCCCCACTTCCATGAATTACGGATCCAGAGCGTTGGCAACACGGCTATGTATGCAGGATCAGCGGAAAGATTCCTAACACTGATTCGAATGAATGTATCATCAAAATAATCTTTTGCATATTCAATGGTACAGTGGAAAACGTTATTATTACTCAAAACACCTGTTTGTTCAATTTCAAATTCATGATCATTGCGAATTAGTTTTGCATTTTCCGCTATGAGCTGTTTGTAAGGATATTCACTTATTGGGTATACATATAAAGCTTTTGCATAGCTGTAGGTTGGCGTATTTAAAATATGGTAGTAGGCCTCTTTTACATCTTCACCATGGTTACCCTCATGATTTGCTAAACCAAATAGGCGCTCCTTAAGAATTGGGTCCTTACCATTCCAAAAAGCTGGAGCAAAGCACAAATGGCAATTACGATCAGTCCAACCAAATAATCCATCCTCACCCCAACGATAAACGCGCGATCGAGCATGATCATGGGGGAATGCTTTCCAAGCATTCCCATCCTCGGCGTAGCATTCACGCACCGTTCCCCATTGACGGTCGGGAAGATAGGTTCCCCAAAGATGCCAATCAACAGCATCAACTGAGGAGCTATGCAACCGGCTGTATTCAGCAGACTGGGTGAAGGCGGAGGAATTCATTGTTTGTTTGTCAAGTTGAGTTGATTAATGCTTAGCCAAGCCTTTCAACCAAATGCTCAGAAACCCTGATCGCATTTGCAATAGCTGTTAAAGAAGGATTAACCGCACCAATACTAGGGAAAAAACTTGTATCAACAACATATAAATTATCTAAGTCGTGGGCCTTACAATTCAAATCAAGCACAGAATCCTCAGGATTGGTGCCAAACCTACAGGTTCCTGCTTGGTGGCCAACAGCAGCTATTGCCATGTCAGAAGCAAAATAAATTTGCCTCTCAGCTAAATGATCCTGCTGGTACAGTTTATCAAGCAAACGCTCAAGCCGAACCATCAACTCATTTGAAGCCCGATCGTTTGTAGGCAGATAGCTTAGGGTTATTTGACCGCTTGAATCAACAGTTACACGGTTATCTGGCCTAGGTAAATCTTCAGTTTGCAACCAAAAATCAAGGGATCTTTCAGCCAGCTTATCCATAGACCAAGTGGGAGCAAGGGCTGTGAGCTTAGGTTTATATCCCTTCATCATTGCACCATTAGTTTTACCCGTCATTTGTATATTTCCAATGGGGAAATCAAAATCATTGTCGCCAAAATACCAATCATTAAGGGCTATGGTTTTTTGAAAAATGGTATCATTTGGCTCCCGACCCAAAGCAACAACTGCCTTGCAATTATGATACATATAATTGCGACCCACCTGGTCTGAGCGATTTGCCAAACCATTGGGGTGCTTATCATTTGCAGACATCAATAGCAACCTAGCGGAATTAGCAGCACCGCAACTAACAACAACAATATCAGCACTAAATTTTAGCTTTTCCCCGTCTCTATCAACGAGCACCTCTGTGATAGTGTCGCCGGCAGAATTGGAGATTAACTTCAATACATGGCAGCGGGTAAGAAGAGTTAGAGAACTGTTGGCTAAGCTCAAACCCGCCCTTATGCCCATAACCTCAGCATCCCCTTTGGCATGGAGAAGGCAGGGAAAACCGTCGCACCTATTGCATTTCACACAGGCGCTAAATGGCAGATTAGCCTCATCTAGATTCACCCCGGTAGGTGCATGGAAGGGATGTAATCCAGCAGCTTTAAAACCATCAACCAATTGCTGCATGCGCGGCTCATGTTTAATGGGTGGATAGGGATAGGGAGCACTGGCCCTTGGTTCAGTGGGATCTTCACCCCGTTCGCCATGAACGTGGTACATGGCCTCAGCCCTTGTGTAGTAGGGCTCAAAATCGTTGTAGCGAAGGGGCCAAGCAGGAGAAATTCCATCTACATGAATTAACTCCTCAAAATCTCTCTCCCGCAATCTGAAGTGAGCTGCGCCATATAGCTTTGTTGCACCACCCACAAAATAATGGCTGCCCGGCTGAAACTGTTTATTATTTCGATCCTTCCAGGGGTCAACAGATACATAGCGGTTATTTTGAAATACCTCAGTGGGATCCCAATTTTGGGGCTCGCGAGGCAGCCAATCGCCACGCTCTAAAACCAATACTTTTTTACCTGCCTCTGCTAAGCAGCGGGCAAGGGTGCCTCCGCCAGCACCACTGCCAATAATAACCACCTCATAATGGTTCGTCATGATTAGCTCCACACAAAGAAACCACTACATGGGGTTGTAGCGGTTTAGTTGGGTAATCATTTTCAGAACAATCGCGGTCCAACCAGTTTGATGGCTAGCTCCAACACCCGAGCCATTGTCGCCGTGAAAATATTCATTAAAAAGAATCAAATCGCGCCAATAGGGGTCGTGCTGGAACAAACTATTGCCACCGTTAAAAGGACGCTCATTTTTATCATTTCGCCTAAAGATACTAGCCAACCTCTTTTCAAGTTCTAACGATGCATCCCACAAAGTAATGAAATTACCGGAGCCAGTGGGGAATTCAACCATAAAACTATCTCCATAATAATGACCAAATTTCTGCAGGGCCTCAATTAATAGGTAATTAATTGGCATCCACACAGGTCCGCGCCAATTGGAATTACCTCCAAACATAGCTACAGGGCTGTCTGCTGGGCTATAGGCAAGGGTTTGTTCTTGATCACCTTCCCTAAA
This sequence comes from Synechococcus lacustris Maggiore-St4-Slac, assembly GCF_024345595.1. Classification (NCBI taxonomy): domain Bacteria; kingdom Bacillati; phylum Cyanobacteriota; class Cyanophyceae; order Synechococcales; family Synechococcaceae; genus Synechococcus; species Synechococcus lacustris. Next base: position 86,367 of record NZ_JAGQBK010000009.1, on the reverse strand, counting down.
AGTGTAGGGAGATTTTTCATACACTTTCGAGAGGGAACGGATGCCATAGGGAGATAAAAATTCATCTTCGTTAAATAAATACCAACAAATTCTTCTCAAATTAGCATCTGGCACAAGGCTGAATAAGGTTCTATCTTGATGCCAAGTGCCAAGATTTTCCGACAACCATGTAGTGCAAGTACGTTCGGAAAAATGCCATTCAAACGATTGAAGTACATCCAAGCAAGGAAGCCTTTCAACAGTTGCAATATCAAAACTTGCAACCGCCAAAAGTGGAATAAGCCCAGACACAGATCGTGTTTTTAGATATGTCCAAGAGCCATCAGGCCGTTTAATTACATCATAGTAAAAACCATCTTTTTCATCCCAATTAACATAGCTACGCCCGCTGATGGAAGGGGTATTCAAAGTTATGGCTAATTGGGCAAAGTCAAACACAAAGCGTTTAGAAATATCCTCATACTCAGGTTCTTGAACGCTTAGTTCAACGGCAATTTGCAAGAGGTTTAAACTTAACATTGCCATCCAAGCAGTGCCATCGCATTGCTCAATCCTGCTGCCATCAGCTAAGGGGAATCTCCTATCAAAAACAGCAATATTGTCTAAACCAAGGAAGCCACCTTCAAACACATTATCGCCAGATCTATCATTTCTATTTGCCCACCAACCATATTCTAAAAGAAGCTTGCGCATCGCCGATCGAAGAAACACAAAATCGCCATGCTCCCTTTCCCTACGTTCAATTTGAAAAATTCTTAATGCTGCCCATGCCCCAATTGGCGGATTTGGATCAGATAAAGCCCATTCATAGGCTGGGGTTTGGGCATTAGGGGCTGTGAAATTTGGCGAGCGTAAAAGCATGCATTGCTTTTTAGCTATGGCTGGATCAATAACAGCAAATGCAACCGAATGGAACATTAAATCCCATTGACAAAAATATGGGTATTCCCAGCTATCAGGCATTGAAATAACATCATCAGCAAACAAACGGCTCCAATAAGCATTTTCAGTATGTTTACGTGATTCAGGTGGAGCGGGCTGATTAGGATCACCACTCAACCAGCGAATAACACTCCAATGGTAAAACTTTTTGCACCAAAGTAAGCCGCTAGCAGCTGCTTTAAATATATGGGCATCATCAGCCTTTAATCCTTCCGCTGCATGATTAAGGTATTCAATACATTCCTTTTCTCGCAACTCAAAAGTGCTGTTGAATGAACTGGAAAACGGCTCGGTTAAGGCTTGATTACTAAGCCGCAAGTTAATAACCCACTCCTCACCAGAATTAAGTTGTTTTGATAGAACTAAGCTAGCCTTGCTTCCAACATTTGCCGGATTTACGGCAGACAGATCAGAATCAACCACATAGCGATGAAAAGCATCCTTTACATATGGCTGTGCATTCGGCTGATTAAATAACAGCTCCGTATTTGTTTCATTTTCGGTGAAAATCCACTCACCCGGATAGTTACAGGAAAGTTGGTAGGCACCTAATTCATGAATATCATCCGTAGTAATAGAATTGCCGCAAAGTTTAATCTGCTTTTGCTGGCGCCATTCCTCACGATATCCCCAAGACCATTGATTGCGGAGCCAGAGGCTTGGTAAAACAGTTAAAGGCGCAGAATCAGGGCCACGATTAATAATCTTAATTCGTATCAATATATCCGTTGGACTAGCTTTTGCATAATCAACAAAAACATCAAAATAGCGATTTTCAGCAAAAATGCCAGTATCGATTAGCTCGTATTCAGGATCTTCTCTAGTGCGCCTTGAATTTTCTTCAATTAATTGTTGATAGGGAAATTCAGCTTGCGGGTATTTATATAAGCCCCGCATAAAACTATGGGTTGGGCTGTTGAGTAGATGATAAAAATAATCTTTTAGATCTTCACCATGGTTACCCTCACCATTACCAAGGCCAAAGGGTCTTTCCTTTAAGATTGGGTCTCGGCCATTCCATAGGGCGATGCCAAAACATAGCCGGCCATGTTGATCGCTAATTCCAAGTAAACCGTCCTCTCCCCAGCGATAGGCCCTTGATCTTGCTTGTTGATGGGGAAACGAATTCCATGCATTGCCATCAGCAGAATAATCCTCTCTAACCGTTCCCCATTGCCTATCACTTAAATAGCTGCCCCAGAGATCCCATTGTTGATGAGCTTCATTTCGCTCTGCAATGCGACGCTGCTCTGAACTAAATCCAAGCTGATCGCCAATGGTGGAATTCAAAGCTCTGCCTCAAGATGTTCAGCCACCCGCAGTGCATTGGCAATAACAGTTAAACCTGGTCCAATACTTGGGCAACTGGGAAATATGCTTGCGTCAATAATATATAAATTTTGAATCTCGTGGCTTCTGCCTTGTAAATCAACCACCGATGTTGCGGGATTACTACCCATTCGAGTGGTGCCGCAGGCATAACCCATCACACTTATTGGTGCTTCTCCCCTCGGGTGGGTGGGCGCCTGACGCACCACATGGGTTAAAGGGTCGGCCTCGATTGCTTTTAGAGTGTCTATCCAGCGATAAACCAAACGGTCATGGGCCTCTCGATTATTAGGTATGTAGTTAAGACGAATCTGCTCACCCTGAAGGCTGATTTTGTTATGGGGATCTGGTAAAACCTCACTCATCGCCCACCAGGCAACCGATCGGGCGGCAAGCTCCTCAAGGCCAAAATTTGGCAATAATTTAGATACTAATGATAAAACTGGTGGTGATTCAGCAAACAATGCATCCTGCAAAACCCCACCACAACTTTGAATATGGCCAAGGGGGAATTGAACATTTTTATCACCCCAATAATAATCATTAATCCCAAATGAGCGCTGATAGCGACCGGAATTTGGTGCGGCGGCTAATTGCAATATCGATGAAAGTTGCAATTTCATTAAATTGCGTCCAACCTGATCCGATCCGTTGCTCAAGCCGCGGGGATGGGCATCACTGGATGATCGCAACAAAATAGCTGGTGTATTCACTGCACCCGCCGCCAGCACCACAAAATTAGCCTGAAAAAGCCAAGCTTGATTTTGAATTAATGCCTCAACACCTTTAATTTCATTACCGGAGGCATTTACATGTAAACAAGTAACCTTAGCCTCTATCCTTAAATGAAAAGATGGGTCTTCAATAGCCGTTGCCACTCCAAAAACTTCTGAATCTCCACTGGGATCATCTTGATTATTAGACCAACTTATTGGTAAATCATAGGGTTTAACTCCCTGGCGCTGGAGGGCAGCACGCAAAGGTTCAAAAAAGGGTTCCAATGGTTTTGGCTTACCAACAAATTCATTCTTTCTCGCCGGCTCAGTTGGATCTACTCCCGCCATCCCATGAACGTGATATAACTTCTCTGCCTTTTCGTAATATGGTGCAAAATCTGAATAGTTGAGTTCCCAGCTTGGGGAAATACCAGTTTGCAAATGTAGCTCTTCAAAATCTTTCTCTCGCATCCGCTCAAGCACAGCACCCCAAATTTTGGTATTGCCGCCTAGGCCATAAATAGTTTGAGGGGCAAATGGATCACCATCTGGGCCAAACCAACGCTCAGCTGGGTGATAACGATCCTTGCGAAATAGATCTACATCAGCAACGTTTTGATCAGCGAGCGCCATCTGGCGCCCCCTCTCAAGTAGCAGCACCCTATGGCCCTTAGAGGCGAGGGCCCCTGCCATGGTTCCCCCGGCAGCACCACTGCCAACGATGATCACGTCGTAATGCTGGTCGTCAATGATCATTGGAGTGCCTCCTCAAGAACGTTGCCACACGTATATGAGCACAAAGAGGATGATCCAAATCACATCCACAAAGTGCCAAAACAGGGAGGTGGCCTGAATGCCCTGTTCCCCGCCTTTGTAATTATTAGGTATAAATGATTTGCCTAACATTAAGCCCATCAACAATACACCAGTTAAAACATGTAAGCCGTGAAAACCAGTGAGCAGGTAAAAAGTGCCTCCAAATGTACCTGAGGTAAAACCGAACTTCAAACCGCTCCATTCCACCGCTTGCCCCCAGAGGAAATAGCCCCCCAGGGCCATGGTTGCCAACCACCAACCACGAAAACCCCAAACATTGTGGCGGGCCATCTGTCGCTCAGCCAAATAAATAGTTCCTGAACTAGAAACCAGCACAAAGGTGTTAATCAGTGGTGTTTGCCATTCCAAACCCTCCACCCCGTGGGGTAACCAATCAAGGGCATTCAACTTAAGCAAGGCATAGCCTGAGAAAAAGGCGAGGAATATTACACTTTCCGAACAGAGAAAAATTATAAATCCAGTGAGATTGTGGTTGGCATGCATGCCTTGATTGTGGTGGGTGCCTGTGCTTTCCATTGCTTATGCCTCTAAAAGAGATTGGTTTTCGTAAGCACTTTGATTTTCCACAAGAGGCTTTCCAGTGCCGTAGCCATAGGGCCCACTGATAACAGTAGGTACGTTTTCTTCAAAATTCTCTGCTGGAGGTGGCGAGGGCAAAAGCCATTCCAAACCAATGGCATTCCAGGGATTTTGGGGTGCTTGCGGCCCCCGAACCCAAGAGCTGATCATATTGATAAGGAAAGGAATTATCGAAACACCGAGCAAAAAACCACCTAAGCTTGCCACCACATTCCAAAAAGTAAACTCAGGGTCGTAGGAAGAAACACGCCTTGGCATTCCCATTAAGCCAAGGGGATGCATTGGAAAGAAATTCAAGTTTGTTCCAATAAATGTTAAGAAGAAGTGCAATTTCCCCAAACCCTCATAATACATGCGCCCGGTAAACTTAGGGAACCAATGATATATTGCTGCATAGATGCCCATCACTGCGGCGCCGTAGATTACATAATGAAAGTGCCCAACAACAAAGTAGGTGTTATTAACGTGAATATCTATGGGCACAGTGGCCAACATAATTCCTGTTACCCCAGCAAAAACAAAATTAAACAAACCTCCAAGGCTGAAAAGCATCGGCGTATTTAGGCGTAACTTACCGCCCCAAATGGTTGCAAGCCAGGCAAATACCTTCACTCCGGTTGGTACAGAAATCAACATGGTTGTAACCATGAAAAGATTTCTCATCCACTCAGGCACGCCACTGGGGAAAAAGTGGTGCACCCAAACGATCAAGCCCAAGAACACAATCGCAAATGATGCCAAAGCAACAAAGGCATAGCCAAACAATGGTTTGCGAGAATGGGCACTGAATAGCTCAGAAAAAATACCAAATACAGGCAAAATGATCACATAAACGGCTGGGTGGGAATAGAACCAGAAAAAATGTTGATAGAGCACGGGATCTCCGCCACCCTCAGGCTGAAAGAAGCTTGTTCCAACCACCAAATCGAATAGAAGCATTATTGCTCCACCGGTGAGGGCCGGTAAGCCAATCAACTGGAGCGATTGGGCCGCCCAGGCCGTCCAAATAAATATCGGCATGCGGAAAAAAGTCATCCCAGGGGCCCGCATTCTTATGATCGTAGTAACAAAATTCACGGCTCCCATAATCGAGGAAACGCCCGAAAGTGCCACGGCTGTGAGCCACATCCCCTCGCCGCTAACCAAATCACCCAGAGGGTTTTGAGTACTCACAGGTGGGTAAGACCACCAGCCTGAGTTAGCCGGTCCACCGGGAAGTAGGAAGCTGGAAATTAAAATCACACCAAAAATTGGAACCAACCAAAAGGCCACTGCATTAAGCCTTGGGAAAGCCATATCTGGGGCGCCGATCATCGTGGGGATCAATAAATTATTTAAACCATTCAACACAGGAAAAATAAACATAAACAGCATGATAGTTCCATGCATTGTGTAGAGGCCGTTATACACAGTGCGGTCTACTAAATCATTTTCTGGGGTGATTAATTCGCCCCGCATTATCATTGCAAGCAAACCGCCAATCAGAAGAAAAAATATCGCTACTGTGATGTATTGAATACCAATCACCTTGGCATCGGTATTGAAACTAAAAAAGCGTTTCCAATTATCAGGTGCCCCTGGCACGGGGGCATTTGATTTCAGCACACGGGGATCGTAGGAAGCGAGGGTCATGATTTAACCGTTATGGGGGAGTTGATTGGAGCCGGGCACATTCACCATCGGGGCGGGAGCTGGCACAACGGTGGGCCATCCCCTTGCACCTTCTGCCTGGCGTTGTTTGTATTCAGCCACCGCATCACTTAAACCCGGCTGGAGTGGTTGGCTGGCAGCTTGTTGGAGCCAACTGTTGTATTCAGCCTCAGATTCAACCACCACATCGGCTTGATTGGTGGAAAACCAAGTGCCGCTATACATCGAATCGCGTAAGCGATAACGCCCTTCGCGGGTGGGGGTTAGATTTAAATTGATTGCCCGGCCTGGAATAATGTCTTGTTTTAATCTAAATGCTGGCACATAAAATCCATGGATTACATCTTCACTAACCAATCTGAAGGTTACTGGCTTATCAACAGGTAAATGTAATTCAGTAGAGCTAACTTTGGCCGCCGGATAGTTGAATTGCCAAGACCATTGCCTAGCAGTTACCTCCACCTGCTCAGCCGGTAGACGATCCCCCAAGAAACCACCAACCTCTTCAATTGGATCACCGCGATGGATGTGCTCCATCGGCCCTAACACTGCAAGCTTTTGATTAACACGCACTGAATAGAAGGCAATGCCAAAAACAATTAGTGCTGGAATAACCGTCCAGATGATTTCCAAGCGGGTATTGCCTTCTATTGGTTCTGCATCACTCATGTCGTATTTCTCAGCCCGATTAAATATCACAACCCAAGCCATCACTGAGATAACACCAAAAAACACAAAAGTTGCCAAGGCGGTTTCAAAGCTGAACAAGCCATCCACCAGGGGCGCAGCTGTTGAAGCTTGAACAGGTAACCAGTGGTATGCCTGGCGACTCATCCAGAAACTAAATACCACCAATACACCGGTCCAGGCGCTAACCAAGGCCAAGGCGGAATAATTAATGCGCGATGAGGAGCTATTCATGGCAGTGCCTCCTTAAGATCAGCGCCAGCGGCCAGCAGCTGATCTGCGGTTATGTGAACGCCAAACTCAGCAGCTAACTGAGCACCAAGGGTGCCGTGAAGCCCTAAAACGCCCATCATCACCACCCCAGCAAATAAATAGGGCCATTGCACCTGCCTACCCATATCTTTGCGCCAAACAAAGCGTTGATAACCTCTCCAAATAGTCATCAGTACGATCACCAAAAGAATCAACACCCCACCAACCCCATGCCAGGTCATCGTTACAAAACTTTCGAGGCCAAAGGTACTTTTAACGCCTGCCAATGGCACCGCCGTGAGCATCTCATAAAAGCCAGCAGTAACTGTAAAAAAACTAATCACTGCGCAAGCAAGCAGGTTATACCAACCCACATCATGTAAACCTGGCCTAGTTACCGGCAATGCCAAGAAGCGAAAAATACGCTTCTCCAAAGGATAAAAAGCTCCAGCGAAGTCGAACGCAATGGCTATAACAAATAAGCCAATGGTGAGATGAACTAAATTAGGGTGAATCGGCAGGCTATAGGGCAGATCATTGGGCCCTAGGCCGGCTGCAATTTGATTTAAGGGGCTTTCAGATGGCAGCACCACATTAAAAAACTGCATTACACCAACCCCGCCCGCATTGCTTCCACCACCTTCACCGTGTGTAGCCCATATATCCATATCAATTTATCGCCAAGAAAAACCTGCACAACCACCAAAGCAGCCAATAAAGAATCAGCGCCAAGGAAGGCCAGCGGCAAGCTGAGCGGATCCTTGGCTCTCAATACATAGCGCCAGCCGGTAAGCACAGATAGAACCCCCGCCAAAGACCAGCCTATGGTGCTATGGATATTTAAAATGTTGCGCGCATCACCATAGGGGTTGGCCAAGCCGGCCTCCACTTGGCCAAACATGATCGCCACAAAGATGGCGCTGGTGGCAAATAACAGATTCCACCAACTCACTTCAAACAAAGCCCGCCTTCCTGTAACCACACCGATAAAATCAAACAGCACTGAAATCAATGCCATAGCAATAACGAAGTGCACAACTATTGGATGAATAGTGTCCATCCATGGCAGGTTGTGGTCGTTTAGGGGGGGAAGCAGATGCTCAAGCATTAGCAAACCCAAGAGCTAGCTTTGCCTGTATTGCTAGCGCCCATGGATTAAGGGTGCCCATTTCTCCCCTATTCCTTCATGACTGATCACTCCTCAAGCCCTTGGCGCCTCGAAACAGACAGCCTTGGCCAAGTGCAGGTGCCCGCTGAGCGCTATTGGGGTGCCCAAACCGAACGGGCGAGGTTGATGTTTCAGCTTGGGCAAGATCCGATGCCCCTGCCATTAATCCATGCAATCGCCCGCATAAAAAGGGCTGCTGCTGCTGCTAATTCCCAGCTGGGGCTCCTAGATGGCGAGCGCTGCAACTGGATCAGCCTGGCCGCCATGGAGGTGGAGCAGGGCCGGTGGGATCAAGAATTTCCCCTCTCCACTTGGCAGAGCGGTAGCGGCACTCAAACAAACATGAACCTGAATGAGGTAATCGCCAATCGCGCCTGCGAATTAGCAGGGCAACCCCTTGGCAGTAAAAGCTGCGTGCATCCAAACGACCATGTGAACAAAGGCCAAAGCACTAACGATGTATTTCCCAGTGGGATCCACATCGCTAGCGAGCGCCAGCAGAGGCTCCAACTTTTGCCGGCCATAGGGGATCTAGCTGCCAGTTTTGAAGCAAAGGCAAGCGCTTGGAGCGATGTGGTGAAGATCGGCCGCACCCATCTGCAAGATGCAGTACCACTTACTTTTGGCCAAGAAATCAGCGGTTGGGCGGCCCAATTGCGCAGCGCTGCCGCAAGAATTGAAGCTGGATTTGAAGAGCTGCGCCAAATCCCCCTAGGCGGCACTGCCGTTGGCACTGGTTTAGGTGCAAAAGCTGGTTTCGCAGAAGCCACCTGCCAATTACTTAGCGAATGGGAGGGGGTTAGCTGGCAGTGCAGTGGTAATCGCTTTGCCCTAATGGGCAGCCACGATGGCCTGGTTCAGCAAATGACCCGGCTCAGGCTTTTGGCGGGGGCTTTACACAAGATCGTTAATGACATTCGCCTTTTAGCCTGCGGACCTAGGGCCGGCCTGGGGGAACTGCTGCTGCCAGCCAATGAACCCGGCAGTTCGATCATGCCGGGAAAAGTAAATCCCACCCAATGCGAAGCCGTAGCAATGGCCACAGCCCAAGTGATGGGCCTTGATCAAGCAGTGGCTATCGGTGGCAGTGGCGGCCACCTACAAATGAATGTATACAAGCCATTATTAGCGCTTAATTTAATTCGCTGCGGCGAATTACTTAGCAACTGTTGTTACTCTCTGCGGGTGCACCTGGTGGAGGGAATGGAATTAAATATCAGTAAAATAGAACATTTTCGCGATCAATCGCTAATGTTAGTAACGGCTTTAGCTCCTGTGATCGGCTACGACAAGGCAGCAAAAATCGCCCAACATGCCCATAGGGAAGGGCTTAGCCTGCGGGAGGCAGCCATCGCCCTTGATGCCATCAGCGCAGAAGCCTTCGACCACAGCGTTAACCCTAAAAAGATGACCTCTATTCAAGATTAATTGCTTCTTAGATATGCCAGGCCCACACCAATAATCAAACTAAAAATAAGCGCCCCCGCCAACAGCAACAGGGCAAACCATTCGCCACCAGAGAGTGGCCGCCGCTCCGGTAGCAATATTTCTTGGCTGGCGGGAGAAGGCGAGGTTGAATTATTTATAACAAGATCATATTTACGCCTTAATTCTGGATCACCCAAAACCTCTATGGCCTCCTGCAAAGCACAAAATTGCACACTCGCCTCAGCGGGTTCTAATTCGGTGGTATCCGGGTGGAAGCGTTTGCTAAGCCGCCGGAATGCCGCCCTCAATTCTTCAGGGCTTGCCCCTGCCTCCACACCAAGGCGCTCATAAAGATTGGCAGTGGTGCTGGAGTTAACCAAGCCGATCGGGCTCTATGGCTTGCGATCCTAGGGAAACCTACTTGCCCTGCCCTGAGCAACGATTTCCCCTGGGACCTGCTGGCTTGGCAGCCCAACAGCCAACAGCTGCAACAACTGCAGGAGCTGCAGCTGTTGTTGCGCCATTGGAACCAACAGCTAAATCTCACCAGGTTGGTGGAGGGGCCCGACTATTGGATTGGTCAAGTATTCGACAGCCTTTGGCCGCTTCAGCCCTGGTTAACAGGTGAGCTAAGCAGCGCTACCTGCGCTCAGAAATTTACGGTGGTTGATGTGGGCACTGGCGGCGGTTTTCCAGGGCTTGCCATCGCTATTGCCTTTCCCAATGCCCAGTTAACCCTGGTGGATTCCGTGGGTCGCAAACTTGAGGCCGTGGGCGCCATGGCCAAGGAGCTTGGGCTAGGCGAAAGGCTTAGCTTGCGGTGCGAGCGGGCCGAAAAAAGTGGACGCGAACGCAGCTGCAGGGGCCAATTTCAATTGGCGGTAGCTCGCGCTGTGGCCCCAGCTGCTGTGGTTGCTGAATACCTGGTGCCGCTGCTCGCTCCTAACGGCACTGCCCTGCTTTATCGAGGCCAATGGAGCGCCGCGAATCAAGCCGAATTGGTTGAAATTGCACGCCAGCTCAAGGCAGAAGCTGGGGAACCACGGGCCATTGAACTTCCAGAGGGCAAAGGCCAACGGCATGTAATTCCACTTACCCCTGTAGCGGCATGCCCAACTACCTTTCCAAGGGCCGTTGGAATCCCAGCAAAACAACCTCTGCGCCCGGCTCCCTAGGAGCCAAGTCGTTGTAAAACGCTGCCGCCAAGGGCTTGTTTTAGGTGCCTCAAAATTGCTGGAATCTCTGCCCGCCAGGGGCTTTCAGCCAGTGCTGCCAGTAATTCCGCTTCGCTTACTGCCCCTTCACTGCCGGCTGGCGCCTCGAAAAAATCGGCATTGCAACCTGGGAACCAATGGTTGGCTTGGCCCAAAAGACCATATCTAGCTTTGGCATAGCTCTGCAGATCCCATCCCTCCAGCAGGTTATGGAGCCACAAAAGGATCGGTAAATTGATCTGCCCTGGGGTGTCTTGCCATGGGGGCAACCCCTGCTGCCAGCTGTTAAGCCAGGTATCACCCAACTTTTGCTGCAGGGCAGCTTGCAATCGAGCTGATATCAGTGGCAATAATTCTTCGGCCTTGGGAAGCATGCCCACTGCCTGCAGATGTAAATCCAAATCTGCAGCAGTGGCAGCACCAACGCTGATGGTGTGAACCCGCGGATCACTTAAACAAAACAGATCGTTAAATACAATCGGATGCAATGGCTCACAGAGCTGCTTTAATCGCTCAGAAGGTGAATGAAGATGGCCGCCTTTATCGGTGGGACTAATTATAAAAACACCCATATCTTGATCAATCGCTGCACTTAAGGCGGGGCTATTATCTTGGCGAATATAATACCAATGGATATTAACGTAATCAAAAGAGCCACTGTTAATCGCCGCCTCAATTAAAGCTAGCGGCCCATGGGTGGAAAAGCCCACATGGCCGATGCAGCCATCACTTTGCCAGCGCTTAACTATCTCTAAGCAGCCCCCTGGCCGCAAGCATTGCTCTAAATGTTCGGGAAGATTAATTCCGTGCAAAGTTAGTAGATCAAGACGTTGCACTTGCAATAATTCAAAGCTGCGCTCCAGCATTGATTCAAATTCTTTGCTATTTGCATAGGGCGCAATTTTGGTTTGCAGAATCCGTTTTGGATCTGGATGTGTAGCTAGTAATTTGCCCAGCTGCAATTCTGAGCTGCCATAAAAACGCGCTGTTTCAATGTGATGCATGCCAGCCCCAATGGCTGCCTTCAAGATCGATTCCAGATTTACCTGGCTTTCAACTGTTATTTCTTCCGCTGGAAGATCGCTCCAGCTTTGCTGAAAGCGCATGCCACCAAGGCTTAACAGGGGCATCTGTAATTCTGTTCTGCCAAAACGACGGCAGGGAACAAAGGCCAAATCAAGCTCCGCTGGGGGAGGATTCAGCTGATGGCAGTTGCTCAAATGGCAGCCAATGGATGCAATCAACCGGGCATGTGTCGATGGCCTCCTGAACCCGTTCAAGGCTGTCGCCGTTTTGACGTATTACCCGCGATCTGCCCCGATTTGGCTCCACCAAAAAGGTATTACATGCCACATGGGCGCAATACCTACAACCAATACAAACCTCTTCATCAACCCAAATCGCCTCCTGGCGCAAGCTGCCCCCCAGCAGGGGTTCTTTACCTGTATTTCCTTGGCCAGGAGCCGCCAGTGGCGGCGCTGCAAAGGCAATTGAAGGGTCGATTTTCAAAGCAACCAGGGGGCTTTCAACCCTGCCAGCGGGTAACTACCAGCTCGATGCTGCCATCGGCACTTAACTGTTGTTCTCCCACAACAAAACCCTCAGCGGAAGCGCTATTGAGGATGCTGTGCAAGGCATAACGCTGGGTTAGTTGCGACATAAACCTTTCAATGGGTATTGGTAAACGCCATAGATCAAGGTCAGTTACCAATTCATAACGGCCTTCACTGCTATTCCAGCGAAAACCAATGTCGCCACCATCAGCCTGGGGACAACATAGATCTGCCTCTTGGGTTTGGCCTTGATAACCGCGCAGTAATTGGGCCGCTTCACTTGGTGTTTGGCCTAGATCCTTGAGGGCTGCCACCAGGGCGACAGGATCGCGCAATTCAGTTTTAATCGTGCTGAAGTGAGACATTGCTGGCTTGATTTTGGTGGATTTCCGCAGGGGCGGTTTGGTAGTGGTTAGAGGTGGGGGTGCAGCGCTGAACGGTGCCCAACCTGGCTTCAATCGATCTAGTGAGCTCTAAACAACCCTCACCTTGAACGCCCTCAACAAGCTCCTCCACTACGCCATTTGGGCGAATACAGAAGCGGATGGTTTGCTGGGGCACGGCAGAACCGATTTGAATCAGTTTACTTAGTTTTACTTGCCAGCTGCGTTAAGCCCAGTCGTTTTGTAAACGGGAAAGCAGGGCTGGATTTTGCAGTTGCTCTAGGGCATTGCGGGCATCATCCCGCACCCCTGAATCAGCATCATCGATGCAAGCAGCCACAAGAGCTTCCCCTAGGGACAAGGCTAAATCAGGCTCCAAATAGGCGTGAAGCCTCCCTAAACCCCAAGCGCTATTGCTGCGCACAGCTGGTTCCGAATCGATGCGCAGGCTTAAAAGCAGTTGTTGCGCCACCGCTTCCCGCTGATTTGAGTTGTTCAAGCTGCTATCTACAAGCGAACTCGTGGCCCAAAGGCGCACCGCTGCGATATCGCTGCCCAGGGCCTTTAGCAGGGCTGGAATCACCTCAAAACTTGGGTAGTTTCCGAGGGTCCAAGCCAGGGCTTTACGCACAAAGCCGTTGCTGTCTTGTTGCAATTTTGGCAGCAATAGCGGTAGAGCCTCGGGATGGGGATTACGTCCAAGGGCATAAACGGCGCTCATCCGCAGAATTGGGCAGCTGCTATCGAGCAACGGCAGCAGCAACGGCAGCGCACGGGGATCACGGTGCTCACAAAAAAACTTCAACCCTTGCAATTGCTGCTCATGGTTGCCTTGCAGTTCAACCAGGGCCTGATCTACCAGTTCCCTTTGTGCGGCTATGTCTTGGGTTTGATCCGATAGTTCGCTGATCAGATCTAGGGGGTCTTGGGCCGCCTCCGCCTCCAATTCCTCCTCTAATAGGGCAAGTTCCAGGGTTAATTCATCGTGGTTGGTCATGGAACTCAACCCAAAGGCGCCGGAGCAGCCATATCACCAGGCAACCAAATGCGAGCACTCACGGCAAATAGGGCAGCGGAAAATAGCAGCACTATGAGGGCTGGCAGCAGCTTGGATCTAAAAAACGCCATTAATTTCCAGCGGAACAGCACATCCCTATTGTTGCCTCTTCGCTGCCCCTGGTGTAACTCCCCATGAACAATCGCGCCCGCAGCAGGCGGATCATCACGGTGGGGATGGAAGGGGTAGCCAGCGGCGCTCCCTACATGGTGGGCAGCAAATTACTTCAGGGCTGGCTAACCGCCAGCAATATTCCGCTGCCATTGATTGGCCTATTGCCCCTGGCGGAATTGCCATACACCTTGAAGCTGTTTTGGGCCCCCTTATTAGACCGCTGGCCCATTCCCTGGCCCGATCGCCGTAGGGGTTGGATCCTTTTAATGCAATTACTGCTGGTGCTGGTAATTGCATCGATGGCACTGCTGCAACCCAGCACTAACCCCGGCGCCCTAACTGCCATTGGCTTAATTGCCTTAATCCTGGCAATTTGTAGTGCCAGCCAAGACATCGTTATTGATGCCTATCGCACCGATTTATTAGCAGAGGAGGAGCGGGGCGCTGGAGCGGCAAGTGCCTCCCTTGGTTATCGAGCTGCCGGCTTAGTGATCAGTTCTGGTGGTTTTTTATTGGCGGGCACCTATGGCTGGCCTGCTGCCTTTGCCGCTGCAGCTGGCCTAATGCTTTTGGTGGTGCCATTCACTATTAATGCCCCAAGTATTCCGCCCCTAAGCCAACCGGTTGTGAGCTTGCGCCAAGCGGTGCTTGGCCCAGCCAGGGAATTTTTAAAAAGAAGCGGCTCTAGCAAAGCGCCGGTGTTGCTGCTGCTGGTGTTGTTTTACCGCTGGCCGGATGGATTGCTAAATGCAATGGCAATTCCCTTCCTAAGCCTCAATGGGTTTGATGAAGCAACAATTGGATTAGTGCAGGGGGCATGGGGAATTGGAGCAACGATGCTGGGAACGATATTAGGTGGTGTTTTATTTAGTTATCTGGGCATGAATCGATCCCTGTGGATTTTTAGTTTGGTGGGGGCAACAGGAAATTTAAGTTATTGGGCAATCGCACAATTCAAGGGGGGGATTTTCGCTCTTATGCTCGCTGCTGGTTTTGAAAATATTGGCGGTGGAATGGTTGGTGCCGTATTTGTAGCCCTATTAATGAGCCTATGTAATCCCCGCTATTCAGCAACCCAATACGCGCTTCTATCCGGTATTTACGCCCTAAGCCGTTCACTACTATCGGCACCTGCTGGATTGCTGGCGGAAAGGTTGGGTTGGTCGGAATTCTTTCTCCTCAGTGCAGCGGCTTCAATCCCTGCTTTTATTTTGCTCGCCTTTGTGGCCCCTTGGCATGAAAGGGAGGCGCGGGGAGCATTTGATCCATCAAAGGATTTGAATTAAACCTATGCAGATGTGGAAGTAGCAAATCGGCGCCTTAGCTGACCGCAGGCTGCATCTGCATCAAGGCCTCGGCTGGCTCGAACACTCACGGCAATCCCCCTGCCTTCGAGGTTGCTGCGAAATGCCTCAACTGCAGCTGGGCTAGGCCTTTGAAATTCTTCTTCTTCAATTGGATTGTAGGCAATTAAATTCACATGGCTCTGAAAGCCACTCACCAAATCAGCCAGGGCTAATGCCTGGGCAGGATGATCATTTAAACCACCCAAGAGAATGTATTCAAAACTTAAACGCCTACCTGTTGTTAATACATATTGCTTGCAATCTTCTAATAAAATCTCAAGGGGATAGGCATGGGCAGTGGGAATTAATTGCTCCCTTAGCTGTTGATCTGGAGCATGCAAACTAACCGCTAGGGTGAACTGAGTTCGCCCGAGGCGCTCCTGGGCTAGGGCCGCAAGTTTTGGCAGGGTTTTGGGTACACCAACGGTGCTGATAGTGATCTGACGCTGGGCCATTCCCAAGTCACTACAGAGGCAATCAATAGAAGCAAGTACTGCGTCGATATTGAGAAGCGGTTCTCCCATACCCATAAAAACCACGTGGCTTGGGCGCTGTTGCATCACTTCCCGCACGCTTAAAACCTGGTCAACAATTTCATGCAACGCAAGCGAGCGCTGAAAGCCCCCCTTACCGGTGGCGCAAAAACGGCAGGCCATGGCACAACCAACTTGGCTGCTAACGCAAACGGTTAAGCGATTTGGATTAGGGATACCTACGGTTTCAATACTGAGGCCATCGTGGGTGGCAAGCAGCAATTTGGTAGTGCCATCAAGGGCAACACTGCGTTGCAGCTCCCGGGATCTACCAATCCAATCAAACGCATCAGCAGGTGGCTCCGCCAACAATTGCTGCCGAAATTGCTTCGGCAGCACTGAAACCTGATCTAGATCTCGAACACCTTTGCTGTAAAGCCAATCATGTAGTTGTCTGCCTCGAAAAGCCGCCTGCCCCCGTTGCTGAACCCATTGCTCAAGGGCAGGGCGACCAAGACCTAAAAGTGGTGCGTTTAGGGCCAAACCAATAGGCCATGCCCCAACCAAATCTCAACAGCTAGCAGAGCAATGAAACCAAGCATTGCAGCGCGACCATTCGTTAATTCGCAATGGGTATGAAAACCAAAGCGGGGCAGTTGGCGCCTAGGCACCAGGGAAGGTTGCAGGGGTTGAGTTGTTGTAGACATCTATCAGCTGTCCTCGCTGAGTAAACCTTCTTCCTGCAAACCCTCAAGTGCCTCTAGATCAGGCAGCAATTGCTCTTGATCCAAATCGTCACCCACAGGGCGGGCAAAGGCAGCAAAATTACTACCTTCAGCTATGCCATGGCGACTGCGGGTGGCTTGGAGTTCATCGTCGGAGGGATCATCCAGCACTGCAGCGGTGGGCTGGGGCAGAGGCATCTCAACTGTGTAGTCGGGGCGGAGGGCACTAGCTCTGCGGTAACTAGCATTTTCCTCATCGAGAATATCTGGATGGGGACCGGCCTCTGCCCTCAACTCCTCTTCAAAGCCACTGAAGCCTGTACCCGCTGGTATCAAACGACCGATGATTACATTCTCCTTCAGGCCGCGTAACCAATCGCTCTTACCTTCGATCGCCGCCTCAGTTAACACACGAGTTGTTTCTTGGAAGGAAGCAGCCGAGATGAAGCTATCGGTGTTGAGAGATGCTTTGGTAATACCAAGTAGCACTGGGGTGAATTCAGCAGGGGCACCACCGGTAATGGCAATGGCCTGATTGACTTGATCCACCTGACGCAATTCAATCAATTCACCTGGAAGCAGGGTTGTATCACCGGCGTCCTCAACACGAACCTTATTGGTCATCTGGCGAACAATCACCTCGATGTGTTTATCGTCGATGGTCACGCCCTGGGACTTGTAAACGTTTTGCACCTCTTGAACAAGCGCTGTTTGCAAGCGTGAAATGGCTTGATTAGCAGCATCCATAGATGCGTTGCGCGAGCGTAAATCCTCAAATAGAACTTCAAGAAGTTCATGGGGATTGATGGGGCCATCGGTTAGGAGATCACCAGATTCAACCAATTGACCATCGCTCACCATCACAGTGCGCCCTAACAAAATGGGATATTCAGTGCTCAATTCATCACCTTCAATCACTGAAACAGTGGGGGCGTCTTCATCCTCTTTCTGTTCAATCTTCACGCTGCCCGCCTTGCGGCACAGCACAGCTGAATCCCTGGGGCGACGGGCTTCCAGCAATTCTTCAATACGGGGCAAACCCTGAACAATATCGCCAGTTTTGGCCCTCTCAAACACCAGCTGAGCAAGGGTATCGCCGCGAAGCACCAAGTCGCCATCGCGCACGTGCAGGATGGAATCCGGTGAAACCATGTAGGGGCGGCCCACCCGTAGAGAGATCGAATCAGGCCCAATCGATTCCACCTGACCGCTATGGGGGGCGATTAGATCTGAAGCGAGTTGCTCACCTTCAACAATGCGTTGACCAATGGCTGCGCTGGGCTTCTCATTTTGCAATTTAACTACCAACAAATCATCTGGCCTTTCAACTATCAAACGCCTAATTGGCTCCCCTTCAACGCTATCTGGAAGTTGCACAACACCATCTTCTTTGCAAAGGATTTGAACAGTTGCAACAACATCTCCTCGCTTTATTGAATCCCCATCAGCCACCTTTACTTCGGTGTGGGTGGAGCCATGGCTGGCATCTGAAAGGGTGTCCCGCCTCACCAGGTGAGATTCAAGGATCACAAGCTGGAGGCGATCGATGGTTTTTGCCCGCTTATCAGGCACCATCTCAACGTCTACCGTCATTTGTGGCGTGGTATCAAAAGTTTCAAGAATTAGTTGGGTACGCAGAAGCTCAACTCCCTCAACTGATTTAACTAATTCAGCATCTTTAAAGGTAAGCCGTTGCACAGCCTTAAGGCCGAGGGAAGGACCATTTGCTTGTTTAACGGTGCCAAGTTCAGGCAGGTGAGCCTCATCAGGAATCGCGTATTCCTCCACAGGACGGAGCAGTAATGCCCCACCTTCTGGTGTATCAACGGATTCCACAAATAGCATTGATTCAGCCACCAATCCAGCTGCAATTTCTTCGCCCGGGTTTACCATCTTGCCCTCGTCAGCAAAACGGCTTAACACCTTGCTATCAGTTACTAAATGCAGGGTTCCAGAACGAACAATAATTTCACGTAGAATGTCATTCTTCTGGGTAACAGTAACAATGCCTGCGGTTTGGCTGAATATATCTTTAACCACCTCTGTACCAGCTTCAATCCACTGGCCATCCTCAATCATCAGAAGGGATATATCTTTATTTATTTCATGGGTTTCCTGGGGAATCCAGAGCAGGGTTCCACCTTTAGAAACCTCATATCCGTGTTTTGCGCTACGGGCTTTTTTAATACCAAGGCCAGGGGCAAATTTAATCAAACCGCCTGTTTGAGTGCGGAAGCGATCGTCGGTAAGTTCTGCAATCACCTCACCATTGGCTATCTTTGTACCAGGCTCAGTATTTAAGCGATATCTGATGTTGTCTTTACCTTCAAGGTGCCAGATCTGGCCGCTGTGGGTAGTGGTTGCAATAAGCTTGCAATCCTTTAATAACAAGCTGGAAGTAACAATTTCAACTTCCCTTGAATCGCCTTGAGATTCCCTTAGCCTTACGCTGCCGCCATATTCACTGATCTGCCTGCTTTCGGCTAGAACATCGCCATTGTGCACATTGCTAGCACCTTTAACAACCGGGAATGCATTGGGGGGCAAGTTATAAACGTCGCCGCCAAAAACCCAAAGCCTTCCTAAGCGCTGGGCCTTCAAGGTGATGTTGCCCTGGCGGTCGGGAACCTCCTTGGGTTGAATTACATCTTCATAGCGAACCTGACCGGCCAAATCACAAATAACATCCTTACTTGCCTTCTCAATACTCTTCTTAACAGCAGCGCCACTAGAAATCTGAGCCAGAATTATGTCGTTCGGAACACTTGCGCCATCAGCAACAAACAGAATAGAACCTGTGGTGATGTCTAGTTTCTGTGCTTTACCTTTTGTGGTTGGTTTTAAGGTGAGGCTGAAATCAACTTCTGCAATCTGAGCTTCCACACCATGGGGAGTGCGGTGGGGGCGAACCTTAGCCTTTGAATCAAATTCAACAATTCCATCCACCAAAGAACGAACCACACCAGTTTCAGCAGTTGACACACCGCCGGTGTGGAAAGTGCGCATAGTTAACTGAGTGCCAGGCTCACCAATGGATTGGGCTGCGATAATGCCAACCGCCTCACCAAGATCAACTAATTCGTTATGCGCTAGGGCCCAGCCATAGCATTTGCGGCAAACTGAACGAGCGGCTTCGCAGGTAAGTGGTGAACGCACACGAACTTCTTTGATAGCAGCTTTTTCAATCTGCTTACTTAAAATGGGATCAATCTCTGTGTCCCGTTCAGCTATCACGGTGCCTTCGGCATCAATAACGGGTTCAGCCACCAATCGGCCGAGCAAACGATTGCGATAACGGCCATTATCTTCTGCCGCAACGATGATGCTGCGCACAGTGCCGCAATCGTCTTCCCGAACGATTACATCTTGGGCAACATCAACTAAACGCCTGGTGAGATAACCGGAATCAGCGGTGCGCAGGGCAGTATCCACCAAACCCTTGCGCGCTCCATAGGAGGAGATCACATATTCAGTAACGGTTAAACCTTCGCGGAAATTGGTGCGAATCGGCAGGTCGATAATCTCCCCTTGGGGGTTGGCCATCAGGCCACGCATGCCAACCAACTGACGCACCTGGGACATGTTGCCCCGGGCACCAGAGTTAGCCATCATCCATACGGAATTCAGGGGGAAATTATCATCAAAGTTGCGCTTAACTGAATTCACCAAACGTTCGTTTGTTTCAGTCCAGGTGTCAATTACCTTGGTGTGCCTTTCAACTTCAGTTATTTCACCTAAACGATATCTTTCCTCTGTTTGGGTAATCTGCTTTTCAGCATCCTCGAGCAACTGGGGCTTGTCGTCGGGAACTTTCAAATCATCTACAGATATGGAAACCGCCGCCTGGGTAGCAAAGCGAAAGCCCAAATCTTTTAGATCGTCTGCCATCGCGGCCGTAGCTGCGGTGCCATGGTGTTTGTAGGCCCAAGCCACTAAGCCACGCAAACCTTTCTTATCGATAATTCGATTTCGGAAGGGGGGTGGAATCCTGGATGGCTCACGTTTTGCGGCGGCTTCTGCAGCCGCAAGAGCAGCGGCTTCTGCGGCCTTAGCTGCCTTCGACTTACTTGAAGATTTACGGGCGGCGGGCTTGGAGGTGCTGGTCATGACCTTTAACAGGAGGGGGGTAGGAAGATTTGGCTGAATTCAAACAAGCAGGGGCGTATTACCTGGTGGCCACCGCATCGATGATTGTGCGGTTCATAACCACACGACCTGTAGTTGTTAGAAGATAGCGACTAATCAGCGCACCATCTTCATCTAAGCGATCACGACGGTATTTCCATTGCTCAACCCTGGTGCCATCGCTAAGGGTTTCACTCTTTAAGGGTTCCGTTGCTTCGTCATCGTCTTCCACCTCACCGCTAAATCGAACCCAAAGCCAATCGTGCAAGCTGATGCGTTTTTCAGCAAAGGCATTGCAAACATCACTCAAACTGGCAAAACTCCATGCTCGATCACCGAATTCAGGTATTGGGTTTTCTTTACGGGTTGCGGTGAGGTAGTAGGAACCCAGCACCATATCTTGTGATGGAGTGATAATTGGTTCACCTGTAGCTGGAGAAAGAATGTTGTTGCTTGCCAGCATCAACATTCGGGCTTCGGTTTGAGCCTCAAGGGATAGGGGTACATGGACGGCCATTTGGTCACCGTCGAAGTCTGCGTTGAAAGCAGGACACACCAGGGGGTGCAGCTGAATAGCCCTACCGTCTACGAGTTTTGGTTCAAATGCTTGGATACCTAAACGGTGCAGGGTGGGGGCGCGATTCAACATGATTGGATGGCCATCAATAACCTCCTGCAATACCTGCATAACCTCATCATCTGCCCTTTGAATCATCTTCTTGGCCGCTTTTATATTGTTAACTATATTTTGACGAATTAAACGGTGAATAACAAAGGGTTGGAATAGCTCGATTGCCATTTCCTTAGGCAAACCGCACTGATTCATTTTAAGTTTAGGGCCCACAACGATTACAGATCGGCCAGAATAATCAACCCTTTTACCAAGAAGATTCTGACGGAAGCGGCCCTGTTTACCTTCAATGATGTCGCTCAAGGATTTAAGAGGCCTGTTGTTAGCACCAACTACGGTTCTGCCCCGGCGACCATTATCAATCAGGGCATCAACTGCTTCCTGAAGCATCCTTTTTTCATTGCGCACAATGATTTCAGGCGCAAGAATTTCCTGAAGCCTTGCTAAACGGTTGTTGCGGTTGATAACGCGGCGGTAGAGGTCGTTTAGATCTGAAGTAGCAAATCGACCACCATCAAGCTGCACCATTGGCCGCAGGTCGGGCGGGATCACAGGGATGGCATCGAGAACCATCCATTCAGGGCGCGCGCCTGTTGCGATGAAATTATCAATTACCCTCAAGCGTTTGATAAGTTTGGCGCGTTTCTGCCCCTTGCTGCCATTAATATCCTCGCGCAATTCTTCCGCAATTTTCACTAATTCAAGATCTTCTAAAAGCCGCTTGAGGGCTTCTGCACCGATGCCAACTTCTGGCTCATTTTCGATTTCAGAATCTTCAGCAAAAATCTCATCTTCTATCTCAAGCCACTCGTCTTCAGTGAGAAGTTGTTTATATTTGAGTGTTTTATGATCACCGGGTTCAAGCACTACATAACAGTTGAAATAAACAATCTGCTCCACATCCCGAAGGGGCATGTCTAAAAGAATTGCCACATAGCTTGGGATACCCTTCAAATACCAAACATGGGATACGGGGGCAGCGAGCTTAATAAAGCCCATGCGATGGCGGCGCACGCGGCTTTCGGTAACTTCCACACCACAGCGTTCACAAACAATGCCCCGGTGCCTCACCCGTTTGTACTTGCCGCAATGGCATTCCCAATCCTTGGAAGGGCCAAAAATCTTCTCGCAAAACAGCCCATCCATCTCCGGCTTAAGGGTGCGGTAATTGATGGTTTCCGGCTTGGTAACTTCGCCCACCACCTGGCCGTTAGGAAGGGTGCGCTGGCCCCAATCCATGATGCGCTCTGGGGAAGCGAGCGTGATTTTGACGTAGTCGAAGTGACTTTCGGTACGGGTGTTGCTGTTGGTCATGGCCGGAGGGCAAAGGGGGGCTTCAGGTCAATTTTTAAGCGGGTGGATTAATCCTCGTCGTAGTCGGCTACGCCAAGGGATTCATAGGTGGGCCGGCTGGGGGTGCTGCGGCGGGGGTTGACGTCTTGCATCAAATCCACCTCAGCTCCTTCATCTGTGTAAACAGCGATATCAAGGCCGAGGGATTGCAGCTCTCGCATCAACACCTTGAACGATTCAGGTGTGCCTGGGCGGGGGATTGGTTTGCCCTTAACGATCGCATTGAGCGCTTCGTTTCTACCTTGCATGTCGTCGGATTTAACCGTGAGCAATTCCTGCAGGGTGTAGGCGGCGCCATAGGCCTCAAGGGCCCAAACCTCCATCTCACCAAGGCGCTGGCCTCCCTGTTGAGCTTTGCCCCCCAGAGGTTGCTGGGTAACCAAGGAGTAGGGCCCGGTGGAGCGGGCGTGGATTTTGTCGTCTACCAGGTGCACAAGCTTGAGGATGTATGCCCTGCCAACGGTTACCGGCTGATCAAAGGGCTCGCCGGTGCGGCCATCAACCAATTGGATTTTGCCGGGATTATCGGGGTTATAAACCCAGTCTTTGCCGGGCTGCTTCCTGGCTTCCTCCAGATACATCTGAACGGTTTCCCGCGATTTTTCTGCGCCGTGCATTTCATCAAAAGGCACGATCTTGAATCGGGAATGGAGGTTATCTGCAGCCCAACCCATTAGGCATTCGAAAACCTGGCCCACATTCATGCGGCTAGGTACGCCAAGGGGATTGAGCACGATGTCTATGGGGGTGCCATCGGGCAGATAAGGCATATCTTCGAGGGGAAGAATGCGGCTGATGATGCCTTTATTGCCATGGCGACCAGCCATTTTATCGCCAACTTGAATCTTGCGGCGCTGGGCAACGTAAACACGCACCACCATGTTTGCCCCCGGCGGCAACTCGTCACCCTGTTCGCGGGTGTAGATGCGAACGTCTACAACCCTACCTCTTTCTGTATTAGGAACCCTCAGGGAATTATCACGAACATCACGGGCTTTTTCGCCAAATATGGCCCTAAGAAGTTTCTCCTCAGGGGGTTGATCCGATTCACCTTTAGGGGTAACTTTACCCACTAAAATATCACCACTTTCAACGAAAGCACCAATTCTAATAATACCCATTTCATCCAAGTTGCCAAGGCTTTCCTCAGCCACATTAGGAATTTCCCTGGTTATTTCCTCAGGTCCCAGCTTTGTTTGGCGAGCCTCAATTTCATACTTTTCAATGTGTACAGATGTGTATAAATCTTCGCGTACTAATCGCTGGCTAACAAGGATTGCATCCTCATAGTTGTAGCCTTCCCATGGCATATACGCCACCAATACATTCTGACCAAGGGCAATTTCACCACCTTCGCAAGCGGAGCCATTTGCTAAAACCTGACCAGCTATAACCTTGTCGCCCTGGCCAACGATTGGCCTTTGGTTTAAGCAAGTATCTTGATTTGAACGCTGATACTTTTGAAGCAGGTGATAGTGATCATTTCCCTGATCATCACGAACAATGATTTGGGTTGAATCAACAAATACAACTTCACCATTCACATTGGTGATCGGCACCATTCCCGAATCCCTCGCCACTTGGGTTTCCAAGCCAGTGCCAACAAGAGGTCGCTCGGGCCTAAGTAAAGGCACCGCCTGCCTTTGCATGTTTGAGCCCATCAGAGCCCGGTTGGCGTCATCGTGCTCCAAGAAAGGAATCAAGGAAGTAGCAACTGAAATCACCTGAACAGGTGACAACTGCACATAGTCCACCTGATTTGGGGGCACCGTTTCAAAATCTTGGCGATAACGAACAGGCACCAATTCAGCGGTAATTTTCCCATCTGAATCAGTTGCCACATCGCCGGGGGCAACCCTGCATTCATCTTCTAAATCGGCGGCGATATAAATAGGGTCGCCGGTTTTAATTACATGGCCATTTTCCACCCGCCAAAATGGTGTTTCAATAAATCCATATTCATTAACCCTTGCATGGGTAGCCAATGAACCAATCAGGCCAGCATTAGGACCTTCCGGTGTTTCAATTGGACAAATGCGCCCGTAGTGAGAAGGGTGAATATCACGTACGGCAAAGCCAGCCCTCTCTCTGGTAAGTCCCCCGGGGCCAAGGGCGCTAATACGCCTTTTGTGGGTAAGTTCTGCCAGGGGATTTGTTTGATCCATAAACTGACTTAACTGGCTGGAACCAAAGAATTCTTTGATCGCTGCCACTAGAGGCTTAGGATTAACCAATTGGGCGGGTGTTAAAGAATCGGTTTCACCAACAGTCATCCTCTCTTTAATAATTCGCTCGAGTCGGTTTAAGCCAACCCGCACCTGGTTTTGAAGTAATTCACCAACGGAACGAACGCGGCGGTTACCAAGGTGATCAATGTCGTCGAGGGTGGCGCCACCCACATCTAATTCTAGATTGATTAAGTAATCAATCGTTGAAAGCACATCCTCAGGGGTAAGGGTTCTTACCGCATCGGGGATTGTGAGGCGTAATTTTTTATTAATTTTGTATCTGCCAACCCTACCAAGGTCGTAACGCTTGGGGTCGAAAAAGCGACTGTGCAATAGCTGTTGACCACCGCTAACAGAGGGTGGTTCCCCCGGCCTTAGCTTTTTATAAAGCTCGAGAAGCGCTTGATCCTCAGAGGAAATTCCTTCTTCGTTAGCCGCTTCAATAGACTTACGGTAATACTCAGGGTGGCGTAATTTATCGAGAACATCGTTATCAGATAGGCCGATAGCCCGCATCATTACATGGGCATTAATTTTGCGGGTTTTATCAACACGCACATGCAACAAATCGTTCTTATCAGTTTCAAACTTGAGCCACGCTCCACGATTAGGTATTAAACTAGCATTGTAAGTTTTACGACCGTTCTTATCCTGTTCATCCTTAAAATATACACCGGGACTGCGTACAATTTGATTAACGATTACCCTTTCGGCACCGTTAATAATAAACGTGCCCCTTTCAGTCATCAGAGGCAATTCGCCAATGAAAACCTCTTGCTCTTTGATTTCGCCGGTTTCCTTATTAACCAATCGACAGGTTACATACATCTGGGAAGCAAAAGTTGCATCCCTACGCTTCGCCTCTTCCACATCATGGCGAGGGCGTTTTAAGCGATACTCCGTGCCAACAAAATGGAGCTCAAGTTTGCCGGTGTAGTCGGTTATTGGCGAAAAGCTGTCAAGCTCCTCGATCAAACCTTTCTCTAAAAACCATTTGAAACTCCCGCGTTGTACCTCCACGAGATCAGGGAGGTATGTGGCAGTCTTGGCGACTTGAATCGCGCTGCTCATGCGTAGACCTGCAGAACGGAAGTGGAATAAAAACTGTTGATAAAAGCCCTTGCTCTCCCATCTGCCCATCGCCAAGCCAAGGGCCGCCCCCCACGTGAGCAGGGGGCGGCCTTGATCAGCAATTGCTCAATGGATGGAGACCAGGGGAACCTTCGGCAACAAAGCCCGCGAAGTCGGAGGCCAATGGTTGATCTTACCCAGATGCCCCCCGGTTCTGTCAAGGAAGATGTCGGGAAAGCGAAACCTAGGCAGGAGCCTGATAAGGCAATGCAAAAAGCTGGGCCGCATTGGCACTGCTTTGTAGGCACACCTGCTCAAGGCTCTCACCCCTTAATTCAGCTACCCGCTCAGCCACATGGAGCACCATGGCCGGTTCATTTCGCTTGCCGCGCCTGGGCACGGGCGACAGGAATGGGCAGTCGGTTTCCACTAGGTAACGCGTTGCCGGCACCTGGCGGGCGCATTGGTGGGTTTCTTGGGCTTTTGGAAAGGTAACTGTGCCGCTGAAGCTGATAAATAAACCGAATTCCAGGAACAACTCCATCTCCGCGGCTGTTCCCCCCCAGCAGTGCATCACCCCGGATATGTGATGGCCCTTGCTTTTGCGGGATTGCAGTAAATCCACCATTTCCGCTGCCGCATCGCGGCAATGGATGATCACCGGCAACTGCAACTCTTCAGCCAAATTCAATTGAGCCGTGAGCATCTGCAACTGATCTTGCAAATTCTTAGCTCGATATAGATCAAGTCCTAGTTCACCTATGGCCACCACCCTGCTATCAGCAAGGGCCGCCTCCCTCAAAACATCAACCGTATTGCTTGCCCAATGCTGGGGATCAAGGGGATGAACGCCAACTGAATAGCGCAATTCAGGGAAGCGATCAGCTAGGGCTCTAATGCCAGGGATTTCTGCCGGTTCAACGCAGGCATGCAGCAGAGCGCAAACCCCAGCCTTGCGCCATCGCTCAGCCACTACCGCTAGGTCGTCGTCAAATTCCCTAAAAACGATGTGACAGTGGCTGTCGATTAGTGGCAGCAGGGGTTGAACCGTCACTTTTAAGGATCAAGAAATATCTGATCCGATTATGGAATCAAACCGCTGTTGTTGGCGCAGCGAGTTCTTGTGTTGCTTTTTTTACCGCTGCACTCAAACGGGATTTTTGATTTGCACCGGTATTGCGATGCATCACACCCACTTTCACAGCCTTATCGATTTTGCTGAAGGCAGCGCTCAGTGAATCCTGCACAACCACTTTGGATTCAGCCCCGGGCTTGCTGCCATAGGCCTCACAGGCGCTGAAGCAACGCTTCATCAGGGTGCGCAACGCAGATTTGTAGGTGCGGTTTTGCAACCTGTTGCGCTCAGCAATCTGGATGCGCTTCTCAGCAGACTTGTTATTGGCCACAGGGGGTTCTCGGCGCGGAACGGCAAACGAAAATCCTAGCGCCTTGCATACCCATCAAACGGTAACTTGATTTAAACAGCTCAATTACGCAGCCATGTTGCTGAAGCTACTAAGCGATCCAAGGGCAGCAGCCCCATTGCTGGTGGCCATTGAAAACCGCACAGAAAGCCCCAAATTGCAGGAGGTGCGTTTCACCGTTGATTCGATCATCGAACGGGTTAAACGAGAGGGCGACAAGGCGCTAATGGATTACACCGAACGTTTTGATGGGGTAGCCATCAATGAATTGCGGGTGCCCCCAGAGGCCCTTGAGCGGGCATGGCAACTCACTCCCGCCCCTCTACAACAGGCGCTGCAGCTTGCAAATGAAAGGATCCGCGCTTTTCATCTTCAACAATTGCCAAACAACCTGGAGATAAATGGCCCCTACGGCGAAACGCTTAAACG
This sequence comes from Synechococcus lacustris Maggiore-St4-Slac, assembly GCF_024345595.1. Lineage (NCBI taxonomy): Bacteria > Bacillati > Cyanobacteriota > Cyanophyceae > Synechococcales > Synechococcaceae > Synechococcus > Synechococcus lacustris. Next base: position 58,653 of record NZ_JAGQBK010000009.1, on the reverse strand, counting down.
TCGTTGGCGGCCGGTGCATCGGGCGGGCCTATACGTGCCAGGTGGCCGCGCCTCCTACCCAAGCACCGTATTGATGAACGCCATCCCTGCCCTAGTGGCCGGGGTAAAGCAGAGGGTGATGGTTACCCCACCGGGCGCCGATGGTGAAATCAATCAAACGGTTCTAGCGGCCGCCCACTTGGCCGGCATTGATGAGATCTACCGAGTTGGGGGCGCCCAGGCAATTGCAGCCCTTGCCTTTGGCACCGAGAGCATTGCTCAGGTTGATGTGATTACTGGGCCGGGCAACTTGTATGTAACCCTGGCCAAAAAAGCAGTATTTGGGCGGGTTGGCATCGACTCCCTAGCGGGCCCAAGCGAGGTTTTAATCATTGCCGACGACAGTGCAGACCCAGTTTTGGTGGCCGCAGATCTACTAGCCCAAGCGGAACACGATCCCCTCGCAGCTGCCATCTTGCTAACCACCAGCCCGCAGCTGGCCCAAGCCGTGCCGCTTGAAGTTGAAAGGCAACTGGAAAACCACCCTAGGAAGGAACTAACCAGTGCTTCCATTCGAGATTGGGGCTTAGTAGTGCTCTGCAACAGCATTGAAGAGGCGGCAGAGTTATCCGATCGCTTCGCACCTGAACATTTAGAGCTACAAGTTAAAGATCCTGAAGCCCTGGCAGATCGCATTCAACAAGCTGGCGCCATCTTTTTGGGTAAATACACACCTGAAGCAGCTGGGGATTATTTAGCGGGGCCAAATCACACCCTGCCCACCTCCGGTACTGCTCGCTTTAGCGGTGCCCTAAGTGTTGAAACATTTATGCATCACACTAGTTTAATCGGCTTTAATCAGAGGGCATTGCAAGCAACCGGGCCAGCAATAATGGAGCTTGCCGCCAGCGAGGGGTTGCACAGCCACAGGGAATCCGTGCGGTTACGTTTAGACGGATTATAAGCACAATTCATTTTTTTATTTTGAATACCCTAGGGATTTCACCAGGCATCTTTTGCATTAATTGGTCGCCCATCCTTACCACACCATCCTTACGGGCAACTATTAAGCTAACTCCATTAACCTGCTTTTTCATCAAATACCTACGATTCAAATCAGCACCTGCTTGCTGCATTAACTCATTATGAGCTTGGAGATCTGATTTTTTGCCAGCAGCAATATAAACATACTTTTTACCAATAAATGCCCTTCTAATTAAATCCCAACGGTCATAGAGAGGGGTAAGGGGGCAATTACTTGGCGCTGCCCCCTGCTCAAGCTCAAGGCAGTGAAACCATGTAATCCTACGATCTTGCTCATTCAACATTCTTCGTTGTTGCTGAAAAAAACGGGCCCTAGAAAAACCCGCTTCCAAACTTGGGATCAAAACGATTAAAGGCAATAGCAAAATTGCAACCTGCAAGTAGCTTGATGTATCTTTTCTAGCAAGATTACTTATTTTCCAACCAACCAATAATAATCCAATGCCGATCATCAACAATGGAGTAACGTAGCTTTCTCTGTTAGCCATCATAAGCCCCATGGAAGAGCGACTCAGATCAACACTAATACTAAACAAGAAGCCATAAATTATGGGGATAGCGGCAATCCACAACTGCCTTAACTGGGTATTATTCCAATCAAATTCAATAAACCAAACCTGAAATCCAATCAAACAAATACAGAACAACGTCCACACTCCAGCCATTGGCCACCAATTATTAAGCATGCTAAATAAGAATTCAAAACTGAACCCCCACGAGTTAGCCTGCTGATGGCCAGATGGCAGCAAAGAATTCAACAATAAAACAATTACTAAAATTATTGGCATTAGCAATCTTCGCCCGAACAATGCCAGCCTCACAAATCCAACCGCAAGCAACACTGCATAACCTTGGCCACCATTAAATATTGCCAAAGGTGGCAGCAAAACATCAAACCAAATTGGCACACGAGCTTGCTGTGACAATAAAATTGATACCGCGAAAAGCAAAAGAAAATTATGGAAAAACCACGTTAGATTTATATCCCAAATCAGATTTTCCGCCTGCCATGGATTAAGCATCAGGATGGTTCCAGCCAACAGAACCACAAGCCGAGCCAAGAAATTTCGATTGTCATTCAACAGGAATAAACATCTGTTGAATGCAATAATGCAACCACCCAACAACAACATCGACACCATTACACTCCAAGAGCCAATGGGGCGATGAGTTAATAGAGGCAGCACAGCCACAAATCTACTTATGACTAGTCTATGCTCATTAACAGGTATGAATAAACCTCTTAAACCCTCAAGACCAGCGCTTAGCTCTGGCTGGTTTAGAAAAACTGCAGAATCAGCTACCAAGTGAGGCCAAGCCAGCGCCACTTGCTGCATTTGCCAAAGACTATTAAGTAAAGGAAAAAGAAAATGTAGCTCAATACCAACCAGAAAACCTGGTACAAGCAACTTAAATAAACTACTCAAAAGAATTAACCCTTAGCCATATCTCTAACTCTCGGCATTCCATCAATAATTTCACCTACTAAAACTTGATCAGCGAGATTAATAAATAGGCCATTTTCCAGAACCCCCGGCAAGTTATTTATTGCTAATTCTAAATCAGCTGGTTCATTAATACCGCCTGCAAACTTCACGTCCAACACCAAATTACCCTGGTCGGTAACCACGGGGCCCGCCTTTTTTACAGCCATGCGCAGCTGAGCCTCACCGCCCATGCTGTTCAACTGGGCTTGCACCTGACGCCACGCCCCAGGCAACACCTCCACAGGCAATGGGAACTCAAGATTGAGGGTTTGCACAAGTTTGCTGGCATCAACCACCACCACAAATCGCTCAGCCCTAACGGCTACCAGCTTTTCCTGCACATGGCAGGCACCACCACCCTTAATTAATTGAAAACCAGGATCTACTTCATCTGCGCCATCTATGGCTAGATCAATGCGATCAACCGCATTTAGAGCCTGGAGCGGAATGCCTAACTCAGCGGCAAGCACCTCCCCCTGAAACGAGGTGGTAACACCAACTAAATCCTTTAAGCGGCCATCTTTCAGGCGGGCTCCCAGTTCTTTAATCATTAAAGCCGCGGTAGAGCCAGAGCCAAGCCCAAGCACCATCCCACTGCTGATTTGATCCACTGCGGCCAGAGCTACGGCCTGCTTCATCTGATCTTGCAGGGTTGTCATCGCTTCTTCTTTGGTTGGGCCGAACCTAGCAATGGAAGCTATTCGGCACCTCTTATCCCTGGGCCGCTGCTTCGGGCAGGGGTGCCGGACGAATGGGCAATTTCAGGCTTTCTTCACCGCGCAACACTTCTAAGTCCAACGCTTCACCAACCTTTGAACCCTCCACCACCGCCAATAAATCAGCGGGTGCATGAACTGGTTTTTGACCGGCAGAGATAACCAAATCACCCCGATGAAGGCCCGCTTTTGCTGCAGGACTCTGGGGTAATACCTGTTGAACTAAGGCGCCATCCCGCTCAGGTAGCTGCAGGAGAGCATTGGGATCGGAGTTATGGTCTCTGGCTTTGCTCGCCGTTAAGGGCACCAGCTGCAAGCCCAAATAGGGATGCACCACGGGAGTGCCCGTGGCCAAGCTTTGAGCCACCCCGCGGGCCAAATTAATCGGTATGGCAAAGCCCAATCCAGCACCAGGCCCAGCCCGCACAAGAGTATTGAGGCCAATCACTTCCCCTGCCTCATTTAATAGCGGCCCCCCTGAATTTCCTGGATTGATGGCGGCATCAGTTTGGATTAACTCCAATCTTTTATCGGTAAAGCCAAGGCTTGAAATATTGCGGTGCAAACTGCTAACAATGCCGAGTGTCACTGTGCTGTCTAGGCCATAGGGATTACCCAAAGCGATGGCCCAATCCCCGGGAGCCAAATCATTCGAATCACCCAATGCAGCTGGTTTAAGACCTTTAGTGCCATCTGGAAGCCGCACTACTGCCAAATCAGTTACGGGGTCTGTACCCACAACAGCGCCATCGAGTTGACGTCCATCAGCAAGCGTTACCTGTACGCGGTCAGCCCCATCAACCACATGGTTATTGGTTAATACCAAGCCATCAGCTGAAATCAACACTCCAGAACCCTGACCATTTTCCCGGTGGCTACTGGGTAGATCTCCGAATAATTCCCGCAGCAAGGGATCTTCCAAACCTGGCTCAAAGCCGCGATTGCGAACCTCACGCTCGGTATCGATGCGAACCACCGCAGGGGCGGTTCGGGCAACAGCTTGGGCCACAAAACCATGCTCAGCAAAAGCTGGAGCTGGCTTCACCAAGGCAATCCCAAGGCAATAAATAATCGCTAAACAAACCCGCAGCAATTGTTTTAAAGCCAATACTGCATGAGCCTAGTTAGGCCAGCGCAGCAGTGTTTCACGCCAACTGCCATCCCCTTCCAATTCTAAAAAACGGCCCCCACATTGATGGGGCAAACCCAAAGGGCACATTTGGGTGGGATTGAACTGGATCAAGCTTGATGGGCAACCAAGCAAAACGGTTTCAGCCCAAAGGTTGCGGCGATGCTGATGGATATGTCCCATCAAGACGATTTTCAGTGGTGCAAGATCGGCCAATGCAGTGAGCAAAGCGTCACCCTCCCGCTGATCTTCAGGGGGATGATGCACAGCCACAATCAAGGGATTTTTTTGTTTGCACAAGGCTGGTTTCTTTTTGCTCAAGGCAGTTGTTGCCCATTGCAGCTGGCTTTGCGAAACCCAACCATCAACCGCCCCAGGCCAGTGGCTATCCAAGATCAACAGGTTCCACTCGCCCAAAGAAATCAAAGCCGGAGCAACCTGGGCCGTTCGTGCTAAGCAACACCTCAATAACTGGGGATGGTCGTGGTTGCCGGCAAGGAGAGCCGTTGGCAAGGCAAATGCTTCTAAAACATCCCGCAGCATTCCATAGCCAGCCCAGCTTTCGTCTTGACACAAATCACCAGTTAGCAGCAATAAATCAGGTGGGCGTGGGATCTGGCTAAGGGCCATTTGTAAACCACGCTTAAAGTTCACCAGGGGTTGCACACCTCGATACCAGCCGCTGGGATTGGCCAGCAGGTGGGGATCGCTGAGCTGAAGCAAAGAAACGGTCATAAAAAAACCGTTATGGCCTGATAGGGGACTTAACCTTTAGGGATCAGCTTTTAAATCTTGGCTAACCCTGCCCAAGTCTGCCCTTTGTGTAATGCAACGATCGACCCAGCCTTGGGGTCGGCCAATGAAGTGCGCTTTAGCGCCGGTGCCAACGGCAGCCGGGCAAAACTATGGGCACGGGTATGCCAATACGCCCAGGAAAGGGGGGGATGCATTAATTCAAACCCCGCCTTACGCAGTGAGCCAAACCCCACAGACTTCTACGGTGAAGCCCCTCCCATTGAGCTCAACCCTTAAGATCTTGATGTGCCCGGCAGGCATTCCAAAACCTTGAGCCCCTTGGCTGAAGATTTTGGGCAATCGTTAATAACTTGCGATTGCGGGGCCGGGAGGCCCCTCGAGTTCCCTGCCCTTGGCCCATCCCCTAATTACCCCCCTTGAAAAGCTCGCGTCTAGCGTTGCTTCTCCAATGGGGTTTTGCATCGAAACCGTTGCTCTACATAGCCATCGCAACCCCCAAGCTTTAGTTATTGCATTGGCTAGAAGCAATGGCACTGGCATCAGCCTCGATGATTGCGCCACTTTTAGTGGTGCTTTCAGCGAAGCATTGGAATTGGAATCCCTAATCCCTGGGGCCTATGTTCTTGAAATAACCAGCCCTGGGGTGGGGGAAGTGCTTCAAGATGATCGGGACTTCCGCAGTTTTCGCGGTTTTCCTGTGAGTGTTCTGCATCGGGACAGCTCCGGCACTGAACTTCGCCGCGAGGGCTCCCTACTCGGCCGTGATGCCGAAGCAGTGGAGATCAATCTTCGGGGCCGAATTGTGCGAATTCCAATACCAGAGGTACTCGAAGTTCGCCTGAGTAGCCCCGAGACCTAAGCCCCTTTACATACCAATTTTTCTTTTCTTCCCACACTCCGAGAATTTTAGTTATGGCGCTCGTAATGCTGCCGGGTTTATCAACCCTAATCGACGACATCAGCGAAGAGAAAAAGCTACCTCCAAACGTTGTGGAAGCAGCATTGCGCGAAGCGCTATTGAAAGGCTATGAACGTTATCGACGCACGCTTTATTTGGGCATTAGTGAAGATCCATTTGATGAGGAATATTTTAGCAACTTCGACGTTGGTCTAGATCTAGATGAAGAGGGTTTTCGCGTTCTTGCTTCTAAAATAATTGTGGAAGAAGTTGAAAGCGAAGATCATCAAATAGCACTTGAAGAAGTTCAACAGGTTGCAGATGATGCACAACTTGGCGACACGGTTGTATTAGATGTAACCCCGGAAAAAGATGAATTCGGCCGCATGGCAGCCGCTGCCACCAAGCAGGTATTAGCCCAAAAGCTAAGGGATCAACAAAGACGAATGATCCAGGAAGAATTTGCAGACCTAGAGGATCCAGTACTCACTGCACGGGTTATACGTTTTGAACGACAGAGCGTAATTATGGCTGTTAGCAGCGGCCTTGGCAGGCCTGAAGTGGAGGCAGAACTCCCCCGCAGAGATCAACTGCCAAATGACAACTATCGGGCTAATGCCACTTTTAAGGTATTTCTTAAAGAGGTTTCAGAAATTGCAAGGCGTGGCCCTCAAATGTTTGTAAGCCGCTCCAATGCAGGCCTTGTGGTTTATTTATTTGAGAATGAAGTACCTGAAATCCAAGAGGGTTCAGTGCGAATAGTTGCCGTTGCCAGAGAAGCGAATCCACCATCAAGAGCTGTGGGCCCTCGCACAAAGGTTGCTGTTGACAGCGTTGAGCGCGAGGTAGACCCGGTTGGTGCTTGCATTGGTGCCCGCGGCTCTCGAATTCAACAGGTTGTAAACGAATTGCGGGGTGAAAAAATTGATGTTATTCGTTGGTCTGCTGATCCAGCTCAATATCTTGCCAATTCGCTCAGCCCTGCACGGGTGGAAATGGTGCGATTAGTAGATCCAGAAGGGCAACATGCCCATGTGCTTGTGCCGCCCGATCAACTCAGTTTGGCGATCGGCAGGGAGGGGCAAAATGTGCGGCTTGCCGCTCGCTTAACCGGTTGGAAAATAGATATTAAAAATTCAGCTGAATACGACCAACCCTCCGAGGACGAAAAAGTTGCTGAACTTATCGAATTGCGTCAAGAGGATGAACGTCAACAAGCTGAAGCTGAAGCGCGTTTAGAGGCGGAGCAAGCAACCCGCGCCGAAGAGGATGCACGTTTGCGTGAGCTCTATCCCATAGAAGAAGATTATCTCGAAGATGCCAATGGCGAAGAACAATCAACTGAGGTTCGGTGAACCTAATGGCCACTCTCCGACGCTGCATTTCCTGTCGTAGCCTGGTTGATCGCCAGCACCTATGGCGAGTGGTGCGACTAGCGGGGGGCGCAGGTGTGCAGCTTGACCAGGGCATGGGCCGTTCGGCCTATCTCTGCCAAACGCAGCCATGCCTGGAAGATGCACGCAAACGGCGAAAATTACAACGGGCCCTACGGGTGAACGTTGAAGACGCCGTTTACAGCACCCTCGCCGCAAGGCTGGGGCAGAGGGATTCGGCCTTTTCGGCAACCCTTCAGGCAATATGAATACCGTCCCGTCATTGTGACGGGCACGGAGGCACATGGTGCCCCGTCCATTGGAGACCTGCATGACGAGCGGCGGCAAAGTCCGGATCTATGAGCTATCGCGAGACCTTGGTCTCGACAACCGAGATGTGCTCGAGGCTGCGGAGAAGCTGTCGATTGCGGCGAAAAGCCACAGCAGCTCCATCAGCGATGGCGAAGCAGCCAAAATTCGCACCCTTTTAAAGGGCCAAGCGGCTCCAGCCGCCAGCAAAATCCTCACGGTTAAAAAAGCAACTGTCGATGGCCCCTCAGCACCAGTGGCTGTTGTGAGTGCCCCAGCCAAGCCAGTGGTGGTCGCCAAGCCTGTGGTGGTCGCCAAGCCTGTGGTGCCCGCCAAGCCAGTGGTGGTCGCCAAGCCTGTGGTGGTCGCCAAGCCTGTGGTGCCCGCCAAGCCAGTGGTGGTCGCCAAGCCAGTGGTGCCCGCCAAGCCTGTGGTGGTGGCCAAGCCTGTGGTGCCTGCCAAGCCAGCGGCGCCCGCCAAGCCTGTGGTGGTCGCCAAGCCTGTGGTGGTTTCCAAGCCAGTGGTGGTCGCCAAGCCTGTGGTGGTCGCCAAGCCAGTGGTTCCTGCTAGGCCAGTGGTGGTTCCCAAGCCAGTGGCCACGATCAAGCCTCCAGCGCCAAAGCCTGTGGTGATTTCAAAACCAGCAAGGCCCACAGCTGCACCGGGCAAATCACAACCCAGTCGCCCCGGTCAAACAACCACCAGGGGTGGTGATCAAAACCGTCCAGCGGTACCCATGCGTGCCGGAGCGCCGCAACGCCCCCCTGCCCCACAAAGACCAGGCGCACCAGTTATCAGAGCGGGAGCACCAGCCCAACCCCGTCGCGGTGAACCCGACGGTCGCCCTCCAGCTTCATCGCTGGAATTGGTTGGTAAACCAATGCGACGGGATCCGGCCGCCCCTCCCACGAGGCCAGGGCCCAGCGCCATGCGTAAGCCTGTGGCACCTGGCGAATTGATGCAACTCCAGAAACCTGGAGCCCCACGGGGACCCGCCCCCGAGGGGCCTAGGCGCGTTGTACCCAGCAGGCCAGGCAGTGAAGCGCCAACACGCCCAGGGGCACCTACTGCGCCAAATGCGCCCCCCAAGCGGCCAGGATTTCGGCCAGCTGCTGCCCCAGGTACTGCCGCAGGCAAACCACGGCGCCCTGATTGGGACGACAGCGCCAAATTGGAAGCATTGCGGAGCCGCACGCCCCAAAAGCAACGCCAAAAAGTTCACATCATTGGTGAAAATGACGACTCCTTAACGGCTGAAACCAGTGGTTTTGCCGGAGAGCAGGAAGCAGTTGTGCTTCAAGCCAGTCTTGCAAGACCCAGCAAACCAAGGGTTTCGCCCAGCAGTGGGGGAGCAAAACCAGTTGCTTTACGCCGCCGCAAAAAAGAAACCACCCGTCAAAGGCAACGGCGCCGGGCAATGGAATTGCGTGCCGCCCGTGATGCCAAACAGGTAAGGCCTGAAATGCTTGTTATTCCTGAGGGAAATCTCACCGTTCAGGAATTAGCAGACATGCTTAGTGTTGAGAGTTCCGAAATTATTAAATCCCTATTTTTCAAGGGAATTATTGCCACTGTTACCCAAACCCTCGACCTCTCAACAATCGAGACAGTATCCGAGGAATTTGGTGTTCCTGTTCTTCAAGACGATGTTGAAGAAGCGGCAAAGAAAACCGTAGAAATGATCGAGGCAAGCGACCTTGAGCACCTAATTCGCAGGCCGCCGGTGGTAACGGTGATGGGCCACGTAGACCACGGTAAAACCAGCCTTCTTGATGCGATTAGAAAAACCCGTGTGGCCGCAGGTGAAGCTGGTGGCATCACCCAACACATCGGTGCCTATCAGGTGGATGTACCCCACGGGGATGAACAGCGCACAGTTACTTTCCTAGATACCCCTGGCCACGAAGCCTTCACGGCAATGCGGGCTCGAGGCACAAAGGTAACCGACGTTGCCGTGTTGGTGGTTGCAGCAGACGACGGCGTACGACCCCAAACCCTTGAAGCAATTAGCCATGCTCGAGCGGCTGAAGTTCCTATTGTGGTGGCCATCAACAAGGTTGATAAAGAAGGCGCCCAACTTGATCGAGTAAAACAAGAACTTTCGGATCAAAATCTCCTGCCAGAAGATTGGGGTGGTGACACTGTGATGGTGCCCGTAAGTGCACTTAAAGGAACCGGAATTGATTCCCTTTTGGAAATGATTCTTTTAGTTACCGAGGTAGAAGATCTAAAGGCAAATCCAGATCGAATGGCCAAGGGAACTGTTATCGAAGCCCACCTCGATAAAGCCAAGGGTCCTGTGGCCACACTCCTAATTCAAAACGGCACCTTGCGTCCTTCGGATGTTTTGGCGGCAGGCCCGGTATTGGGCAAGGTGAAAGCGATGGTAGACGACACTGGCAAACGGGTAAAACAGGCTGGTCCCTCATCGGCAGTTGAGGTGCTGGGCTTCAGTGAGGTGCCGGCAGCAGGGGATGAATTTGAGGTTTATACCGATGAGAAAGCAGCCAGGGCAGTGGTTGGTGATCGAGCCAGCGAAGCCAGAGCCACCCGTTTGGCCCAGCAGATGGCATCAAGGCGGGTATCACTTACTTCGATGTCTGGCCAAGCAAGCGAAGGTGAACTCAAGGAGCTCAACTTAATACTTAAGGCTGATGTTCAAGGTAGTGTTGAGGCAATTCTTGGCATGCTTGAACAACTGCCCCAAGGGGAGGTTCAAGTGCGAGTTCTACTCTCCGCCCCCGGTGAGATCACCGAAACAGATGTGGATTTAGCCTTTGCATCTGGTGCCGTAATTATTGGCTTCAACACCTCTTTAGCATCTGGAGCCAAACGGGCTGCGGAAGCAGCTGGGGTTGATGTTCGCGATTACGATGTTATCTACAAACTTCTAGAGGATATTCAGCTTGCCATGGAAGGCCTGCTGGAACCTGAATTGGTGGAACAACCCCTTGGCGAAGCTGAAGTGCGGGCAGTATTCAGCATCGGTAAGAGCGCAGTTGCTGGTTGCTATGTAACCAGTGGTAGCTTGCAAAGAAACTGTAAATTCCGCCTATTCCGCGGTAAACAACAGGTTTATGCCGGCGATCTTGATTCACTAAAACGTGTTAAAAATGATGTTAAAGAAGTAAATACAGGCTTTGAATGTGGCATCGGCTGCGATCGGTTTGCCGATTGGCAAGATGGTGATCGCATAGTGGCTTACAAAATGGTCACCCAACGCCGCACCCTTAGTAGCTAATGGCTGCTTGGCTGCCGCTGCTCAGCCTTGGCTTGCTCCCGTTGGAATTGTTGCTGCTGCAACTAATACTTGCCGCAAGCGATCCGGGGCCGGCGCCAAAGTTAGAAATACTTTTGCTGTGGGCAGTTGCTATTTTGCTGCCTCAAATTCTAAGCGGATTAAATAAACTGTTGTTATTTAGTACTGCCCTAATTCAATTGCCAATTTTGATCTGGTTTGATCAACGGGCTGGGTCATTTAATCAGCTCACCCCTTGGCAAGGGCAAAGCCGCACCGAAAGCTTGCTTTGGGCTTTTGGTTTACTACTGCTAATTCAATGGCAATTCCGCCCGCTTTTACGTTTCGCGATTGCGATCAAACCAGATCAAAACAGCACTGAGCAACAAAGCAGCCACTTGGATGCCGAGATCCGTGAGGGGGACCAAACCACCGCTGGCACCGCGCATAGCCATGGTGGCGGCTCCAACTGCGGCGGAGGCGAAAAGGGCAAACCAGAGGGCCCTGCGCAGGCTTCTCCAGGGGGTGCGAGCCTCTTGGAGTAGCCGTTTGCGTAACTCTGGATCCAAGCGAGAAGGATCTGTCATTGGGAAAGTGATTGCTTTTGCGATGCTAATTTGGCTGTTATGCCGGTGTAGCTCAGGGGTAGAGCAACTGATTCGTAATCAGTAGGTCGCAGGTTCAAATCCAGTCACCGGCTTATAGAAAACATGCCTTCAAATGAAACCAAGCTATCAATTGAGAATTGGTTTAGCCGGTTTGGGTCGATTTGGCATCATGCATGCCAAGGTATTGAGCTCAATGGCAAATGTTGAATTATTAGCTATTGCTGAAACACGCCACGAACAACTAGAGGAAATTGGTGAGCTTTATGGTGTTAAACGTCGATACAAAGAAGCAGAAGAACTAATCAAGGATCCTGATCTTGATGCAATCGTAATAGTAACTCCCAACGATCAACATGAGCAACATTGCTTGCAAGCACTTGCCACAGGCAAACCTGTATTCATAGAAAAACCACTTGCCTCAAATTACAAAAATGCTCAAAACTTAAAACAGGCTGCCGAAAATAGTGGCTCAATACTACAGGTTGGCCTCATATTAAGATATGAACTTAATCACAGAATTATCCATCAGCAAATCCATCAAAAAGATCTTGGTGAGCTGATTTCCATCCGCACTAAACGGAATTTAAGCCGTTCTTGGTTTACAGCAACGGCAGAGAAAGTACACACCATTTACGAATCATCAATTCATGATCTAGATTTATTACTATGGCTCACAGGAAGCAAACCAATTAGTGTTTTTGCCCATGAGCGCCGATTGGGCAATTACTTATCACCAGAGGCCTGCATTGCCCTGATAAAGTTTGAAAATGGCTGCATTGGCATTACAGAAACCAGCTGGTTTGTTCCCCCAGGGGCGCCGGCAAATGTTACCACTAGCAACTGGAACGGCTGCATTGATGCCGAATTAGTGGTTGTGGGCAGCAACAAAACAGTGCAGCTGAGATCACTAGATAGCCCCTTAAAAATATGGGATTCATCGGGAACCAGCTCACCAGATAGCATTCTGTGGCCGGAATATAACGGTAGGATTTATGGAGCATTGCGAGAAGAATTAGATGATTTCGTGAAATGCGCAAGCCAGGGGGTTGAATCAGAAACAGCTAATCTTGAACATGCCATAAATGGCCTGCAACTGGCAGATGCGATTATTGAATCGGCTCGCATTGGCACTCCGATTATCATGAACCAGCAAAGCGGCTAGCACTAATACTCTCAATTGCCAGCTGGATTTGTTTCAATCGCAATTCTGAATCACCCACTAATTCGATCAACTTGAGCTTTTCAAAGGCTGGCAACAGATCAAACAAGCCATCTCTATATATCTGCTTAAAGATCATATCCACGCTATTGCGATATTCCAGGTCGGGAGGCCTGATTCCGTCATCCTCCATGGGCACGGGCCACTGCTCAGAAATAGGTATAAAAGCAAGAATGTCAAGATGATCCAAAGATTCTCGAACAGCATCTACCATCGTTAGCACAAACTCCTTATCTATATCCGTTGTGGCTTGGAATGCGGTGTATTGAGAATAGGCAAGATAGTCAATTGGACAGCGATCAAATATCACATTGCATTCACTGGAATCATATCTATGCAACCTGCTAATACTATAGAATAGTTGCAAGCCATTATGCAACCTGGTTGACTTGTCTTGAAAGGCAATTTCATAGGGACCATTAAAAGATAGAACCCTATAGGGCTCATCCTCCCATAAATAATCAGGATTGGAATGAAGCCAGTCCCTAACCACTGTTGATTTACCGAGCGAATGGGAACCAGAAATTGCAATGCGCATAATTTTCTAATTAAGCCTGCAGAAACCCTCGGGCGGCAGCCCGGCCCATAACAATAGCTCCGGCCAGCAGCTCACCTGCTCAAATATCCATTCATGGCCAGCACTATTGCAATGGATCCCATCACTGCAAAGACGTTTAGACCATTCCAATGGCACATTTTCAGTGGCGCTTATCTCTCCATCCCAAAGCCTTAGAAATGGCACATTTGCTCCTAAACAAGCTTCCTCAATTAGACGATTATAAAGATCCAGATCACGATTTAAATACCATAAACAATTAGCAAAAGGCATCACCGCTTCATTAACTGGCGTTAGCCCCACCACGAAAACCGGCGCCAAACATTTTGCATTTATCAACAGCTGCTCAAAGCCAAATAGGAAAGCAGCAGGATCTAATTGCTGCCTGCCGTCACATCTACCTATGCGGGCAGCATCATTAATCCCAACAGCAATCAACATGCCTTGGGGCTTTTGACGACGCAACTCTCCGCGGACCATGAACTCATTGTTGAGCCGATTACTGAGGCGTTCAAGACCATCGCCTCTCACTCCAAGGTTATATAAAACTGGCGCCTGCAACCTGGGCATCCAATGGCGGCGTAAGCGCTCCACCCAACCGCCACCTTCGCTATCGCCCCAGCCGAAGACGCCACTATCACCAAATGCAATAAATTTCGCCGCAGTTTCCATCCTGCCCTGCAGAAGTAGGGGTAACCATTAAAAAGCCCCCGGGTTAGCGGGGGCGATTTCTATTCCTCTAATTAAGCGTTTGCTTAGTTAGTGATCAACCGATTGCAGGGGCGGTTAGGGCTACAGGAGCGCTTTCAGCTGCTGCAAGGTCGAGGGGGAAGTTGTGAGCATTGCGCTCGTGCATTACTTCCATACCCAAACCAGCGCGGTTCAAGATGTCAGCCCAGGTGTTTAGCACACGGCCCTGGGAATCCAGGATCGACTGGTTGAAGTTGAAACCGTTCAGGTTGAAGGCCATCGTGCTCACGCCAAGGGCGGTGAACCAAATACCCACTACAGGCCAGGCTGCAAGGAAGAAGTGCAGGCTGCGGCTGTTGTTGAAGGATGCGTATTGGAAGATCAAGCGACCGAAATAACCGTGGGCAGCCACGATGTTGTAGGTCTCTTCTTCTTGACCAAACTTATAGCCGTAGTTCTGGCTCTCAGATTCGGTGGTTTCACGCACCAAGCTGGAGGTAACCAGTGAACCGTGCATTGCAGAGAACAAGCTGCCACCAAACACACCGGCTACGCCGAGCATGTGGAAGGGGTGCATAAGGATGTTGTGCTCAGCTTGGAACACCAACATGTAGTTGAAGGTGCCTGAAATACCCAGGGGCATTGCATCAGAGAAGGAACCCTGACCGAAGGGATAAACAAGGAACACTGCAGATGCAGCAGCCACAGGGGCGCTGTAGGCAATGCAGATCCAGGGGCGCATGCCCAAGCGGTAGGAAAGTTCCCACTCACGTCCCATATAGGCATAGATGCCGATCAGGAAGTGGAAAATCACCAGTTGGAAAGGACCACCGTTGTAGAGCCACTCGTCGAGGCTGGCGGCTTCCCAGATTGGGTAGAAGTGAAGGCCGATGGCGTTGCTAGAAGGCACAACAGCGCCGGAAATGATGTTGTTGCCGTAGATCAAAGAACCAGCAACGGGCTCGCGGATGCCGTCGATGTCAACGGGGGGAGCTGCGATGAAGGCAACGATGAAACAGGTGGTAGCAGCAAGCAGGGTGGGGATCATCAGAACGCCGAACCAACCCACATAGAGGCGGTTGTCGGTGCTGGTAACCCACTCACAGAACTGCTGCCACGCAGAAGCGCTGGAGCGCTGCTGAATTGTGGTTTGCATGAGTTCGGGGAGAAACTAGGGAAGATGAACGGTTATCCGCCCACTGAATCGTAACGGAAGATTGCGCAATGTGTGGATTCTCTAAGTATTGGCTGCTTGCCAGTTGAGTCCGCCGTAGTTCAGCCCTGCCATCTGCTGGCGCACCCGCTCCATTTCCCGCTCCTCAAGCAATGCTGGTTCACCGAGCTGCAAAGCCTGCAAATACATATGGGCAAGGGTTTCCACCTCAACCGCCAGGCTTAGGGCCTGATCAAGGGTTGCGCCCAAGCTCACCTGGCCGTGGTGGGCCAGCAGGCAGGCCTTACGTTCCCGCAACGCTTCAAATACTGATTCACTCAATTCCTCCGTGCCAAAAGTGGCGTATGGGGCACAGCGAATCGAATTACCACCAGCCATTACAACCATGTAGTGAAAACTGGGTATGCCTCTGCAATGGCAAGAAAGGGCAGTGGCATGGATTGAATGGCAATGCAGCACAGCTTGCTGCTCAGGCCTGTTAGCCAAGATATGGGCATGGAGCCGCCATTCAGAAGATGGTCGCCGTTCGGTTTGAGCTTCAACTAACGGCTTGCCACTGAAATCAATTGCCACCAGATCAGCTGGCAACATCTGCTCGTAGGGCAGGGAGCTGGGGGTGATCAACAACCCGCCCGGGATGCGAGCTGAAAGGTTGCCAGAAGTGCCCTGGTTAAGCCCCGTGCCATTCAGCCGCCTTGCTACTTCTACCAGCTCCTGGCGCAAGTCACTAAACAAGGAGGTAAAAGCAGATTTATAAAACGTTAATTGGCAACTGCATACAACCCCCTCAACCCAGCCTCAGTGGCAGCTGCCACGCCTCGCTCCGTGATCAATGCTGTAACCAAACGCGCTGGTGTTACGTCGAAGGCAGGATTGAAAGCTTTGCTCCCGGTGGGCGTTAACTGAACAGTGCAGATTTCAGCGTTTCCAGCAACCCCTTGAATATGGGTTACCTCCAACTCAGACCTGGCCTCGATTGGGATCTCGGCTACGCCATCGCCAATACTCCAATCAATTGTGGAAGCTGGTAAAGCCACATAAAAAGGCACACCGTTGTCGTTTGCAGCCAGAGCTTTCAAATAGGTGCCGATCTTGTTGCAAACATCACCATTGCGGGTGGTGCGGTCGGTGCCAACGATCACAGCATCCACCTGGCCGTGCTGCATCAAATGGCCGCCGGCATTGTCAACGATCACCGTATGGGGCACACCCTCCTTTGCCAATTCGTAGGCGGTGAGGGATGCCCCCTGGTTGCGGGGGCGGGTTTCATCCACCCAAACATGGATATTCAAGCCGGCGCGGTGGGCCTTATAAATCGGTGCTAACGCCGTACCCCAATCAACAGTGGCAAGCCAACCGGCATTGCAATGGGTGAGCACGTTGAGCTGTTGGCCTGGGCGGGCTGCTGCCAGCTGCCTAAAAAGCTCAAGGCCGTGCTCGCCGATGGCTTCGCACATGGCCACATCCTCTTCAGCAATTGCCGCCGCTTCTGCCTTGGCCGCCGCAGCTCGCTGATCGAGGGGCAAGGGCTGCACCTTGGCTCGCACCCGCTCAAGGGCCCAACGCAAATTGATGGCGGTGGGGCGAGTGGCATTGAGCTGCTCAAATGCAGCTTCTAAGGCTGCATCACTGGAATCAACCTGCAGGGCGAGCATCAACCCGTAGGCACCAGTAACGCCAATCAAAGGGGCACCCCTAACCACCATGGTGCTGATGGCAGCCGCTGCTTCGGCGCAACATCCAAGTGATTTTGTTTTGAATTGATGGGGCAGCTGGGTTTGATCGATCACACCAACCGACCTGCCGCCCTCCTCTAGCCAAATTGTGCGCCAGGGTGAACCATCGATATTCATAGAAACAGAACTATTTGCTATGGATTAATCCTAACTGCCAATTAAATTCAGCTCATATCAAGCGGTAGCCAAACCAATCGGGCACCTGGGCCTGATTGCGGCCCTGGGGATCGGGATTTAGCTGCACATGCCAAGGGCCATCTGATCCAATTTCAAGCTGCTGGATGGCTAAGCAGTTATCAATGGAGCAGAGATCATCTTTGTGTTGCAGGTGTGCTCCTGGCAACCAATGGCGCTTAGCTGAAGCCTTAGCCGCCTGGGCTGAGGGAGCCACAAGTACTCCAAAATGGTGGAGCTCAGCTAACGATTCAAAGTTGTATGCACCCATATTAACAAACCAAAGTTGCTGATCAAGATTTTTTGGCGCTTCACTGCTAAGGCTTACCGCATAACCATCAACAAATTCCACAGCCATGTAGGCATCGATATGTAAACCAGAGCGAGCACCAAACCACTGGCGTTTTAATTCTGGATAAGTAGCTTCAATCGTATCGCCAGCAACAAAGCGAACGTCGTGGAGTTCAATGTTACTTTTTGCAGTTCGCCCCCCTAGTACAACTAAAAAGAGACGTGCCATATTTTCAACTGTGCTCTTTTAAAAAAGCAATACTGCTTGTTAATTCTGCCAAAAACTGATCAATTTCAGCGCTGGTGGTGGTGAAGGCAAGGCTGGCCCTAGCAGAAGCGTTTATACCCAAAAGTCGATGCAGTGGTTGGGTGCAATGGTGACCACTGCGAATGCAAATACCACTGGCATCGAGCAAAGCACAAAGGTCGTGGGGGTGAGCACCCATTACCACAAAACTGGCAAGGGCCCCACGATTTGGTTGTTGTTCAGGGGTGGGGCCAAGCAACTGCAAATCCTCAATGCGTGCTAAGCCATCCCATAGCTGAGCAGTTAATTGCTGCTCCCAAGCATGGATTTGAACTAAACCAATATCCGCTAAGTAATCAAGGGCGGCACCCATGCCAATTGCTTCGCCAATGGCGGGCGTTCCCGCCTCAAACTTATGGGGCAGCCCTGCCCAGGTGCTGTGGCTAAGGAAAACCTCATCAATCATTTCGCCACCACCCAAGAACGGTGGCGCTTCTTCAAGTAATTCACGCCGCCCCCAAAGAAATCCCATGCCGGTGGGGCCGCATAATTTGTGGCTAGAAGCCACCAACCAATCACACGCTAAAGCTTGCACATCCACAGGTATATGGGCAACACTCTGGCAAGCATCAACCAGCACCTTGGCACCAACAGCATGGGCCAACTCAACCAAGTTGGCAATTGGATTTAAGCAACCCAGGCTATTACTTAGCTGAACAAGCGGTACAATTCGAGTGCGCTGATTAAGCTGGGCGCGAAAATCATCAATATCCAATTCTCCATTTGCAGTAATGCCAACATGGCGCAAAACAGCTCCAGTACGGTTGGCCACCAGTTGCCACGGCACTAAATTACTGTGATGCTCCATCACTGATGTGAGAATTTCATCACCGGGTTGCAAATTTGCATTAGCCCAAGTGCAGGCAACTAAATTGATCGCCTCAGTAGCATTGCGAGTAAAAACAATCTCAGCGGAATCGTTAGCGCCAATAAATTTAGCCACTTTAGTTCGCGCCGCTTCAAATGCATCGGTAGCCCTTGCACTGAGGCTATGGGCACCGCGGTGAACATTAGCATTGTCATGGCTGTAATAATTATTTAAAGCATCTAATACACGCTTGGGCTTTTGACTGGTTGCCGCATGGTCGAGATAAATAAGTGGTTTACCATTTATGGTTTGATTCAATACAGGAAAATCGCCTCTACAGCGCTGGGCCAAATCATTAACAATGGCAGATTGTGTGTTCATGGCTATGAAGATTGCTTTAGCAGATCCCAGCTGCGGGCAAGGGCAGGCATGGAATTAATAATCTGCATGCAAAAACCTTTTTTCAATAGGGCAACCGCCTGTTCACGTTTAATCCCACGGCTTTGCATATAAAACAATTCTTCGTCTGCCAAACTACTAATTGTTGCGCCATGGCTGCAACGAACATCATCTGCAATGATTGCTAGCTCTGGCTTTGCGTCTACTCGGGCGCGATTACTAAGTAACATATGACGACTTAATTGAGAAGCATCAGTGCCCTGTGCCAACCTTGGCACCTGCACCGAGCCATTAAAAATACTGTGGGCAGAATCATCAACCAAGGCTTTTTGCAGCTGCTCAAGGCAACCGTTTGGGCCATCAAAACGCACAGAGCTATGTAGATCAATGATTTGATCTAGATCCGCAATCGCCAAATCTTTTAAACAGGTGTGGGCAGCACCATCGGTTTGCTGAACCCGAGGCTCCTGACGGGCCAAGGCCCAGCCATGCACAAAGGCGCTGCGTTCATAGCGGCTAGAGGGAGCTTGCTTAACTTCGGCTCCACTTAATAAAACTGCCCCCTCAGCTCCGCTGAGGCTTTGGGCTTCAAGCAATTGAGCAGCATTACCTAGATCAATAATAGAAGTAAAAAGAATTAAACTATTTTCACTGCTTTGTAGCTGCACAAATAACTCTAAAGAAGCACCATCAGCCAAGTGAATTTGAAGATGTGGTGTTAATAATGCGTTGGCCTCTCCGGGATTTAGCAGCAATTCAAGCCGTAGGGATTCACCAGGCTCCAATTGCAAATTCAAGGCTGGACCAGCCAACACATCCTGCAACTGAAACACCCAAGCACTATCGGCGCAGGCCCCTCCCCTGGGTGCGCTTTCAATCTCTAATCCGGTGGGGGGCTGAGCGGAGCCGGGCGCAAGCACAAAGTTGCAACCATTTTGAGCAAGCATTAAACGCACCACCCCTGACTCAACAGCTGGATGGGCAACAGCTTGGGCCGCTCCCCTCGGCTTGAGCAGAGCAGGAGTGAGGCCGGTGAGGGGAGCAATATCTGTAAATCTCCAGGGCTCTAGGCGCCGATGGGGCAAGCCCTGCTGCTGCAATTGATCAATTGCTTGCTCTGATCCACTGCCATGGGCTTGGAGGAAGTGGTTAAGCCAGCTCATGCTCCGCCTCCCCAATCGCATCAGCCCTAGAACTGATGCCAGCTTCAACATCAATCCAGTCGTACCCTTTGCTTTCCAGTTCAAAGGCAAGTTCAGGGCCGGCGGTGCGCAAGATTCGACCATGGGCCATCACATGCACAAAGTGAGGCGTTACTGCTTCGAGCAACCTTTGATAGTGGGTAATCAACAGAGTTGCATTATTGGGACCAGCTAAATGATTCACTCCCTCTGCAACAATGCGCAGTGCATCTATATCTAAGCCAGAGTCAGTTTCATCAAGAATTGCAAGGGATGGCTCGAGCAAAGCCATTTGCAGAATTTCGTTGCGCTTTTTTTCTCCACCGGAAAAGCCTTCATTCAAGCTTCGATCCAAAAAGGATGGATCCATCTGCACTAATTGCAAACGTTGCTGCAAATGATCTTCGAAACTAAATGTATCCAACTCCTCCAGGCCAAGGGCAATGCGCCTGGCGTTAGTGGAAACCCGCAGGAACTCCAAATTGCTAACTCCAGGTATCTCAACCGGATATTGGAAACCTAAAAATATGCCTGCCCGTGAACGCTCCTCTGGGGCCAATTCAGCCAGATCCCTACCCTTGAAACGAATAGAACCAGCTGTAATTACATAGGAAGGATGGCCAGCAATCACCTTAGAAAGAGTACTTTTTCCACTGCCATTACGACCCATCAATGCATGAATTTCACCAACCCTCACCGTTAGATTAACGCCGCAGAGAATTTCCTGATCAAGTTCATGATCAACAACGCTTGCCCTGAGGTTGCTAACTTCCAGCAGGGGGGGATTTGGGGTGGTGGTGGTAGCCGTCACAGGTGAAATATCAAAATGAATGGGGAAATCAGAGTTGCGTTAGGTCCGTTAACCAACGGACCCCTCCAATTTGAGGGCAAGCAATTTATCTGCCTCGGCCGCAAACTCCAAGGGGAGCTGATTAAAAACATCACGACAAAAGCCGCTAACCATCATTGAAACCGCCTCTTCAAAGGAAATCCCCCTGCTTTGCAGATAAAAAAGCTGATCCGCTGAAATTCGGCAGGTGCTTGCCTCATGTTCAATTGTGGAATCAGGTTGCTGGGAGCGTATGTAAGGGAAAGTATTTGCTGCAGCCTTGTCACCAATGAGCATTGAATCGCACTGGCTGTAATTACGGGCTCCGCAGGCCTTGGGGCCAATTTGCACCAAACCCCTATAGCTATTGGAAGACTTGCCGGCACTTATTCCCTTGCTAACAATTGTGGAGCGAGTGCGGGCACCCACGTGCAACATTTTTGTGCCCGTATCAGCTTGTTGATGGTTGTTGGTGAGGGCAACAGAATAAAATTCACCAACTGAATCATCACCTACAAGCAGGCAACTGGGATATTTCCAGGTAATTGCAGAACCTGTTTCCACTTGGGTCCAACTGATGTGGCTACGGGGTCCCTCACAAATCCCACGTTTGGTAACAAAATTGTAAATACCACCCTTACCTGATTCATCACCAGCATACCAATTTTGAACGGTTGAATACTTTATTGAAGCATCGGTATGGGCAACTAGTTCAACTACGGCTGCATGTAATTGATTGGTATCAAACATCGGTGCAGTACAACCTTCCAGATAGCTCACCGAAGCCCCCTCTTCCGCCACTATCAAAGTGCGTTCAAATTGACCTGTATCACCACTATTGATGCGAAAATAAGTGGAAAGATCCATGGGGCAGGCAACCCCTTTGGGAATAAAAACAAAGGATCCATCACTAAATACAGCTGAATTTAATGCAGCGAAATAGTTGTCTCCAATGGGAACAACCGAACCCAAATAGCGTTCGATTAAATCCCTATGCTCATCAACAGCTTCTGTGAATGAACAAAAAATTACCCCATCTTCGGCGAGTTTTTCCTTATAGGTAGTGGCAATTGAAACGCTGTCAAACACCGCATCAACAGCTACGTTTGAAAGACGTTTTTGCTCACTTAGGGGTATTCCTAATTTCTCGAAGGTTTCCAATAGCTTTGGATCAACTTCATCGAGGCTTGACTTTTTTTGCTGCTGTTTGGGAGCAGCGTAATAAATTATATTTTGGTAGTCAATCTTGGGATAACCCAAAGCGGCCCAATCCGGCTCCTCCATGCGCTGCCAAACGCGAAAAGCCTTGAGCCGAAAATTCAATAGGAACTCTGGCTCATGCTTTTTTGCTGATATTAGTCGCACCACATCTTCATCTAAACCCTTGGCGATTTTATCGGTTTCAATATCAGTTACAAAGCCGTAGCGATAGGGCTGTTGAACCAGATCGCTGAGCTCTGAGCCAAGGCTGGAAGGCGGCGTAATTGGGGAGGAGGTTGCGGTCATTAGCCGGTGGTGTGGGCTTGGATTTCTTCAATAGAGATTGTTTGCTGTTCACCCCTAAATGGATTGTCTTCAGTGAGAAAAAGCATGCAGTGACATTCCTTGCGCTCGCGCATTGGCACACAGGGGCAATTCCAGAAGGCCTGCTCTACTTCCGCCTGCTTGTCTTCATAGTGACGGCAGGGGCAAAGGGCACCACCCAGGTCGTCTTTATGGCGAGCCAATCCCTCAAGCACAACGGCCGTAACGCCAGGATCGCTGCAAAAATAGGTGCCGGTGCGTTGGGCATAGGTTTCGGCAAAACGCCGAATCACCTCAAGACTCTCTGAAACGGCTGGAGTGTTTGTGTCGTGAGCCATGGGGCTATGGGCGAGGGAATTTACGAAACACCCTGGTTTCCTATACCAAGGGTAAAGCAAGGGTATGACCCGCCGCGACCTTTCCCTTAACTGAAAGCTGCTTTTGGCGCCATAGCTTGCAGTTAAGAGCTGATCCAAATCCATGGTTACCCAATCCGGGCTGCCCCAAGTTTCCATTGAAGAGCTGCTGGGTGATGAGGCGGAACTTCTGCTCCATAGCCAAGCCAAGGTGCCTCAAAAGCTTCTGCACCTCCCCAGCGCCGATGGAGTGAGCCGTCTTTTTGCTTGTTCAGATCGCTCCCCCCAGGTTTTGCGCAGCATTCAACAGCTCTATGGCGCTGGCAGGTTGGCCCATACGGGCTATCTATCAATTCTTCCGGTAGACCAAGGAATTGAACATTCTGCAGCCCACTCGTTTAGCCCAAATCCCAGTTACTTCGACAGTGAAGCGATCATTGAACTGGCCGTGGAGGCAGGCTGCAGCGCAGTTGCTTCAACCCTTGGGGTGCTGGGTTCCGTGGCGCGCCGCTGGGCCCATCGCATCCCTTTTTTGGTGAAGCTCAACCACAACCAACTCTTAACAGCGCCCAATAACCACGAGCAAATCCTGTTTGCATCGGTAGATCAAGCCTGGAACATGGG
The DNA here is from genome assembly GCF_024345595.1 of Synechococcus lacustris Maggiore-St4-Slac. Taxonomy (NCBI): domain Bacteria; kingdom Bacillati; phylum Cyanobacteriota; class Cyanophyceae; order Synechococcales; family Synechococcaceae; genus Synechococcus; species Synechococcus lacustris. Next base: position 35,248 of record NZ_JAGQBK010000009.1, on the reverse strand, counting down.
GGCCGTTGCCGTGGGAGCCACCATTTATTTCGGCAGCGATGATTGCAACCGCGAACTACAACAGGTTTCCGCTTTATTTGAGCAGGCCCACCAGCGGGGCCTGGCAACCGTTCTCTGGTGTTACTTGCGAAATCCCCTTTTCAAGCAAGCCGATGCCGATTACCACCTAGCCGCTGATCTCACAGGGCAAGCTAATCACCTTGGTGTAACCATTGGAGCAGACATAATTAAACAGAAGCTTCCTGAAAACAATGGGGGCTATCGGGCCGTGGAGAAGGCCTTAGGCGAGGCCTATGGCATGACAGATGAACGGGTTTACAGCGAACTAAGCAGCGATAACCCCATAGATTTGTGCAGGTATCAAGTGCTCAATTGTTTTGCAGGGCGGATCGGCCTGATCAACAGCGGCGGGGCGGCGGGGCGCAATGACCTCCATGATGCCCTTCGCACCGCAGTAATTAATAAGCGGGCTGGTGGTTGCGGCTTGATAATGGGCCGCAAAGCTTTCCAACGCCCACTAGCTGAGGGTGTTGATTTGATTCAGAGAGTACAAAACATTTACTTGGATTCCGCAATTGCAGTTGCTTGATGCCAGGCTGGATCCATGACCAGCAGTTCCCCAGCCACCACCCATGAAGCGGCGCTTACTTTGCTTCTGCGTCAAGGCGAAGCAAGCGCTGGGGAATTGGCGGAGCAGCTAGAGCTTTCAGTGCAGGTGATGCGCAGGCATTTGCGCAGCTTGGAGGATAAGGGCCTAGTTGAAGCCAGCCCCCAAGCCATCGGCAGGGGAAGGCCCAGCAACCGCTGGCGACTTACCAGCGCCGGCAGGGGGCACTTTCCAGATGGCAGTGAACACTTTGCCTTGGGTTTATTGCAATCGATGAGTGAAAGCCTCAGCCCAAGCCAGGTTCAAAGTTTGCTTTACAACCAGGCCGAACTGCTGGCCAAGAGCTATCGCAGTCAAATTGGCAATGGTGCCCTTGGCCAGAGGCTGGAAAAATTGGTGGAGCTAAGGCGAAGGGAGGGGTATGTGGCTGATTGTGAGGCAGAACCTGGTGGCCCTAACTGGATGCTGCAGGAATATCACTGCTCGGTATCTAGGGTTGCGGAGGCATTCCCGGTAATTTGTGATCAAGAACTGCAATTAATGCGTAAAACTTTTCCCGATTGCGCCGTTGAGAGGGTGCATTGGAAGCTTGAAGGGGGCCACGCCTGCGGTTTTCGGCTCCAACCTCTCACCTGAAGCCATTTCCATGGATCAAATCGATAACGCCCTCACTTTTTTTCGTTTAAGCGCTGGTAGCTGGCGCTCCCAACGCACCAGCCACCATCTGCTGCATCGAAGGGCTGAAGCAGGGGGCTCCTTAATCGAAGTGGCGATGCTCAGCCCCGATGATCCGCGCCTAGTGGCAATGGCCAATCTGCACAACCAAAACCCCGGCGAGGTGGTTGGCGGCTGCCACGTGCGCTGGGGGGGATCGATGGCATGGGATAAACATGGTGAAGCCCATGAGGGTGAAAGCATGTTTGCCCTGATCCCCACCGACACAGAAGGCAGGCAAGGGCTATTGCTGCGGGATCGGGGCTATGCCGAAACCGCTCCCGTGGCCGGAAATTTTCGCCTCGACCAAGAGGGGAGCCTTTGGCTAACAACCAGCTACGAAACCATGGCAAGCGAAGAACGCTTTTGGTTTGTGAGCCCCAATATCCGCCTGCGCAGCAGCACCGTGGAGGGCTTATCCAACACAGCATCCCTATGTATCGAAACCAGGCTTAACGGCGGTCAGCAAAGCAGCACATCCAGCTCCAGCAATGGCATTGCTGCTTCTTTGCTGGGCTGGTGAAGCAATTGCAATCAGCTCTGGAAGGTTACGGACTGTGAGTGCCGTGAACTACAAAAGCTCCCAGGGACTGCCCTACTTCTACGATCATCAACAACGGATGCTGATCACGCGTGGCCCTGCCCCTTCTCTCATACGCTCCCACCACTAAAAATGCCCGAGTAGAGCCCTTCCGGGTGGGATCGGATGAAGATCCCAAGGCTGTTGCACTTGATAGAACCCTCGGTCGTCAAGAGCTGGGTTTCGTGATTGAAGCCGCCTATCGCCAAATCTTTTTCCATGCATTCAAGGTTGATCGGGATCGCTTCCTAGAAAGCCAGCTGCGCAACGGACAGATCACCGTTCGTGATTTCATCCGCTCCCTTTGCCTTTCAGACACCTTTAACCGCAGTTTTTACAACCTAAACAGCAACTACAAGGTGGTTCGCCACCTGGTGGAAAAACTTTTGGGCCGCACCACCCACGGCAAAAGCGAAGAGATCGCCTGGGCTGCAGTGATCATGACCCGAGGGGTAAAGGGCATGGTGGACGACATCATCAACAGCGATGAATATCTCAACGCCTTTGGCTTTGACACGGTTCCTTTCCAGCGCAACCGCGTGGTGGGTTCCCGCGACCTTGGTGAAACTCCCTTCAACATCACCAGCCCCCGCTACGACGCCTACTACCGAAAAATCCTTGGTTTTCCCCAAGTCGTTTACACCGGTACCCCCCGTGCCCTGCCCCCAAGGGCTCGCCAAAGGCGCGGTGGTTACCCAGAGGACTACATGCCATGGGTACGCTCCCTGCCCGCCATGCGCACCGCTGCGCCCGCCGGTGAAATCGCTGAAAACTTCCTTGCGAAGGTGCCTTACCGAAGCATCGGCCGCTGAAAACAGCCGCTCAAATCAGCGATTTTCGAGGGTTAAGAATCAGCGATTGCTGACCAGGCAGCCCAAGCCGCTTGTGGGATTTGGTTACTAAAGCCAAAGTGATCCCAAACCAATCCTTTAATCGTGGTGAACCAAACGCTTTCGTCACTAGCCCGTCTAACCCTGCGGCAGTTGCGCCGTGTGGCCAGTGACCTAGGTGTTGGGCTCTACAGCCGTAAATCCAAGGAAGAGCTCCTGGATGCCATCAGCAAGCAGCAGGAGTTCAGCACAGGTCGCACACGGCTTGAAACAGCAATCTCCTTGGCTGAGATGGAAACCAGCCTTGGTGATGTTCCCCTTCCATTAGCTGAAACCAGGGTGGTGTTTCTACCCAGGGATCCTCAATGGGCCTATGTGTTTTGGGAGATCTCCAGCGATAGCAGAAATGCAGCAACTTCAGCTGGTGCCCGCCAACTGTGCCTGAGGGTTTCTGATGTAACCGGCCTGCAGAGCGGAGCAAGCCACCCCCACACCCTGCAAGAAGTGGTGGTTGATAGCAATGCAACCGAGTGGTATCTACCTGTACCCCTGAGCGACCGCGATTACCGCGTTGAGCTGGGCTTTCGCAAAACTGATGGCGGTTGGTTCTCCTTAGCCTTCTCAGCTGTTGCAAGGGTTCCAGCCTTGCATCCCAGTGAACAAATTCTTGATCAATTTGTTCCCTTCTCCCTGGATGCAGCTCCCACCACCCTGCCAGCCCCCATGGAATCTGGCGACAGCAGTCTCCATGAGCGCCTCTATCAAACTGCCACTGTTCGTTGGCGCAAGCTGGGCCGCGGTTCAGAGGCATTCCATGAAATGGATGAAAACAATTCCTCCCTGCACGGCTTGAATGATTCAGGGATTGGCCGGTGGGCTAGTGGCCGCAATGAGAGTGGCATTGGTGGTGTAGCCCCTCGCCAACGCTCTTTCTGGCTGGTGGCTGATGCAGAGTTGATTGTTTACGGAGCCACTGAACCATCAGCAACCCTTTCCATTGGAGAAGAGGTTGTACCACTCTCAGCGGATGGCACATTTAGGATTCAAGTTCCCTTCCGTGATGGCAAGCAGCTCTATCCAATCAAGGCCGTTGCCGCTGATGGTGAACAAAGCAGAAACATCACCCTTGAGTTTGAGCGCACCACCCCAGAAGACAACAGCAACACCCCAGGACAAGCAAAAGCAGAGTGGTTCTAACTAGGTGCCCCTAAAAAAACTGCTTGTATTAGGTATACCCCTTGCGGGTTCATTAACGCTGCCTTTGGCAGTGCCCCTACTCATGAAGCAGGCGGGCATAGGAGCTGGAGTGGGCTTGATATTAGTGGTGAGTTGCCTTTGGTTTGCCTTAATGCTTCGTTTTGCAGAAATGCCTGAACACAGCTAAGCAATAAAACCCCAATAAGGGGAATACTGTAAGTATTCGCACTCAGGAGATTGCTTGTTAAAAAAATAAACCTCAAGCTTTTAATCTGCGTTACAACTGCGCTAATTGGAGCTCTTAATACAGGCTGCTCGGCCACGGCGAGCTACCTAGCAAACAAGCAACAAAATATAGATCAACCAGAGGGGATAGAGGTTAGGTTTAATCAACTTAGCCAAGCTGAATACAAAAGCCCAATCAACGGGAGGAATCGCCCCGGTGACGACCTTGAACAATTCATTCTAGAAGCTATTAACGGCGCCAAAGGTGAGGTTTTAGTTGCTGTTCAAGAATTATCACTGCCAAGAATTGCAAAGGCATTAGCTGCAAAACATCGAGCCGGCATCAGGGTAAGAGTGGTAGTTGAAAATCAATATCGCAAACCGTGGAGCAAATTGCATGCGGCAGGGCTTCCAGCCCATCAGCAACAGCGCTTGGGGCAATTGGCAGCCCTAGCCGATGCAAACAATGATGGCAGGCTAAATGCAGAAGAAACCCTTAATGGAGATGCAATGGCCCTGCTTGAAACAGCTGGCGTGCCATTGAAAGACGACACAGCAGACAACAGCAAAGGCAGTGGCCTAATGCACCACAAATTTTTGGTAATAGATCAAAAGCATGTAATCTTTGGATCAGCCAATTTTAGCAATTCAGACATCCATGGAGATGCAGGGGCTGGGCACACAAAAGGGACCACAAATCACTTAATCAAAGTAAATGATCAGGCCTTAGCTCAAATATTTAGGGGGGAGTTTGAAAAACTTTGGAATAATCAATTTGGCATCAACAAAGATTCAGGATCCACTCAAGAAGCGATGGTGGGAACGGCTAAATTACAAGTTCTGTTTGCGCCCCACAAGCGAAGTAATCCAAGCAATGGATTAGCAATAATTGCAAATACTTTAAAACAAGCAAGAGAAAAAATTGATTTGGCACTATTCGTATTTTCAGCCCAAGAGCTAACAGGGGTTTTAGAAGAAAGGGTAAGGGCTGGTATAAAATTAAGAGTATTGGTTGATCCTGGATTTGCCAGTCGGAGCTATTCGGAACTTCTTGATATCATGGGAGTGAGCCTTCCTGATAAACGCTGCAAATTAGAAGCAAAAAATAAGCCTTGGCAAAAACCATTAATGGCAGTTGGCATACCCAAATTAGCTAACGGAGATAAATTACATCATAAATTAGCTGTAATTGATGGCAAAACTGTTATCAGTGGTTCATTTAATTGGAGCCCCAGCGCCGCCCATGGCAATGATGAAACCCTAGTAATTATCCATTCGGCTCAACTAGCTAGGCATTTCACAAGGGAGATCGATCGTCTTTGGGGAGGGGCAAACCTTGGGATATCACCTGGATTGGAAAAGAAATTGGATAAAGCTGAGCGATTCTGTGGCAAAGTTATGACCAATAGGGAAGTTTCTCCGTAGCCATGGCAAGATTTTTTTTGGTTTGCCTCAGCTTATTCGCACTTCAAGTGGCCCCTGCCTCCGCCCAACAGGCCAAGAGCGCAAAACAGCTTGAGGCGGAGCTGGAACCTTTAACCAAAACAGACCTCAAACCAACCTTTGATGCCGTGGTGGAATGCGCCCAAAGGAACCAAGATGCCGGCTGCCAAGCTGCAAGAATTTTGGCCGATAAATTACTAGACAAACCTTTCCTAACAGCATTATGCAAAGACACTGCATTTACTATCACCATAAAGGCAAAAGTAGCCGCAATCAACAACTTTGATCGCAAGGAACTATTGCTGAACAAGGCAACAGATTTACTACAACTCTGCGTTAAAAAAGAACAGGAAAAACCAGCTGCCCCAGCTGAAACAGGGCCCGGCATCAAAAAGCGCTAGGGACTTGATGTGAGTTTTAAGAACTGCTGGGCTGCATCATCCAATCCCGCCAAGGGAGGCACCGAAGACATCACAAATTTGTCTGCAAAATTACAAATTGAATCCTTGCGACCGGAGGCATCACAACTGTTGGATAGCTCCACCATTGCATTCATTAATTTTCCTTGTAGGCACCCCTCAGTGCCAGTGCGGCCAAGCACCGCCTCGGTTGCTTCCTTAACTTTTAAAAGCGCTTGAGGGTATGCCGGTTCAACAGCGGCATGGGCTGGCGCAAACAGCAAACTGAAAATAAGTGCCAGTGGAAATAAGCAGGCTGGCTGCAACCAAAAAGGATTCCGCATATCCACTTGCCCTGTTTGAACGAACTTTAGGATAACTAAGCGAGCTAGAGAATCCATTGACAGCACCCCAAAGCCCTGCAATCGAAAGAATCCAGCTCAGCCAAGCTTTTCAAGACCAAAAACCGGGTACTTCGGGCCTACGCAAAAGCGTTAAGCATTTTAGCCAGCCCCACTACCTAGAAAGCTTTATTGAATCAATCCTGCGGGTGCTGCCAGGGGTGCAAGGGGGAACCCTTGTGGTGGGTGGCGACGGACGCTTTGGGAATAACAAGGCAATTCAAGTGATCGCCCGCATGGCAGCTGCCCATGGCATTGCTGAGTTGATACTCACCACCGATGGAATCCTCAGCACTCCAGCTGCTTCCCATTTAATTAGAAGTAGAAATGCAATTGGCGGAATCATTCTGAGCGCTAGCCACAACCCAGGTGGCCCCGATGGTGATTTCGGAGTAAAGCTCAATGGCGCAAACGGCGGTCCAGCCCCTGAATCCCTAACAAACGAAATATACGAATGCAGCAAATCCTTGGAAGATTACAGCATCTCTGATCTTCCCAATCTATCATTAAATCAAGCCCAAAAATATACATATCCAGGCTTTGAGGTGGAGGTAATAGATGGAATAAACGATTACTTAAAACTTATGGAAAATTTATTCGACTTTGATCTTCTCAGCGGTTTACTTCAGTCGAATTGGCCGCTGGCATTCGACGCAATGCATGCGGTAACCGGCCCCTATGCAACTCAACTGTTTGAACAGCGCCTTGGTGCCCCCAGTGGCACAGTGCGAAACGGAAAGCCCCTTGAAGATTTTGGAGGTGGTCATCCAGATCCAAATCTCACCTATGCCCATGAGCTTGCAAACCTACTATTAAATAGCGATCAATACCGATTTGGGGCCGCCTGCGACGGCGATGGCGATCGCAATATGGTTCTAGGGCAACGTTGTTTTGTAAACCCTAGCGACAGCCTTGCAGTTATTACAGCAAATTCGTCTCTGGCGAAAGGTTATGCGGAAGGCCTTGCAGGTGTAGCCCGCTCGATGCCAACCAGTGCCGCTGTAGACCTAGTGGCCAAACAACTTGGTATCCAATGCTATGAAACGCCAACGGGCTGGAAATTTTTTGGGAATTTACTAGATGCCGGAAAAATAACTATTTGCGGGGAGGAGAGTTTTGGTACGGGGAGCAACCATATCAGGGAAAAAGATGGCCTCTGGGCTGTGTTGTTTTGGTTATCCATACTTGCAAAACGCCAATGCAGTGTTGCAGATGTTATGAGCGACCATTGGAATCAATATGGCCGCCATTATTATTCTCGCCATGATTATGAAGGCGTTGATAGTAATCGCGCTCACAGCATCTACCAGGGCCTACACGATCGCCTTGGCAGCCTAAAAGGTGAAAAGTTTGCTGATAACACCATAGCCCTGGCAGATGACTTCTCCTATGCTGATCCAGTGGATGGGTCAATAACTACTGGGCAGGGATTAAGAATATTGCTTGAAGATGGAAGCAGGATAATATTACGTCTTTCTGGCACTGGCACCCAAGGCGCCACATTAAGGCTATATCTTGAACGTTATGTATCAATGAATGGGAATTTACATCAAGATCCCCAAATGGCCCTTGGGGAAATGATTAAAGCAGCAGATAATCTTGCCGGCATAAGCAAAGGCACGGGAATGAATAAACCAACTGTTATCACCTAAATCCCATACAAATTAACCTAGTTAGAAGCATCACGGGATCGGGCCATTAAAGCAAGCTGGCGAATTATTTCAGCCCATAATCCACAAAAAGCCGCACCAACTACCACTAAAATAAAATTATTTATTGGAATGGGTTGCAAAAGAGTGCCAGGCACTCTTGCAGCCCTGTGGCCAAAACCCAACAGCAAAGCAGCCATCATTGAGAATAAAAAAACAGATAATAAGAGCCTGCGCTTATCAAGTTTAGTTTGATGGGGAGGCTTATATCCAGGGGGATGGGGAAGGGGCATTAGTTATTTAAAGAAACACTGGCTGGGAACCAATTAGCCTCAAGTTTTTTGATAAAAACATAAAAAGCAGGCACCACAAATAAACTCATAACAGTGGCAACCAGCAAGCCACCAAAGATCACTGAACCCACCGACCGCTGGCTCAGCGCCCCTGCGCCACTGGCAATAACCAAAGGGAAAAAACCCGAGAGGGCAGCCGAAGCAGTCATGAGGATAGGCCTGAATCTTGATTCAGCTGCACCCTGAACCGCTTCGGCAGCCGTTAAGCCCGTATCCATACGTTGATTGGCAAGATCTACAATCAAAATTCCATTTTTGGCCGCTAGGCCAATCAGCGTAACCAAGCCAACTTGGGCATAAACATTATTTACCTGCCCCATCAATACAAGGAAAATCAAGGCGCCAAGCATGGCCAGGGGAACGGTCATTAAGATAACCAGAGGATCAAAGTAACTGCCATACTGGGCAGAAAGTACAAGAAAAACAACGATGATGCCCAAGGCAAAAACAAACGCTGCAAGGGATCCAGCCGCAACCTCAGATCTACTTAAAGAAGACCAAGCTGATCCGATATTACTAAAATTCAACTGACGGAAGTTATCTGCAAGGCTATCTATTGCCTGACCACTGCTCTTACCGATAGCTTCAACACCTTGGATTAACACAGATCGATATAAATTATAATGGCTTACAATTGGTGGTGAGCTATCAAGTTTTACTTTGATAAAATTACTCAGGGGGATTTGCTGACCCGAAGCATTTGGAACATACAAATTATCAAGATCTTGAACAACCGATCGCTTACTGCCCTCCGCCTGCACATAAACCTGCCTATATTGTCCATCTTCATAGGTTTGATTAACAAACACACCCCCATTAAGCGCCCCCAATACCTGCATAGCAGTGCCGAAATCTACATTCATAGATGCCATTCGATCCCGATCTGGCTCCAGGCGCCAGGCGGGGGCATCACTAACAAATTGCGTATAGAGGTTAAAGAAATTACCTGTTGCAAGGGATCGCCTAATTAATTGACTGGCTAGTTTACTCAGATCAGTGAAAGAATATCCACCATTACTTAAATCATTAAACTGGAAGGAAACACCCCCCTGGGCACTAAAACCTGGCACGGCAGCTGGCGGTTGCGCCAAAACCAAGGCTCCAGGAATCTTTCGAAACTCCAAGTTCATTCTCCTTATGATTGCGTTCGCAGATTGACTTGGATTGGTACGCTCCTCAATTGGTTTTAAGCCGAAGAAGAAAAGACCCTGGTTTAAAGATCCACCATTAAATCCAGCGCCGCCAACAACTTCACCACTAACAACATCAGGTTCTTTAGAAACAACCGCGCGCACCTTTGAGGCCACTTCCATCGTGGCTTCGATAGAAGCCTGTGGTGGCAATTGAATGATGCCTAGACCATAGCCTTGATCTTCGGTGGGAACAAAACCGGTGGGAATAGCCACAAAGGCAAAGCCTGTTAAAACAACACCACCAAGTAGTGCAGCAATAATTAGCCTGCGTAGACGAATTGCATTGGCAAGCAAGGCGCTATAGGCCCGCTGCAGACCTGCAAAGAAGTGATTGAATCCACGGAAGATTGGCTGCAGGAAGGCGCCAACTAATGCACCCAATAGGCCAAAGCCAATGCTCCATGGCCAACCCCCAAATAGATATCCATATCCGGTGCCAAACAAACCCGCTATTACAACCCATTGCCAACCGCTGGGATTGGTTTTTCCACCGCCCAGGAGGAGGGCAGACTGCAAGGGCTTACCAGTTATGGCATTAAATGTACTAACTAATATCGCAAAAACTATAGTTAGGGCAAATTGTCTATAGATAACACCGGTTGCACCCGGGAAAAAAGTAACGGGGATAAAAACAGCCAACAGCACAAGTGCGGTTGCCATTATCGCCCCAGTTAACTCTTTCATTGCATTGGATGCTGCCGCAAAGGGCTTATCCCCAGCTTCGATTTTCGCAGAAACAGCTTCAACTACAACTATGGCATCATCAACAACTAATCCTGTAGCCAAAATAATGCCTAGAAGTGTTAATTCATTAATTGAAAATCCAAATGCCTTCACAAAAACCAATGCTCCTAAGAGGGCGATTGGCAATGCCAGAGCAGGTACCATCGTTGCTTTCCAATCCTGCAAGAATAAAAATATTATCAATAGAACTAACACCACCGCATCCCTAAGGGCATCGAGAGCTCCATAGATGGAAGCATTGATGAAATCCGTTTGATCAAAAACCTTCTCAAGTACTACGCCCGGAGGCAAAGTAGCTCTGAAGTCTGAAAGTACTTGATCAACAGCTTTAGCAGTTTTAATAGCATTTGTTCCCGGCAACTGGATAACCCCAAAACCGATGCAAGGATTTCCTGTTAATACATTCTCAGCAGACTGATAAAAGTTTTGAAATGCATATTCCGCCCTACCCACATCCCTCAACCTAATCAAGCTGCCATCTGGGCCCTTAGCGGTATCGGAACCACCAGGCCCAGTGCTGAGGATGAGATTTTCAAAAGCTTCAACTGTTTTAAGGTTTCCTTCCACCAATATCGGGAATGTGGATCGATTGCTGGCAACGGAAGGTGGGCCACCAATGAAACCACCAATAACTATTTGGTTTTGGGATTTAAGGGCATTAGTAACATCTAATACGGTTAAATTGAAGCGGGCTAATTTGAGCGGATCAACCCATAGGCGGTAGGCAGGATTACTGCTACCAAAAACATTCACCTGCCCAACACCCTGGGCCCTACCAAGGGGGTATGCCAAATTCAATTGATATAGTCCGTTCAAATAATTTCGATCAAATTGCCCCTCGCTAGAAGTGAGGTTATAAACCAAAAGATAGCTACTAGCCGTTTGCTGAACAGTTATACCTTGGGCATTAACTTGATCGGGTAGCTGAGCACTTGCAGTTTGAACACGATTCAATACATTAACTTGATCAATATCTGAATTTGTATCAGGGGTAAAATATACGTTTATCTGACTTGTTCCCTCACTGGTACTGTTGGATGTTATGTAATCCATTCCCGGGGCGCCATTTATCTGTTCTTCCAATGGTCCTGTAACAGCACTTTCAACCGTAAGCGCATCAGCTCCAGGTAAATTCGCTGTTACTTGAATTGTGGGGGGTGCAATATTAGGTAGATTTTCAATTGGCAACAGGGGTAAACATATCAAACCTGCCATCAAAATTAAAATACTGCAAACAGTGCTTAGTACCGGCCTGCGAATAAAAGTGTCGGATAAACTCATTTCGATGCCACCACTGCGCCGCTAGTAATTTGGGCAAGATTACCCAAAACCAATCGATCAGAAGCGCCTAAACCATTTCGCACCGGATAAAAGCCATTCTCCAAAGTACCCAACTCAACTGGCATCTGAAGCGCCACAAGGGAACCAGGTAGGGCCTGCTTATCGATGGGCCTACCAAGCGTTCTTCTAGCCTCAGCTGGGGATACCGCCGTGAATACAAAGGTTTTTCCCGCTTGCAAAAATACTGCTGCCTCCGGTATTGCCAGACTAGTGGAAGCAGCGAATAACAATCTCGCACTAACCCTTTGGTTGTTGCGCAAAACACCACTTGGGTTATCAAATGTAGCCTTAATTAGCAGCGTTTGGGTTTGCTTATCTAAAGCTGGAGCGATAAAGGATACATTCCCATTTACGCGAATTTCTGGCTTATTTGAAACATCTAATTGCACAGGCATTCCTAATTTCAATCGATAGCTGAGCTCACCTGGCACATTCAACCTTAGCCACAAACGGCTATTATCAACAATATTTACTATTGATTCGCCACTTCTTACAACCGATCCCAGTTTATGATTTATGTTACCTACCGTTCCATTGATCGGAGCAACAACATTCTTATATCCAAGGGTTGCCTTATCCGATCTGGCTTGATCGGCACTTTGAATTGCAGCGGTAACGTAATAATCACGATCTTTAGTGGAAACAGCGCCTTGATTATTTAAAAATATATATCGCTCGGCATTAACCAAATCCTTGCGGGCCTCCGCTGCAGAAGAATCAGCGGTTGCTTTTTGCTGAATCTGATCAAGGGTAAATAAAGGAGCTCCTTTTTTTACTTTTTGACCTTCATACATGGGCATTGCAATTATTCTTCCGTCAATCTCCGCCGCCAGAGGAACATTATTTATGGATTCCAGTGTACTTTGATAGGTTGCTTGATCATCAAAGCGCTTGCTGCTGGGGTAGATCAAATTAAATTTAGGTTTTTGGGGTGGCAGTGGTTTTGGCATGCCACATCCAGTGAAGACAAGTAATGGAATAAGGCCAAGGAAGGCTAATACTTTATTACAAGACAGTTTGTTTGCTAATGTTTTTCTTGTCAATGGTTTTGTTGTCAATAGTTTTGTTATCAATGGTTTGCTGGCAGTATGTATCCCCACGGTTCTTTACGCGTTTAGTTCCAATTTAAGTGATGATGCAGCGAAGGTCAACCAATTGGGGTACATAGGGATTTCCGCTCGCGAACAGGTCGTGCTTTAACAGCGCTGCCATTGCGAAGGTTCAATAAATTACTGTTAATTAATCTGCTACCAGCCCCCAGCCCCCACAACACTGGGTAGCAGTTATTTTGCAAGGCGCCCAAGCGCACCGGCAGCTTAATTGCCACAGCGGCCGAGGGTGCAAGTTCAAGCTTTTGCCTCAATTCAGCTGGCAACTGATTGGCATTACCCAGCACATAAACAAAACTTTGACCAGCGCTTTGCACAACCGCTGAAAAGGGCACAGCCAATTGCTTCTGCCTAGCAAATTCCACCTGGGTACGCACCCGCTCACCAGTGCGCAATTTACCCTCAGGGTTTAGAAATTCAGCCTTTACTAATATACCTTGACTTCCACTATTAACGGAGGGGCTAACAAAACTAACGATACCTTTTGCTAAAACTTTTGCATCGCTTGTATCCCTTAGCCAAACGGGTAAGCCAAGTTTGATCCGCCCGCTTAAATTTGATGGTATTTCAATGCGAGTTAACAGCAAATCATTTCGTGTAATTGTTGTAAATGGATCACCTTCTTTCACCACATCACCAACTTTTACCAATAGATCACCCACTTGGCCAGCGATGGGCGCTGCCACAACTTTGTCTGATAGGCGCGAACGGGCCGCCTCAAGTTCTGCTTTAGCAGCTGCTACACCATCTAAGGATGCTTTGAAACTTGCCTGCTGGGCTAAAAACTGGGCCCGATAGCCGTCTAATTCCTGGGCACTGCTCGCCCCTTGGCCCTTTAGGTAGTTGTAACGCTGGTAATTTGATTTGTCTTTTTCAAGTTTTGCCCTTACCTCAGCCACCTGGGCATTACTGCGGGCTAAATCGGCTTGGGCTTGCTGCACATCAGCGGTGCGTTCCCTCACCCGCAAACGCAATAATTCTTGCCCCTCCTGCACATTTTGCCCCGGCTGTACAAGCCGGGCCTGCACCCTGCCACTACTAACGGCTGCCATCTTCACTTCAGCAACAGCTTCCAAAGTGCTGGTGTAATCCCCGAGGTCTTGAAAAGTGGCTGGTTTCACCTGCAAGGTTGAAACAGGTAGCGGTTTTTTGCTTGGCTCCTTAGGGCTACATCCTGTAAGGGGGAGCCCCAACAGCATTAGCCCTGCAAGCAGTTGGCGCACAAGAATGATTCGGATGGCCTAAGCCTGCCATCTTTTGATGAAGAACGGCAAAGTATCCCTATGGATTTATTTAGCCACCAACGGGATCAGCAGTTGCAACGGCAAGCGCCCCTGGCGGAACGCCTGCGGCCCCAGTGCCTCAGCGACTTTATTGGACAAGAGGAAATCCTTGGTCCCGGCTGCCTATTGCGACGCGCTATCGAGGCAGATCGATTGGGCAGCATAATTTTGCATGGACCACCAGGCACCGGTAAAACAAGCCTGGCTCGAATTATTGCCAACAGCAGCCGCTGCTATTTCAGCAGCCTAAATGCGGTGTTAGCGGGCGTTCGTGAATTAAGGGAGGCGGTTGAACAGGCCCAGGAGAAACTTGGCCGCCATGGATTACGCACCTTGTTATTTATTGATGAGGTGCACCGATTTAATAAGTCCCAACAGGATGCACTCTTACCCTGGGTTGAGAATGGAACAGTAACTTTAATTGGTGCCACAACGGAAAATCCATTTTTCGAAGTTAACAAAGCACTATTAAGTAGATCAAGATTATTTCGGCTAGAACCATTGAGCCGAGTTCACCTAGAGTTGATGCTACAGCGGGCCATCGATGACAAAGAGAATGGATATGGATCTAAAAGTATTCAAATTAGCGCCGATGCTCGCCAGCATTTAGTTGCCGTGGCCGGTGGTGATGCCCGCAGCTTACTTAATGCTTTGGAGTTAGCCGTTGAAAGCAGCCAGGCAAATAATGAAGGCATTATAGAAATTAATTTAAGCGTTGCTGAACAATCAATTCAACAACAAGCGGTTTTATACGACAAACAAGGTGATGCTCATTTTGACACCATTAGCGCATTCATTAAATCAATTCGTGGCAGTGATCCAGATGCAGCTCTATTTTGGTTGGCGCGTATGGTGAAGGCTGGTGAAGATTCTCGATTTATTTTTCGTCGCTTATTAATAGCAGCCGCGGAAGACATTGGCCTTGCAGATCCTCAAGCTATGGTTGTAGTTGAAGCCTGTGCTTCAGCATTTGATCGCATCGGCTTACCTGAGGGTATCTATCCGTTAGTGCAAGCTACTCTTTACCTTGCAAATACAAACAAAAGCAACAGCACTAAAGCATATTTTGATGCTTTCAATAGTTTGGTGCTGGAGCGGGCCCAAGAAATACCGGCGCATCTACGGGATCCCAGCAGGGATGGAGCAGCCTTTGGTGATGGAGAGAATTATTTATATCCTCATAACTACTCAAATAATTGGGTGGCTCAGCAATATCTTCCAAGCGCCCTACAAGGTGAAATGTTTTATAAGCCAGGAATCATTGGCTGGGAGGGTGAGCGGCTTAAGCAACAGCAGCAACACCGCTATGCCCAACTATTACAAAATCGTTTTTGGCAGCGAATTAGCCTGCAGCCCCGGCATAGGGTTTTGATCTGCAATTGCCCCTCAATTCATTGGGCATTGCCTGTAATTATGGCAACAACTGAAGGCTTGGTTTGTTTACAGGTAGAAGATCAGCTGTTAGCAAAAAGGCTTGAAACACAATTACAGCTATTTGATAATCTGCAAAAACCATCCATCCACCAAGCAAATCCCCTGCAGCTTGAAAAATTACAAACCCAAAGAGGTGGGAAGTTTAATCACATCATCACTCATAATCCGTTAGTTAATGCAAATCAAAGTGATCGCCACAAATGGCTTAAACAACTTGATTTATTGGTAACTCAAACAGGTCGCATCGATCTACTCTTTAGTTACGGGAAATGTGGTCCTTTTGGTTTATTGCCAGAGGAGGATTTAAAATCAGCAAATAGGGAAGCTAACTGCGCAACCACCAACCCAACTAAATCAGAAGAAGAGTGGTTATTACTGCAAGATTGGGGACAAGTTGCTAAAACTGAGCTTGAGAATTCTGCTTGGCAGGTTTCAGATGAGTATTGGCAGGAAACAATTTTAGTTTCGATCACATCCAGCTGGCTAGAGCGTTGGTTCAGCAAGAAGAGTAGCTATCGCCAATGGTGGCTTGCAAACTTTTCAATTGATTTATTTACTGAGCTAGAGAATTATTACCGGCAACGGTTAGGAAACCAGTTTGTGCAACCTTTGCAACATCATCATCTAATTGGCCATAAAAAAAACCCCGCCTAATGGCGGGGTTAATTGAGTAAATCTAATTAACTGATCACCAGAGGCCGCGAACGGCACCGGCTGCAGCAGGCCTGCCGGCGGTAACTTTATCGAGAACCTGATTGGCCTGGATGCAGGCGGGCAGGAACACATACCAGGAAAGCAGTGAGCTGCACTGAGCTTCACCCTTGCACTTGCCTTTAGCACAGATGTTCTGCTTACCGTCGAAGGTGGTGCAGGTGTCGGCCAAACGGAAGTCAACGGGCAAGTTCTTCATGATCGCAGCGGAAGACAGCTTGCCGTCTACAGAAGCGAGGATGATTGCGGAACGCAGGGCTTGAACTGCAGTTGCTTTCTGGGCCCAGTAAGGGAAGTAGCTGCGGGTTTGATCCTGCAGGAACTTAACGCCGTCTTTGGAGTAGAGGTAGCGGGTAACACCAACTACATCAACGTTGTAGGTCTTGGAAAGACCAGCTTGAACCTCTTTGGCGGTCCAGCCAGAAGCGGCTAAACCTGAAGAGAGGCCGCGCTCGCCGGAGTAGGCGTCTTTCGACTTCAGGAAGTCGTTGAAATCAGAGAATTTGGTGGTCCAAACGGCTGCACCTGAGTTCCAACGCACAGGGGAAGGCTGAGCGGAAACAGGCAGAGCGGAGGCGGAGATGGCAGCGCCGGCAAGAAGGCCAGCAGCAATGCGCTTCAGCATGGGGAGCAGAGCGAAACACGTCGTTCTTAATTTAGCTTCAAAAAGAAAATTAGCCAACCCCATCCGTAAACCCCAACAAAGTTATTTGCGATAGCCATCAACGGAGGGATCGATCATTGCTACCCAACCAAGCGGGCAGATCAGCCTTTCCCCCTCAAGCCGAAATGACTTGGGGGCTCCCTCCCCTCGGCAGGCAACACCTCGGGTGCCGTTGCTGGTAATTCGAACCTCAGCCTGATAGTGCTCTAGGGCCCGCCGCGGCCGCAAACTAAAAACGGCTTTATCTGTAGACACTTCTAGCTTTGCCTCAAGCCCCGGCGGAATTTCGATGCCGAGCACATCAAGAAATGGAGTGAACCCACCCCAGTAATGCCTGGTGATCTCACCACCCACAAATCTACTCATTAAGGCCGCAGCCTCTTGACGAACCTCCTGAAGCGATTCTTGGGCCTCTAAACCAGACAACGTGGTGTCTGCGCTGCTGCGGGCCACTGGCGGAGGTAGTAAAGGCAGGCGCAGCAACCCAGCCATTCCCACCAAGCTCAACAACAAAATCAGTACAACCTTGCTGGTGCGTGGCATAGCTGGGGCAGAAGTGCTCTGAAACTAGCTGCAATCCAGATATTCCAGGCTAGGTGAATTATCACCACTCCAGCCAAGAAACCACTGTTCTGCTCCAAAGGAAAGGCAGTGCACCTGCACTGGCCACCACACACCAGTGGGCAAATGCATGGCCCTTGGCTGCTTGCTTTCCATCCACCAATGCCCCAGCTCTAGGGAAATGCTGCTGCGTCTTTGTTTGATCAAAGCCTCCTTAGCCACCCAACTGCGCAACACCGCCCCCTGCAGTTCAGAAGCGCTTAAGCAACTCAACTGTTGCTGCTCTTGCAAGGGGAAAAATCTCTGCAACAAAGCTTGTGCCGCAAGCGGGCGATTGGCTCGCTCCAAATCAACACCCACTGCTTGTGGCGACCAACCAAGCAAAAGCCTTTGTCCGCTATGGCTCCAACTAACCGTGCCCCATTCCTCCCCTAGGTGGGGAGCTTGCCCCGGGGGGGCGGTTAAAGGCACTGCCATTGGTTTGCAACCAAGCCAATGGGCCAGCCATTGGCGCACCAGGAACCTGCTGCGCAAAAAATTCTCTTGCCTTGCTGCAGGGAGGGATCTGGCCCATTCCAACTCTTGGGAAGTGGTGCCATCCATTAGTTCCCCAGGGGCAAGTTTTCCCAGGTCACCCCAGCCCCAGCGCGACTGCCTAAGCTCCCGTGGGACCAAACCTGCAGCCATGGCACTTCAAATAGGCGATCTTGCACCCAGCTTCACCCTTCCAGATGAGAGCGGCCAAATGGTGAGCCTTGAGGCCCAACGCGGCAGCAGGGTTGTTTTGTATTTTTATCCAAAAGACGACACCCCTGGTTGCACCAAAGAGGCCTGCAATTTCCGCGACCAGTGGAGTGTGTTTAAAAGCAATGGCATCAAAGTATTTGGAATCAGTAAGGATGGCGCCAAAAGCCATGGCAAATTTATTGAAAAATACGACTTGCCCTTTACTTTATTGAGTGATGAAGAGCCATGCCCCGTTGCCACTGCCTACGAAAGTTATGGTCTTAAAAAGTTCATGGGTCGTGAATATATGGGCATGATGCGCCACACCTTTGTTATCGATGCTGATGGCAAACTTGAAAAGATTTACACAAAAGTGAAAGCCGAAACAATGGCATCCACAATCCTCAGCGACTTGGAAATTCAGCCTTGATTTCAGCAAGGGCCTCCAGGGCGAGATTTGGCGCCCATTGAGTTTTCAGCCCAGCTGCTGCAAGCAACGGCAGCAGCTGCTCCCCATCTCCACCGGTTAGCCAAATGGCGGCCCCTTCCCAGCCTTTGGGTAGATCCTTAGCGGCACAAACAAGCGCAGCTGCCATTCCATTCAGCACCCCTGCTTGCATGGCCTCTTTTGTGGTGTGGGGCCAAGCTTCTGTTATTTCAAGCTTGGTAACGGCTGGCAGGCCAGCAGTGGCCTGGTGGAGGGAGCTCAGTTGCAAAGCAGCACCAGCCATTATTCGCCCACCACAAAAGTTGCCGTTGCGATCAACCAACGTGAAACTCACCGCGGTGCCAGCATCAACCACCAACACTGCAGTTGAGCTGCGCTGCCAGGCCCCCCAGCCCACCAGGGCTCGATCAACACCCAACCCAGCTTGCTGCTGCTTGAGGGGCACATCAGCAGCCGAAATTTGGCAGCCGCGCCAAGCTTCAAGCGGCTTCGGCACCAGGCCCACAGCGGCCCAATGCTGAGCTGGTTGCTGCTGAAATTGCCGTAAACCCTCCCCCGGGCTGGTGTGCCAAGAGCTGCCGCCATGCGACCAATGCCAACGGCTGTTGCCAATCAATAACAACCGCTCCATCGTTTTTAGATGCCAGCACCTTCAAGCATTGATTCCTGTAGGTGAAGCCCACATTCCTGCTGCTTGCCCGCGAATCGACTGCCCCTACCTTGGCCACCATCTGGCCCACTGGAATGCCAATCGCCAACGCTGCTATAGCCCTTCTCAAATAGGGGATGGGCAGGTAAAGAATGCTGTTGCATGTAGTAGTACACGTCGCGGCTTGTCCATAGCAAAAGGGGGCGCAAACTCCAGCAACCGCGCACCAACTCAAGGGGTGCCATGGTTGCCCTGTGATCCGTTTGTCGCGCCCTAACCCCACTGGCCCAGCAGCTCACTTGCTTAGCCAGCAAAGCTTGGTCAAGGGGCTCCACCTTGCGCAAGCGGTGGTAGGTGGCCAGCGCACCGGGCTCTTCGCTCTCCCATAGTTTGCCCATTAGGGCCTCCATGCGCGCAGCGCTCATGGCAGGTTGCACCACCTCAAGATTCAGCTGCAGTAAATCCTTAAGGGTTTCGGCGTAGTCATAGGTTTCAGGCGGTAGGTAGCCGGTATCCACCCAGAAAACGGGAATATCGGGCTGCAATTGATGGGCAAGATGCAGCAAAACCGCCGATTGAATGCCAAAACTGGTGGTGAGGGCAAACCCAGAGGAAAATTTCTGCAAACCCCATTGCAATTGGGCAGGGGCATCAAGCCCAGCAAGTTGGGCTTGGCATGCATCCAGCTCAACTTCAATTTCGAGCGTTGAACGCCCCATTCAGCAAATATCAACCAAACGCATCTTCGCGCTTAACCCCGTAGCCTGGCCATAAATCGGAGGTTGTGGTGCTGGCGCCGATTGTGATAGTTGGTGGGGGCTTTGGTGGCCTTTACACCGCTTTGGAATTGGCAAAGCGTCCAAACCATCCGCCACTTCTCTTAATAGAACCCAACGGCCGCTTCGTATTTTTGCCGTTTCTCTACGAACTACTGAGTGGCGAACTAGCCCAATGGCAGCTAGCTCCTCGCTACGACAATCTGCTGGCCGGCCATGGCATCGGCTGGTTAAAAGATCGTGTGAGCCAAATAAACCCAGAAACTTCAAAGCTCTACACAGCTGGCGGCAAGGAAATCAGCTACAGCCGTGTGGTGATAGCAACTGGAGCAACCCCTTTCGGATTTGGTGTGCCTGGGGTGCAGGCCCACACCCAGGGTTTTCACAGCCTTAGCGATGTGGAACGCTTGCAGGCGCTAATAAAGCAACTAAAAAATCAACCCCAACCGCTCCAAAAAATAGCTGTGGTGGGGGCTGGCCCCTGTGGGGTGGAATTGGCCTGCAAACTTGCAGACCTATTGCAGGGGGCTGCAGTGGTGGAACTGCTTGAAAAGGGGCCCCAATGCTTGCCCAATGCCAAGGCCTTCAACCGCAACCAGGCGCTACAGGCCCTACAACGCCGCGATGTGCGCCTGCGCTGCCATTGCCAGGTGCTGATGGTGGCTGCCAATGAACTGCAGCTACAGCAAGAGGGGGCAGACCTACCCGAAAAACTCACCACTGCAGCTGTGATTTGGACTGCTGGTCAAATAAGCAAACCACCTGATGGCGCGTTTGCAAAACAAACCAATGGCAAGCTGATTTGCTTGGCAAACCTGCAGGTGCAGGGCCACCCAGAGATTTTCAGCCTTGGGGACGGTGCCTCTGTGCCCCACGATCCCCCCTTGCCGGCCACGGCCCAGGTGGCCTTTCAGCAGGCGCCAGTTGTTGCCCGCAATGTGATGCATTCCCTCGCTGCTGAACCCCTGGAGGATTTTGCTTGGAGCGACCTAGGTGAAATGCTCAGCCTTGGGGTGGGGGAAGCAAGCATCACGGGAATGGGCATAACCCTTGCGGGTCCCCTAGCCCAGCAAATGCGCCGATGGGCTTATCTAACCCGCCTTCCCGGTGAACAACTTCCCCTAAAAGTGGCCGCTGGCTGGCTAGGTGAATTAGCCGGATTTAGCTAGCCAAATTTTCCAGGCGTTCCTGCAGGGCAGCTGCCGTATCAGCCCAGTTAAATTGCGCCGCTCGCTCCAGGCCAGCCCTAGCCAATTGGCGAAATAGTTCAGCGTCGCTGAAAATTTGAGCCATGGCAGCTGCCATTTCAGCTAGATCGATCGGATTAAAAGGCAAGGCGGCTGGTCCCACCACCTCAGGAAGAGCCCCTGCCGTTGAAGCCAAAACGGGGGTACCGCAGGCCATGGCTTCTAGGGCTGGCAAACCAAAACCCTCCCACAAACTTGGAATAACCAATGCAGTGGCCCGATTGAGCAACTCAAGCCGTTCTGTGTCACTTACCCATGGGGTCCAACGGCAACGCTGGCTGATGTTCAAGTCAAGGGCCAGCTGTTGCAGCTTGGGGGTGTAGCGACGATCGTGGGGACCCACAAAGTGAAGCAACTGCTCGGGGTTAGTGAGGCGCGCAAAAGCGCGTAACAAACGGGCCAAATTTTTATGGGGATCATGGCGGCCAAGTACTAGTAGGAATGGTTGGCGTTGTAATGCCATCGGCCTCAGTAGGCCTTGAGAAAAGCCCAAGCGCAGCACTGATAACTGCCGCAGGGGAACTCTCAAGCGGCCGTGCACCTCCCTTGCTGTTGCCTCTGAATTGCACAACACATGGCGGGCCCGGTGCAACACCAAAGGCACGTATGCCAGGTGATAAGCCAAAAGTGGCGAGGGCTGGGGGTAGCGCAGGGGCAATAAATCATGGGCTAGAACCACCGTTGGCACCCCAACTGCCAACGGTGCCTCAGGCAAAGGGGATAGCAGTAGGGGTGCGCCACTAGCTCTCCAGAGCTGGGGCAATTGCAATTGGGTCCAGAGCAGTCGCCGCAGATGGCCCCTCGAGCCATGGCTGGGGGAAAGCCCTTTAGGCCAAACGGCTGGAAACTTTCCGGGCTCGAGGGCAGCGGCCAGATCCCTTGCCACAACTCCAATTCCCGTGGGCTTCTCACCCAAATAACTGCCGTTGAACAGCGCTAGGGGAGTGCTCATCGTTGCCAGCCTGTCATAGGTATGGTGCGAGGTGGGGGGCTTGTGCCAGCATCAAAGCGCGTACTTCCTATGCATATGGCGCTTCAACTCGGCGACACCGTTCCCAATTTCACCCAAGATTCCCAGCTGGGATCCATCAATCTCTACGACTTTGCAGAGGGCAGCTGGGTGGTGCTGTTTTCGCACCCTGCCGACTACACCCCTGTTTGCACCACCGAATTGGGTGAGGTGGCAAAACTGAGGCCTGAGTGGGAGAAGCGCAATGTAAAAACGATCGCCCTAAGTGTTGATTCCGCCGAAAGCCATAAGGGCTGGATTGGTGATATCAACGAAACCCAATGCACCTTGGTGGATTACCCCATCCTTGCCGACGCCGATAAAAGCGTTAGCGATCTATATGGAATGATCCATCCAAATGCGCTCAACAACCTCACAGTTAGGTCGGTTTTTATCATCGACCCAAACAAAAAACTACGTTTACAAATCACCTATCCCGCCAGTACTGGCCGCAATTTCCAAGAGATCCTGCGGGTGATTGATTCGCTCCAACTCACCGACAATCATCAGGTGGCCACACCTGTTAATTGGTGCGATGGCGACGACTGCGTAGTGGTGCCTTCAATCCCAACTGAGGAAGCAAGGGCCAAATTCCCTAAGGGCGTAACAGAGATCAAGCCCTACCTGCGCACTACCCCCCAACCCAACCGCTGAGATGGGCCTAACGGTGCTGGGCCTAATGAGTGGCACCAGCGCCGATGGGGTTGATGGTGTGCTGGTGCGCTTCTGGGGCCGCGTCAACAAACCGCAATGGCAGCTGCTAAGCAGTGGCCATCACCCCTACCCAATAGAGCTACAAGAGCAAATAATCGCTGCTGGGCAGGGGCAACCCCTCTCAGCAGCTTCTTTTTTGCAACTTGAACAGGAAATTACAAACGCCCAGGCGATTTGCGCCCGCTTAACCGACCCTTCAAGCCGGGCTCAACTGCTGGGCTGCCATGGGCAAACCCTTTGGCATCAACCTCCCCAGGGGGAATACCTGGGGGCCAGCTGGCAATGCCTCAACGCACCGAGGTTGGCGGAAATCCTTCAACGGCCGGTGGTGAGCAATTTCCGTGCTGCCGATTTAGCCCGTGGAGGCCATGGCGCCCCATTGGTGCCAACTACAGACAGGGCATTAATTCCAAGCATTGGCGGTTGGCGCGGCGTATTGAATCTTGGCGGGATTGCAAATATCACCCTGCTGCCGCCGGCCCAGGGGCCCGATCAAGCCATGGCGCTACAGGGTTGGGATTGCGGCCCGGCAAACAGCCTGATCGACCTGGCTGTTCAATTTTTTAGCTGCGGCGCCAAAAACTACGACAGCGATGGCAGTTGGGCCCTAGCAGGTGAAGTGTGTGAACCC
This sequence comes from Synechococcus lacustris Maggiore-St4-Slac, assembly GCF_024345595.1. Taxonomy (NCBI): domain Bacteria; kingdom Bacillati; phylum Cyanobacteriota; class Cyanophyceae; order Synechococcales; family Synechococcaceae; genus Synechococcus; species Synechococcus lacustris. The sequence continues at coordinate 11,611 of NZ_JAGQBK010000009.1, read as the reverse complement.
CTAGTGCAGGAATGGTTAACGGAGCCCTACTTCACACAGCCACCACCAAAGTCCACAGGCAGAGAACTTTTTGGCCGCCAAAATTTAGAGCAACGGCTTAAACAACTTGAACAAGTGGGGGTGAGCGCCGCTGAAGACGTAATCGCCACCCTCACAGCCTTTAGCGCTGCAGCTGTGGCCGCTGATCTGGGAAGGGGGGTGAAGCCATTGGAGCTGTTGGTTTCCGGTGGAGGTTGCCGCAATCAAGCCTTGATGTTGCAACTGCAAAAGCGCTGCCCTGGAGTGTGGGTAAGACCGCTAGCAGAGCTGGGCATCCCCCATCAGCAGAGGGAGGCGCTTGCCTTTGCTCTATTGGCTTGGTGGCAGCAGCGGGGTGTAGCAGCGGGCTTGCCATCGGTTACGGGTGCTAGCCGCCAGGGGCCATTGGGGGTAGTTGTGCACCCCTAAGGCGAATTCGCCTGGGTCTTCCCCGCAGCCGTGGTGCTGGTGCCTGCTGCTGGCGTTCCAGCTGGCTGCGCAGAAGCTCACTGTTGCTTTGGCGGGGTTGGCGCCGCTCTAACCCCTGCTGGATCAAAACCTTGGCCATGTTGCTAACCGTGCGGCTATCGGCCTCCGCCGCGGCAGCAAGGCTCTCCCATAGGCCCTCAGGCAAAACCACCTGAATGCGGGGGGACTTGGATTTTCCACTGCTGGAGGCTTGGCGGGTGGCCACAGGAAGGAACCCAATGTCTGCGACACTCACCAGTGTAGTAAGAGTGTCATGGGTAGTATCCCACACTATAGTTGGGTTTCGCTTTTCATCCAGAGGCATGTCCGCCCATGGCCCCATCCCCCCAAAAGAGCGATGTGCTGGTATCTGCCGTAATCAGCACCTACCTGCTCACCCACCTGCACCACGTGCTGCAAAAGGCCGAATACGGCGCCAACCAAGAGGGACGCAGCGCCATGGCCTGCAATTACGCCCAGCTGCGCAAAGTGCTTTGCCTTGATGCCCGCACCATGGAAGATGCCTCAGCGGTGGAAAGCCCCGAGGAAATGGCCGCATGAGATTCGTTCAAAAATGTCCCATTGATAAGCCCTACTAATCAACAATCGTTTTCCCCAGTTCCGATTGCTTTTCCCAAGGGCGCCATGGGCTTTTCCCCAGGGCAAAGGCAAAATGGCCAGTTCCTGGCAGTTAGCTGGGGAAATAACTGCCTCAAGCAGCTTGGCCCTTGACGGGGAGAGCCTGGGCGAGGCCGGCCCATAGCCCCCGAAGCAATCCCTAAAACAACTCAGCCATGGCAATCGATCTAAGCCCTTAGATCGGGTAGACAGCATGGCGACCCCCAACTTTGACGAATCGCTTTTCCCGTGGCGTACTGGTGCACCTCTTGAGCCCAACCGTTGGTCCAGCGTTCCGTCACAACCTTGAAAGCAGAGGAATATCAGGTGAGTTTTCAAACGCCTCTCCCAGGTCCTCTTTTTGAGGCCATGGGCAAATTCATTGATCTACATCCCCAATGGGATCAGTACCGCCTGTTGCAAGCTGCCCTGGCTGGTTTTCTGTTGCAACAGGGTGAACACAAGAGCGAACAGCAAAGGGAACTCACACGCCGCTATGTGGGCTGCATGTTTGGCAGCCTCAACCAGCTTTAGTTTGCCCTTGGCAAGGGTTTTGGATTTTCTTTTTGATTTGGTTTTGCTATCGGTTCTGAAATGCGCATTGGTTTTTGGCTATCCCCTTGGGCCCAACTAAAGAAAAGCCAATAGCTCACTATGGCTAAACCAGCTGCTACCACAAGGGCAGTTACCTGTTCCAAGCGCTTGAGCATCGATGCCACTGCTTTCAGCAGCCAAAGGAAGTTAAGGGAGTCTGCCTTGCCCCGCGCTTGGTAAGGTCTGCCCATTGGTGAACAGGCAATGCTGAGGCTGGAGAGGGTCTGCAAGATCTATCCCACCGGCGAGGTGCTGCGGGATGTGACCTGGGAGGTAAAAGCCGGCGACAGGATCGGCCTAGTTGGTGTGAATGGAGCTGGCAAATCAACCCAGCTGCGCATCATTGCCGGTTTAGAAGAACCAACCAGCGGCTCAGTTATCAAACAGGGTGATCCCCGTATCGTTTATTTACAGCAGGAATTTGATGTAAATCTGCACCGCACCGTGAGGCAAGAGCTTTTTCAAGCCTTTGGCGAGGCCGCAGAAGTACTGAACGAACAAAGTGCCGTGGAGCAAGCTATGGCCTCCGAGGCGGCGGCCGAATGCCCCGTGCATTTGGATGAGTTAATCGAAAAGTTGGGCGCTTTGCAAAACCGTTTTGAGGCCCTCCACGGCTATGAACTCGATGCGCGCATAGATAAGTTGTTACCTACGATTGGGTTTAGCGCCGCTGGAGCAGAAGCGCTTGTGGGCGACTACTCGGGCGGCTGGCAGATGCGTATTGCCCTTGGCAAAATCCTATTACAAGAGCCCGATCTGCTGCTGCTTGATGAACCCACAAACCACCTTGATGTTGAAACGATTCAATGGCTTGAAAACTATTTACGCGAGCAAACTGTTCCCCAGGTAGTTATTAGCCACGACCGTGCTTTTCTCGACCGTGTATGCAATCAAATTGTTGAAACAGAGCGGGGGGTTTCCCGCTGTTATTTGGGTAATTACAGCGAGCACCTCGAGCAAAAACGCCTAGGGCTAGAGGCAAGCCAATCCGCCTTTGAACGCCAACAAAAAGAACTGGCGAGTCAACAGGCATACATCGATCGATTTAGGGCCAGCGCCACCAGATCAACCCAGGCAAAAAGCCGCGAAAAGTTACTTGAAAAGGTAGATCGACTTGATGCACCAATTGAAGGCGTTAGTGGCCCCCGCTTCCAATTTCCCCCCGCCCCCCGCAGCGGCCGTCAAATTGCCGTTATCGAGGATCTCAGCCACAGCTATGGGAACAATATTTTGTTTCTTGGCGCAAACCTTGAGGTGGAGCGGGGGGATCGCATCGCCTTTGTGGGCCCCAATGGCGCAGGCAAGTCCACCCTGCTGCGCTTGGTTATGGGCAGCGAGAAACCGGATGAGGGTTCAGCTCGTTTAGGTGAGCACAACGTGATTGCCGGCTATTTCGAGCAAAACCAAGCAGAAGCCCTTGATCTCACCAAAACCGTTATCGACACGCTGTTTGAGGCAGTTCCAGATTGGACCCAAACCCAAGTGAGATCATTGCTTGGAAGCTTTTGCTTTAGCAATGAGGCGGTATTCAAAGAGGTGGGCAAGCTTTCCGGTGGAGAGAAAGCGCGCCTCGCCCTGGCCTTAATGCTGCTGAGTCCCTGCAATCTGCTCGTGCTAGATGAGCCCACCAACCACCTGGATATTCCCGCCAAACAAATGCTGGAATCAGCCTTGCAGGAATACGAAGGCGCAGCTCTGATCGTTAGCCACGACCGCTATTTCCTCGCCCAGGTTGCCAACAAGATTGTTGAGATAAAAGATGGGGAGTTACTGCTCTATCGAGGCGACTACGCCTACTACCAACAGAAAAAGCAAGAGGAGCTCGAACTACTGCAAACCAGCGAAGCGGAGGCTGAGAAAGAAGCCAAAAGAGCCGCAAACCGGCTCAAACAAAAAAGCAAGGCCGAAAGCCGGCGCAAAAGACCAGGTTGAAAAGCAGTCAATTCCAAGTGGGGAAATGCCCACAGCAATAGGAGCCAAGGCGCCACACCTGGGGTGAGCAGTTGTGGTTTCACCAGCTGTGGAGGCTGCACTCAACAGGTATGGGGAAGAGTAAAAAATATGTGTTGCCCATGGGCTCTAGAGGTGCTCAATTGCAGTTGAAACAAAGTCTTTTTGGGACCATGGCCTCCCCTTTCGCCAGGACTCAACAGAAGCTGCGCAAGCAATGGGCTAGCGATGCCCAAATAGTTGAATGCCGCCTGATCCAAAACCTGGGGGAGATCCGCGGTTTAGCCGTGAAGCGAGGGGCCCTCAGCCGCTACAAATTCAACCTCGCCAGCGACACCCTCACCCTCACCCCAGTTTTAAAGGCTTTTTCCTGGGAGCGAATTAGCACCTCAACACGCAACTTCACAGTTGCGTAGGCAACAAAACTCATTTTTGTAGACCAAGCTGATTGGTGTTCATACGCTGACTGAACCACCGCGAAGTACCCCCGCGTGACTCAGTTCAACCAAATCAACGCCAGCAATGGCCAAGCCTGGGATGCAGTGGAGGCTTATTTCCAATGCATCACCGAATGCTCCCTAGAAGATGGCGCCTGCGTTACCCGTTGCGTTGAGGATCTACGCGAAGGCGGAGAAAACTCAGAAACGCAAACTCCCTAGGCAGCCCAGCCGCGCAACCGACTGAAATAGTTCTTAAGATTTCCACAGTTTCGTTGAAACCATGGAGAACACCCTGGGGCTCAGCCTCGGCCAGAAATTCGAAATGGAACGTATCAGCCGTGCCATCGATTCTGAGGCAGATCCCACGGTGCTGCGCGGCATTGCCAAGCAGCTTTTAAACGCTTGGCAAACTCAAAAGGCTGCAACCTCTTGGGTAATAAAACAACAAATTTCCTCGGATTCCAACATCTAAACAAGCTAACAATTTATGGAGAGTAATTAAAAAAAATTTATTTGTTCAAAGGCAACCAAATCGTTTTTTGATTTGGTTGATTTACTCCCCGAAACTCTTGTTTAATTGCGATAGCGTCTTCATCGCGCCCTGCGTATAACAATTTATTTATTTGCGCCTGATTCCAGGCAATGGTTGCAGCCAGAGTAAGGGATTGAGATAGTTTCAAACGCTTTTCCAAGGCTGCTTTTGAGCTTCGGAAACACTAATCCGAAATTTGTATTTCTAAGGCTTAAGGCTTTGAGCCATTTCAACTGGCACAAGGGAAAAGGAAATGGTTTTACTATCACGCTGAGCCTGCACCAGAAGCGGTTGCCCTACTCCTGTTGCCTCTACTGCTTTTAGGAATTGGGAAGGGTCTTTAATTACAAGCCCCGCTGCCTTCGTAATCAAATCACCGGTTTGCAAACCCGCTCGAGCCGCTGGCCCACCCGGCAGTAGCGAGGCAACCCTGGCGCCCCGTGGATCGGCTTGAAGCACTAAACCAACCATGGCATGGCTAGCCCTGCCGTTTTTAATGATTTGATCTGCAATATTTCGGGCCCGATTTATCGGTATGGAAAAGCCCAATCCAGCCCCTGGGCCAGAGCGAACCAGTGCATTTATTCCCACCACTTCACCATCGGCGTTCAGCAGCGGCCCCCCTGAATTACCTGGGTTTATTGCTGCATCAGTTTGAATTAAATCAAGCCTTTTATCTGTAATTCCAAGTTTGCTGGCATTGCGATTTGTGCTGCTAATAATCCCCAACGTAACCGTGTTATCTAGTCCAAACGGATTACCAACGGCGATTGCCCAATCACCCACCTGCACCGCATCGGAATTACCAAGGGGGGCTACGGGCAACCGCGAACCTGAGCTAACCCTCACAACGGCAAGATCGGTGATCGGATCGCTACCAACAACGGCCCCCTCCAAGCTGCGGCCATCTACCAGCACCACCGTTACGCGGCTACTGCCATCAACCACATGGGCGTTGGTGAGGATCAAGCCTTCTGGTTGAAAAATAACCCCTGTCCCTTGGCCCCTTTCGGTGCGCTGGCTTGGCATACCAACGCCTGGCACTCCAAAAAATTGCCGAAACAATGGATCCATCAACAGCATTTGGGGCATTCGCCCTGGGTTGCTAGTTACGGTGCGCTCGGTGTCGATTCGAACCACCGCGGGGCCAGCCCGGCGCACGGCATCAGCCACAAACGAATTGCGGCTTTGGGCAAGGGCAGCGCCGGGGCCGGAAATTAATGCCGATAACGCCAGTATTAATAGGGGCTTAGCCAAGGTCATGCCGCAGTTGCAAACCAACTCCCATAATGGTTGTAATCAGATTGGTAGCAAGGTGAATCAGCTTTTCCCATTGCTATACCTCAGCTGCATGGTTGTTCTTCTCTGGCAGGCCTTTCGCGTTATGGGCAAGGGCTTCATCAGCTCCCGGAAACAACCACAAATAACTATTCATCCTGAGATGCTTGATAAAAATGGCAATCTCACCACAGAAGAGCTGCTTACCGTGCGCTTCAGCGGAGATAACGAACCGCTTCGGGCCGACGATCGCGCAAGCTAGTAGAAACAGATAACCAAGAACCGATGCAAGCCGGAGCAACTCAGGTGGATCAGCGCACAAAAGTAGTGGCAGCCGTTCTTAAGGCGATAAAGCTACCGCCCAGATTTCGACTGCACATGGTGAAAGACGACCCCGTGCGTTTAGAGCTAACCATTACCCCCGCCTACGGCAAAGATCCAATCTTGGTGGGCTTAGTGGAATCCCAAGATCTGGTAGCCAGAAGAGACAGGGAAGGTCGCATCCCCCGCGACCTGCAGGGCACATGGGATTGGACCGTCCGCCACGGCAAGGTGTCTACGGGTGGCTGGAATCCTTACTTAAAGGAAGCCCTGCAAACAATGTTTGAAACAGGCCTTCCGGCGATTGTGTTTGAAGAAACCACCGGCGAGCCATATCACCCGGTGGATGGCGCCCGTCACGTTCGCTAAGCATTACGAGCAATTGAAACAGCCTGCAACGAACTAGGGACGCCGCAGCAAATTGGGGCTAAAACGGAATGACCATGAACTTCGGTTTTTCTTCATGTTCTCCTCCATGTCCCTGGCGGGGCCATTTATTCGCTTACTTGCGGCCATGGGTTTTATCAGTTCAGCCCTACTGGCCCTGCTCATAACCCTTTCGGCTTAGGAGCAGCTGGGCCCTGATCTTGCGATCAAGGATTGCCGCAGTTGCAGGAAAGGTAATCAAATTGGCCACAAAAACAGGCCAATCGCGGTTCAGCCAGCCATAAATGCCCCAGCCCAGCACACCAAGACTGAAAAGCAAATACATGCGCAGGGAAATCCCCCTGGTTTCATTGGTGCGCAACACCTTTATTGCTTGGGGGAAGAAGCTGGCTGTGGTTAGGAGCGCGGAGCCATAACCCAAAAACTGCACGGCTCGATCTGTCATTTCGGGAACCGCAAGCAATTGTTAAGCGATAGTTCAGAACGGCGCCAATGTCAATTCCTGATATGCGCAAAAAGTGTTTCCGTGGATACTGTCAACTTTGCGCCAAGAAACGTTACAATTCACGCAGTTCACCCCTTCGCACCAATGTCCGACTCCCAGTCACGCTTCGGTTTTGTGAGCTTCGCTGAAACCTGGAATGGCCGTCTTGCCATGATGGGCTTCGTTATTGGCCTTGCTACAGAACTTCTAACCGGCCAAGGCATCCTGGCCCAAATCGGTTTAGGTTGATTCCCCGTAACCCAATTACGAATCAACATTTAAAAAGCTATTCCCCTAAGGGCCGCAAGGCCCTTTTTTAATGCGGGCAGCTAGATATGGTGATTGGGTTAATACAAGGTGCCATGGGGCTGTTCGTTCAAAACCGCCGTGATGGCTCAAGGATTCTCAGCAGTGCCATTGCAATTACCTTTGTGGGTCTTGTGCGCTGCAACACCACCTGGGGGCAGGTGGTGTTGGTATTAGGCAGCGCCGCCAGTGTTTGGTGTTGGCATTGTTACAAGCAACTGAAGCATTAATGGATCTACCCAGCTACTCCGTTCGTGAACTCAATGAAGCAATTGGGGTACTGCTCGAACGTGCTTTTGCCCCCCGCTTTTTAATCGAAGCTGCAGTGCTGAAGCCTGTGCTCAAAAAGGGGCATCTTTGGTTCAGCCTTACGGATGGAGATGCCACGATCCAAGCGGTGGCATGGGCTTCCACTCTGCAACGCCTTAACTATTGCCCTGAAGATGGCGATGGGGTAGTAGTTGTTGGCAAGTTGAATTTTTGGGTAGCAAGGGCCAACCTGAGTGTGCAGGTGCTCGATATCAGGCCCAGCCTCACTACGGTGCTGCGTCGATTTGAGGCTGTGAAAACGAAATTAACTGAGGAGGGCTTGCTTGCACCCGAGCGCAAACGGGCGCTACCAGAATTTCCTAGTTGCATTGCCCTGCTCACGGCTGTGCCAAGTTCAGCCCTTGCCGATCTGCTGCGCACCGCCCAACAACGCTGGCCTGCGTGTGCCATCAGGGTAGTTGCCATACCTGTGCAAGGGGATCGGGAAGATGCAATCTGCGCTGTGTTTGAAAAACTTGAACAGCACTGGCAGCGGCTCGGAATTGAGGCATTGGTTTTGGCAAGGGGTGGCGGCAGCAGGGAGGATCTTGCCCTTTTTGACAGCGAAGCGTTAGCTCGCTGCCTAAGCCGGTGTCCGATTCCAACCATCACTGGAATCGGCCATGAAGATGACATCACAGTTGCTGATTTAGTTGCTGATCAGCGGGCTGCAACACCCACTGCCGCCATCGTTGCCCTTTTGCCTGATCGAACCCATAAAGCCCAGCAGCTCCAACAGATGGGAATGCAATGGCGTTTGTATCCACAAAACCGCATGCTGAGATTATGGGAGGTACACCAGCAAAAAAAGCTAACCAAGCAATGCCAAAGCTTGATTGAGAGGCGTTTGGAGAAAAACCACTGGCAACTAAACAACCTGATCAACCTGCGGCAGGCGGTTTCCCCCCAGAGGCTTTTAAGCAGGGGCTATGCAATTCTCAAGGGAACAGATGGCAAGGTGATCCGCAGTGGTGAAGGGCTTAAAAGCGGCGACGCCTTAACAGCCCAATTAAGCGGTGGACAACTTGGGCTCACGGTAAAAAACTGGCTCAAACAACCATGAAAAAATCAAACCAGAAGCAACTCAGCTATGCCGAAGCGCAGGCTGCTTTAAATAAACTGATCGAAGCTTTGCAGAGCGAGCAAATCCCCCTGGAGGAGCTGCCGCAGCTCTATGCACAGGCCCTAGAGCTAGAGAAGCACTGCCGGGGTGTGCTCGAGCAAGTTGTCCAAGACATCAAACAACTCGATCCCGATGGCTTTACAATCAGCGAGCTAACAAATCAGAATTCCACCGATGGATAACAAATTAGCTCAAGATATAGATGCAAAAATAGATCTGGATACCGATGTAGTTATAAATACAACAAGTTCAAAAACCAGCCCACTAATTAATGGATCAAACCTAAGGCAAGTAATTTATTTTAGCCTCGCCCTAGCCGGGCTAGTGCTAACTCAGCAAGCGAATTGGCAATTCATCCAAACCTATGGAGGCTTTAAACTGGCTCAATTCGTAACGGATGCCGCGAGCAATGCGGCCGGCCAATCACTCAGCTGGGACCTAGCAATTGGTGCTACTGCAATTTTGATTTGGATGATTACAGAAAGCAAACGCATTGGGATGAAACACAGCCAATGGCCAATATTAATAAGTATTAGTGTTGCCTTTGCAGCTGGGGCACCCCTATTTCTTGCCCTGCGAGAAAGACACCTAAACAGAATAAAACAAGAAGAATCACTCGAAATCAATAGCTAAAAATCAATGAATAAATCAAACAATATTCTTGATTTTCCAATAATTTCAGCAGCGCTGAAACGCGCCCAAAACCAAGGAGTGGCATGGGCAAAACAACTAAAACAAAAATACCCAAATAAATCACAGGATGAATTGAGCGAAACAGTAATCCAATCTGCGATGTGGCGAACAGCTGGCAGTGGAGCTGCATCAAGTATCGGCGGTGTAATTAGCCTTGCGGCGGGAGGGGGAGACCTCCTATATTTTTTATATGCTGAAGTTGAATTAGCAGCAGCAATTTTATCAATTTTCGAATTCAATATTAGTGAAGAAAGTGAACAACCATTATTGCTTGCTGCTGTGTTGGGTTTAAGCGTTAATGAACTGCTGAGGCTTGTTGGTGGCAAGCTTGGTGAAAGAGCAATCAGCAGAGTATTAAGGCAAAAGGCACTAACAACTATCCTTAATAGAGGCGTGTGGAATATGGGCAGATTAATTCCACTCGGGGGGGCAATTTTAAGCGGGGGATTAAACGCTTTAATGATGCGCACAGCAGGTGTTGCACTAATTAAATTTGCGAAACGCCATCAACAACAACGGGGAAATTTTGAAACAATAGAAATCGCCGAAGTTATAGTATTGGACTAAGGAAGTTATGCTGTTGGATTGAAAGGCACATTTTTTGTAAACCTAGCCAGTGCAACGGTCCAGGCCATAGCAAAATAAAGAATCAAACCAAGTAACCACACCCAAAGGGTTAGCACAATTACCCCTCCCACCAAACCATAGGCAAAAAATCTGGAAGATAGCCAGATCAACAATCTCCCTAATAATGGGTTCAATAGGGTAAGTGGAGTTGCCACTAACACAGCACCAGACCAAAGCAACGCAAGGGGAGGTCGCCTGCGGGGCAAAAAACTAAGTAATACAATTATTCCAAAACATAAACCTAGCCAACTAAAAAATATTGAGGTGGCTGACCGTGCTGGAATTTGCCAAAATTCAGGCAACACTAAAGACCAACTGGCCAATGAAGACCAGATACTATGCCAAATCAACTTAAATGGTGTGGTGAGTTGATTGATTAACAACAAAAAAGAAAGCAATAATGCGCCAAATATTGCCTTTGACCGTTGCAGCAACAAATCCCTAAGGTGCCATTGCCAAGAATTACTAACTTGCGGCGAATCATGTAATCCCATCCAAAGGCGGTCATAACCGCGCTGCAAAGAAAGGGTGGCATTACTAGCTGTTATCAATAGAGCCACTGCACCAACAACTCCAGCGGCCCTACCTTGCCGAATTAAGGTTTCTAAAATATCAGCAATTAATGCACTACTACCATCAGGTAAAACTTGTTCTGTAAAATCTATAATTTGCTTTAAGGCACCATCAGCCTGGCCAAATAACCTAGCTGCAATACCTAAACAAAGCAATAAAAATGGAAATATAGACTGAAGACTATGGAAAGCAAAGGCGGCACTTAGATCAACACAACCATGGCGATTCCACAAACGAATAACCAGTTTGGATTGCCTAATGGCAAGGCGTGAAAACTGCTTAAACATAGGAAGCAAACCCATAAAAAAAGCCACCCGCTGTGGGGTGGCTAAGGAACAGATCTAAAGAGACCTATCTGATTTAAGGAAATTTTTACCTGGCATTGAGCTATTTTCGCGGGGGGCCACCCCCCAACTATCGTCGCCGCAGCAGCGTTTCACCTCCGAGTTCGAGATGGATCGGTGTGGTTCCACTGCGCCATGAACACCAGGATAGCTAGTAGCTATTTCTAACTAATAACTTTCCCTCAAGGCTGAGCCCTGAGAACTGCATAGGTTAACAAAATCTAGTTTAACTAAAAACTAGAGATAGCTCTGGAAACTTACATCTCAACCGAATTCAAACAATTCAGTATCTGTTGAGATTTTTATGGTCAAGCCCTCGGTCTATTAGTACTCCTCCGCTTCACGCATTACTGCGCTTCCACGTAGAGCCTATCAACGGGTGTTCTTCCCGTGACCTTACTGGCTTATGCCATGAGAACACTCATCTTGAGGTGGGCTTCCCACTTAGATGCTTTCAGCGGTTATCCACTCCGCACATGGCTACCCAGCGTTTACCGTTGGCACGATAACTGGTACACCAGAGGTGCGTTCCTCCCGGTCCTCTCG
>NZ_JAGQBK010000008.1:0-94932 GCF_024345595.1 Synechococcus lacustris Maggiore-St4-Slac | reverse complement strand
CGGTGGGCTAGCAATGAAAAAAGGCTCTTGATTCCTCAAAACCCCCTGCCATAACTGGCCAAGGCGACAGTATTTGAGCCTGCAACTCCGTGCTCTACAAGCTCTTCCTCGACAAGTGGGATGGCCAGACCTCCGTGGTGCTGGCCCTGCCTGGTACGGCTGGGGGCAGCGGCAACTCGGTGATCGTCAACGGACGGCGCTGATGGCGGCTTGAATCAGCCAGTCTTGAGCAACTGCGCAGGCCAGCAATGTCAACTTTCCTAGTTACCGGCAGCAACCGCGGCATCGGCCTCGAGTACTGCAGACAACTACAGGCCCGCGGCGATCAGGTGATCGCCGTCTGCCGCACACCGTCGCCAGAACTGGAGGCTCTGGGTGAGCGCCTCGAGGCGGGGATCGAGCTCACCGCTGAAGAGGATCTTGATGCTCTGGTGCAACGGCTAGCTGGCCAGCCGCTTGATGGGGTGATCCTCAATGCCGGCATCCTCGAAGGCAACCGCCTGGAGAATCTCGACAGCGACAGCCTCAGGCGCCAGTTTGAGGTGAATGCCCTGGCGCCCCTGCGACTCGTGGCCGCCCTGCTGCCGAATCTGCAGCCCGGTTCCAAGCTGGCGCTGATGACCAGCCGCATGGGCTCGATTGACGACAACAGCTCCGGCTCCTCCTACGGCTACCGGATGTCAAAGGTGGCGCTGAACATGGCGGGGCGATCCCTGGCGATCGACCTGCGGCCCCGAGGCATCGCCCTGGCACTGCTGCACCCGGGGCTGGTGCGCACCCGCATGGTCAACTTCAACCCCCAGGGCATCAGCCCCGAGGAGGCGGTGCGGGGCCTGCTGGCCCGCATTGATGCTCTCAGCCTGGAAACCAGCGGAGGCTTCTGGCACGCCAACGGCGAGGTGCTGCCTTGGTAATGAGGCTCAACCGCCCAAGCTGACGACGCCGCGCCGGTGAATCTCGCTGGCGTAGTCGGTCCAGACCCCCTGGCCCCAGTAACGAAAGCAGCTCGTTTCCAGCAGCAGCAGATGCAGCAGCGCCTGCTGGTAGGGCTGGGACTGGGTAACTGAGGGATCAGCCGCCACCAGGGGATCGAAATGCTGGTGAAAGGCGGCGCTGAGGCTGGTCATCGGCTCCAGCACGTTGGCGTAGCCCTCCACCCAGCTGAGGTTGTTGGTCCAGGAGGCGCCAGCCATCGAGAAGGAGGGATCACGGGCCTGGAGCTCGGCGATGGCCGGCTCAACATCTGCAGAGTTGGGTGGCTCGCCCAGCTGCTGCCAGAGCTTGTGTTGCTGCACCGCCTGAATCGGCGGGAAATCGCAGGCTGACACCCCAACGGCCTCGAGCATCTCCAGGTATTCAGTTCCGTTGATCGCCACCGTGCCAGCACCACCGCCCTCGGCGGCGATGCGCTGATGGGCCTGGATGAAGGCCTGGGGGAATTCGTTCATCATCACGCCACCGTTCTCGCCATCGGCGATCTGGGAGACGAGGGCCGGCACGGACTTGCCGCCAAGAGGTATGGGGCCACGCCCCAGGGCTTCGTAGTAGGGCTGCATCTGCCCCACCAGCTTGGTGTCGGAGCCTTGGGTTTTGATCAGCGCCGTGATCGAGGCCACCTCACCGCTGGAGCTGCGTGCCACCAATTGGTTGGGCACCAGTTTCTGCTCCTGGCTAAGAGCGGAACCATCAGGATTTTCAACGCTGTGCTCCTGCACCAGCAGCCAGCGGTAGCCACATTCCCGAAGGGCCTTGATGAATTCGTAGAGCGTGTCTGGGTGGTTGGGTAGATGCATCTCCGGCGGCGAGAAACCCTTCACCCGCTGCAGGGCCGCATCACCAAACATGGCCGCAAAGTGATGCTGCCAGGCCAGGATCTGCAGCTTGAGATCGGGGATTGGCGTGGAGGGGGCCACGGCATGGCTCCAAAAGGTGCCGAGCCACTCCACATGGGGTTGAAGGGCAGGATCACAGGCCAGCCGCTGCAGCGCCTCGAGGATGTCGTGGCGGCCCATCTGCTGGAATCCCCACAGCAAATTGCCTGAGTAATCCAGCATGATCCGGGGATTGGCACCCTCCGCAATCAACTGGGGGAGGATGTCGGCCAAACGCCGATAGCAATGGGCGAAGGCTTCAGCGTTGTGGTTGTCACCCTCGCCGGGATGCTCAACCATGTATTGGAGGTGGGAGATCAGCTCTCCATTGACACCAGCTGGAATCGTGGGCTGGTGCATGTGCAGGGCACAGGCGAAGCCTGAACGAAGCTGCTCTAGCTTGAGATTGGTGGTGGGCAGAAATACAGGCTGCTGCTGCTGCACCAGGGCGAGGATTTCTGCTTCGCGGCCAGCGATCGGCGGCAGGGAGGGGTTGCTCACAGGTTTGAGATAGTCAAAGAGTGGCAATGCGCTGGCGAATCAGCGGCACTGATGAACTTGCAAGCTGCTGAGAAAGAATGGTTTGACCGCGCTCCCAAGCAGATCGGCGCGACAAAAGCTCCAAATCATCAAACCAAGCCGACTTGGTCATCTGGCCAACATGTAGGCGTATGTGATAGACATAATCGGAAATAAGTACGCCTGGAGCACTACTTGTAACCGCGATCATCATGCCTACATCTTCACCTTGTGGCAGGCCCATCCAGCCACCGACACGCTTGAGTAGGGCAGCCTGGACAAGCAGGGTTGTTGGCCCCAGGGGAATGCTGTCATGGGGGGATGGCCAGGCTCGCCAAACATCACCCGCTAGGCATGGCCCAGCGGCCACAATGGCAGGATCATTTTTGAGATCGTCAGTGCAATAACCGGCTGCCCACTGGGCCCCTGCCTGGCCATTGATTGCGGCCAGGCGCTTGTCGATGGAATGGGGGTAAAGCCAGTCGTCGTCGTCGGCACTGGTGATCCACTCCCCCCGAGCAACAAGCAGGCCAAGATTGCGCGCTGCCGCCTGACCAATCGGCCGGGCAGAAGCAATCACTGTGGCGTTGGCGGCGAGCTCGGCAGGCAGGGCTTCGAGGTCGTTGCCATCAACGACAATCACATGTTCAATACTGCAATTATTTTCGTTCAGGCTACGATTAAGCTTGCTCAGCATAGGCAATCGATCAGGCAAAAGCCTGGTCGGAGTAATGACGCTAACGGTCGTCAAATTAGTTGAATTATTGCGAGCCCATCCATCCTAGTCGACCCTGGAGACCCCAAGCCCTTTGCTCGATGATCAAATAGGCAAAATCCGAATGATTTGACCACGAAAACTGATCAAATCAAACTTTCCAAAACTTGAGCGCAAAGGCGCCCAGCCTTGAGCGCAAGGCACACAGCACGGATGTCGCCCTGGACCTTTGCGCACCACCAGGCCTGCGGCATCCTGGGTTGAGCCCTTGATCTACCCACGGTGGACGCTGCCCAGCTGCGCGCCTTGTTCAACAAGCCCTACGGCGCCCCCGGCCCGAGCGAGGCGCAATGGCGGCAGCTTTACGCCGAGGACGTGCACTTCAGCGATCCCACTCAAGAGAGGGATGGCATTTCGGCCTACATCAAAGCCCAGGAGGGCCTGCTGAAACGCTGTGACGACACCTACCTCACCCCTGGCGCGATTGCGATCGAAGCAAATTCGGCCTTCGTGGAGTGGGAGATGGGTCTGAAGATCAAGGGCATTGAGTTTGTGTATCCAGGCACCTCCCGGCTGCTTTTCAACAGCGAGGGCAAAATCTGCGACCACCGCGACTACTTCGACTTCGTGGGCCCCACCTTCGGACCGGTGCCTGTGCTCGGCGGCTTTGTGCGCTGGCTTTACAAGCGCTTTGTGGGCTGAGGCAGCTGCAGGAGCCGTGATGCGCCCTTTCTCCACACTCGCTCTGCTCGCCCTGGCTACGGGGCTGTTCGGCTGCGCCGCCAACAAGCAACCCAAGCCAGGAGCGGCCGCCGTTACCGGTCCCATCCGGATCGAGCTCGACCCAAAGGATCCCTCCAGGAGCTTCGGGGTGCTGCCACGGGGCGAGGACCGCACCATTTTTAAGGTGGGTTTCGGCCGCAACGGCATCACCTGCGCGGGCAGCCGCTTCGAGGAGGGCTACACACCCCTGGGCCGCTTCCGGGTGAATGCCATCCTCAGCGGCAACACCTTCGTGATGGATCCCGCCCTGATCGCCAAGTCGGGCAAGAGTGAGGCCGAGCTGCGCAAAACGCTTTTTGGCAACATGAACGCCATCGACTTCGACGTCGATGGCGAAAAGGGCGAATACGGCAGCGGCTACGTAAGCCTGGAGCCGTTAGGCAGCGTCAAGCAGCCCTTCGATTTCAACACCTACGACGGCAAGTTTCGCTGGTACAGCTTCGCCATTCACGGCAGCAACAACGACAACCGCATCGGCCAGAAGGTGACCGGCGGCTGCGTGAACGTGGCCGAACCAGATTTGAAGCTCCTGCTCTCAGCCGTGAAGCTCGGCGATGAGGTGCTGATCAACGCCGCAGGCCCCTGCACACCGTGATGAGCGATTCCCCGCGGCCGCTTCGAGCTCTACTTCGATGCTGATGGGCCTGGAGTGGATGCGCCACCTGCACACTCCGTAGGCAAATCCTTAGGCCGCAGCGAGACTGGGAGCTCCAATCTGCAGCCGCTCTTCCTTGTCCTCCGCCCCCCTAGATCGCGCGCTAGTCGGCATCCGCCGGCACCTATTGCCGTTTCTATTCCTGCTGTACCTAGTCGCCTATCTCGACCGGGTGAACATCTCCTTTGCCGCCGCCGGTGTGAGCGCAGACCTGGGGCTGACCACCGCAAGCTATGGCGTCGCCGCCGGCATCTTTTTCCTCGGCTATGTGCTGTTCGAAATCCCTAGCAATCTGATGCTCGAGCGGGTGGGCGCGCGCCGCTGGATCAGCCGCATCCTGCTCAGTTGGGGGGTGGTGGCTGGCCTGATGGCCTTCATAGTCAGCGCCCAGCAGTTCAACGGCCTGCGGCTGTTGCTCGGCGTGGCGGAGGCTGGCTTCTTCCCCGGCATCGTTCTGTATCTCAGCCAGTGGGTGCCTGCCGCGCAGCGCTCCAGCACCCTGGCGGGGTTCATGCTGGCGATCCCGATGGCGGGCCTGCTGGGTGGTCCGATCTCGGCGGGATTGCTGTCGCTGCATGGTGTGGGCGGATTCGCCGGCTGGCGCTGGCTATTCCTGCTGGAGGCCCTGCCGGCGATCGTGTTGGCTTTTGTGGTTTGGCGGCGGCTGCCCGACCGCCCCCATCAGGCGCGCTGGCTTTCGGCTGAGGAGGCCTCAGCCCTGGAGCAGGTGCTGCAGGAGGAGCAGATCCAACTCCAGGGCAGTGGCCGGCAGGTGCATGGCCTGCTGGCGGGCCTGCGCCAACCTCGGCTTTGGCTGCTGGGGATTCTCTACCTGGCGATCGCCACCGGGTTCTACGGCTTCAGCTTCTGGATCCCGCGTTTCGTGGCCGAGGCTCTGTCACCGGCGGTGGGCTCACCGGTGCTGGCCAATTTGGTGAGTGCGGTTCCCTATGCCCTGGCGGTGGCCGCGATGCTCCTGGTGGGAGCCTCCTCCGATCGGACCGGAGAGCAGCGCATGCATGTGGCGGTGGCCCTGGCGGTCGCGGCCGTGTCGCTGGGCCTGGCCATCGCCGGCAGCGGCCTGGTGCGCCTGGCAATGATCAGCGTGTCCACTGCCGCCACCTTCTCTTGCCTGGGACCTTTCTGGACGATTCCGTCGCAGTTCCTAGGTGGCCGAGCGGCGGCGGGCGGCATCGCCTGGATCAACTCGGTTGGCAATATCGGCGGCTTCCTGGCGCCGATCGTGATGGGGCGGCTGATGATGAGGCCAGGTGGAGACAGCCTGGCGCTAGCTGGGCTAGCGGTTGTGCTGTTGCTGGCCTCGGCGCTTGCTCTATTGCTGCCGCGCACGCAGGGGATGGCTGATCAACTCAAGACGAACAGCTGTAATGCGACACCCCCCCGGCGTTGAAGAACTCCCTGGGCTTGAGGCGGTCGTAGGTCGCCGCCAGCTCCGCTGAGGGCGCGTCGTAGGGATGGCTGACCACCGCTTGCAGCTCCTGAAGCAAGGCGGTGTCGCCCTGCTCCGCCTGTTGATAGGCCGGTGCAATCAGCCACTCGCGCCAGGTGATAGCTGGGTTGCAGCGTTTCATCGCTGCGGATGTCTCGACGAGGTCGCCAATCTGGGCACGCCAACGCTCCAGCCAGCCGCTCCATGCCGCATCGAGGGCTTCCGAACTCGGCTCATAGAAGCTCTGCTTCAGGGCTGAGAGGTGCTCGGGGGTGGTGACAGGAATCTCCGACAACCTTCGGAAGAAGATCGTGTAATCCGCCTGGGAGCGCAGCATCAACTCCAGCAGCTCATTCACCAAGGCGGCATCAGGGGCAGCCAGGCCCAGCTTGCGGGCCCACATCGCCTCGAGCTCCTGGTTCATCGCGCCGGCAAAGCCGTCACGGATGAGATCCAGCTGGGCCAGGGCCTCGCTGTTGTCAGCCAGCAGGGGCCGCACGGCCGACCAGAACATCTGGTAGTTGGCTCCAGCGGCCACGGGTTGGTTGAAGAAGCTGAAGTGCTCGCCGCCACCGGTCCAGGGCTGGAAGCCGGGATCAAACCGTTCGCAGAAACCAAACGGGCCGTAGTCGAGGGTGTAGCCACCGGCGGCGCAGTTATCGCTGTTGAAATTGCCCTGGCAAAACCCCACCCGCATCCAGTGGGCCACCAAGGCAATCAGCCGCGTGCGAAACAAGCCGGCCAGCTGCAGCACCTGGTCGCTGAAGGCCAGGCTCGGATCGATCTCTGGCCGGTAGTTGCGCTCAATCAGGTGGGCCACGATCAGGCGCAGCTCGTTCAGTGCCTCCGGATGAGCCTGGCGGCGCACGCGGCGGGCAAATAGCTCCAGCTGGCCCACCCGCAGAAACGACGGCGCCACACGGGTTGTAATCGCCGCTGGGTTGTCGACCAGCACGTCGGGATCAAAGGAGGTGGACCCCGGCGCATACCAGGGCCGGCGCACGGTTTCAGCGCCAGACCCATAGAGGGTCAAGGAGCGGGAGGTGGGAACGCCCAGGGCTTCCATGAACTCCTGGGCCAGAAATTCGCGCACGCTGGAGCGCAGCACGGCCCGACCATCTGCACCGCGGCAGTAGGGCGTAGGTCCGCCGCCCTTGAGCTGCAGCTCCCAGCGCTGACCGTTGAACACGCCCTCGAACACGGAAATGGCCCGGCCATCGCCGTAGCCATTGCCGGTGCCAAACGGACACTGCTGGATGTATTCAGCGCCGTAGATGGAGAGGGCGTAACCGGTGGCCCAGCCATAGGGGCGCATGGGCTGCCGCGCCACGCTGATGTCGCCGGAAAACAGCCGCAGAAAGGCCTCGTCGTGGGCCAGGGAATCGCTCAGGCCCAGCTCCTTGAACAGGGCGGAGCTGTGCGTCAGGTAGGCAGGTACTGGCAGGGGCGTGGGTGTGACCGGCACGTAATGGCCTGAGAACACCTGGCGGGGGCGGTGATCGTGGCCATCCAGCGTGGCCTGGGGATCCGGCTGCAGCGACTCCAGCAGCGAATAATCAGCCCGTTGCACGAACTCAGCGAAGGATGTGATCGAAGTGGTGCTCACAGGGCTCGCGGGTTCTGGCCGGCAGGGATCAGTGGAGGCTAGGGATGGGGGTTCAGCTTGAGCGATTGGGCGTCCCATGGATCAGACGACAAACCCAAGGATTTGCCCAACAACCGCCAACACCTCCTCCAGCTGGGAGTCCTGCAGTCGCCCAATCGGATGGGGACGAGCGCCCCTGGCGCGCCAGTCGAAGGATTTGAGTTGCTGGCACAGCACATAGCTGTGGGAGTCGGGCCGATCGGGGATGGGGCCCAGGTCCACAGCAAGGGTAGAACCACGGTTGTAGGGCGCTGAAGTCATGGCGCAGCCCACCACTAAGCCCACCTTGGTGTGGAAGGAAGCTGTGGACAAGACGGCAAAGGGATGGTGATCGTTCATCTCCCGACCAGCCTGGGGGTTGTGGTCGATCCAGATCACGTCGCCGCGATCGGGCACCCAGCCCTGAACCACTTGGCGGGGACTCACTCGGTGACCTCAGCACCGAGCGGATGGAAGGCCATTGCTTCGGTGGGTTCGCCAGACATGGGCTCGTACGCTGCCAGCCTCTCTGCCAGAGACAGGCGTCGCTGCACGGGCCTGATCATCACGCCTCCCTCCACAACGGAGAGTTCCACGGCCTGATCCTCCTGCAGCTGAGCCTCCCGGGCGATGGATGCGGGCAAGCGGATACCGAGGCTGTTGCCCCAGCGGCGCAGGGCCTGCCGGGAAGGGGTGGCGGCCATGAGAATCAGACGTATAAACAAAAGGATAAACGCCTCAGCTCGATGGGGCGGCACAGCAGCGACATCTACCCGGTGAGCGAGGGGCACAGCCTGGCTATCCCGGGTCGTCATAAGGCCGACGGGAAGGCTTGCTCTACGCAAGGGGGGGGGGGCTGAGATCAGGCGAGGCGCCGGGGCATTCGGTATTTCATGCGCATTGGCTTCTAATCCCCCGGCGAACAGGTGATGACAAATCCCCCCGTGGAGGCGTTCGGTGGGTTATCAAAGGCAATCAGCCCTACTGAGCCGTGGCCACCAAGACGCCAACGCGCAAGAAGCTCGATCGGACTGCGGTCTTAGCAAGGATCGAAGAGATACTCTCGGCTGGGGCTCCGGATGCCAAAAGCCTGTTGGCGTTTGCAGAGTTAATTAACGGAAAGCCTTTCCCAGAACCAGTTATCACACTGACCGAGCTCAAAGCATCAGTCTGCAAGGTATTTGGTAGCAAGAACGCTGCTGAGCTGCGCAAATCAAGTGAATTCAACCTTGCGATGGCGGGCCGAACATTTGATCTAAAAACAAAGGCTGATTGGCTCAAGCTCTATCGCGAGTGGGTTGGAGTTCCCCAGAACGAGCGTGCCAAAACGAGCAAAACATCCATTAACGGAGTAGATGTTTTGGAAAATTTTAGGCCGTGGCATGTGTTCTCGCTTGATCCATCAACAGCCAGCGCCGAAGACATCAAAGAGGCCTTTCGCAGGCTTGCCAAGGAGCACCATCCCGATGTTGGCGGCGATCCGCGCGTGATGGAGCGGCTCCAAAAAATGCGTGACTCCCTCCTTGCCTTCCTGTAAAAAAGCAGATGACGACTACACCCAACCGATCACGTGATGCCTTCTCCTTTCAGGAGACAGCAAGAATACTTGGTATCAGCGCGAAGAAACTCAGCGGTATCTGCCAGTTCTTTGATGCCGATGCTGATGATGAATGGGAGCTAATCGAAGGTGAATTCTTTGAATACGAACCTGGCCAAGCTCGCAGCCGCCGCTTTTACGAAGAAGGCGTGATGGCTATCGCCAAGTATCTGGAGGAAAAAGAAGGTGGAAGCATACTGGCCAAGATTTATGAGTTCTTCACCCAGCATCGAGCGCGGGTGACACGCACGCTCGTTAAACGGCGCATCATTCAAGTCACACAAGATCGAAGCTCCATCCAGATTCGAGGTGATCTGGTTTTTCTGGAGCAGCGGTCTGTTGTGAGGGTACTGGGCACCAACGGCAAAGGGATCGCTGGCACAATTACAAGAATTCAAGAAGAAAGTTCTGGACTAGAAGGTGCTGAGGGATTAGAGATAGGTGTGCATTTTGATAGCTTTGAGGGCAAAGACCAGCGGCACTGGAGCCAGCGCGGAATCGTTCGCCTGGCGAAGACAATGAGGGATAAAGGCAGGATCACCAAGGCACGAAAGGCATGGGTTAAAGCAGTGGCCGATGTGGCAGAAGAGTGCTTTGAAGTCCAGCGAAAGCTGCTCGAAAGCCACGAAGCCAGGGTTAAGGCAGCGAAGGACAAGGTTCGTCAAAGGGCACTACGCAAAGATGGATCTGGCTGTGCCGTCTCCGGCCACAAACCATCTGAATCCGATCAGCATTCAGTTGAACTCGAAGCACATCATCTGTTCGATGCCAGCTCACGCCCCGATTTGGCAGCCTATGAAGAAAACCTTATCGCCATCAGCAGCAGTATTCATCGAAACTTCCACAAGTGGATGGGAGCCAAGCCTTGCGAGCCAAAAGACTTTGTTGACTATCTCTTGGGCAATGAGATGAGCCATTTTGATGGGTCACCTAGTGTCAAAAAGAGGAAGGAGCAGAAGCTCCAAAAGCTGATGAATCGGCTTGAGCTGCTACAGGCCAGATTTGAAGGAAATCACTTGCTGTACTAACGGTTGAATCGAGCGGCGCCACAAAGCGGCGTCGGCTTAGATATATTGTTAGCTCGAAATCAAGGCTACGATCACCACTTTACGATGCCAAGAGTTACCTTGATGCTACCAACAAGTGTTGAGCCTCCATAATCTTTTGCAAGGCGCATCAATGAGTCATGAAAACCTAAATTTGGGAACTCCGACTCGACTTCTGCTATCGCAGCTCTGCTAATACCCTTACGGAGCATTCCTTTAGAAGCATCGATCCAGTCAGCCTTACGGCAGGCCTCAATGATTGCTCTATGTGGACCCGTGTAGGGAAAAATCTTGTGGTGCCAATGAATGGCGGCGCGAAGCAAATCAGGATCCAACCCAAGCCCCAACTTCTGATTGTCGGAAACTGCTACAGCCTCGGATGGCTCTAGATAGGCTAATTCGTGATCCGTCCAAAGACCGATGTCGTGATAGACAAATGCAGCTTCGACAAGCCTCTCATGTTCTTTGGCATTGCCTAGAAAATGCATTGCATAAGTGATGGTGCGATACACATGGTTGCGATAGCCGGGAAAATCTCTGCCAATCAACACCTCGTATCGGGCGAATAGATCTTCGACGAAAGGTCTTTCTGTTTTGATCATGATTTCTGGCATGAACAATGGCTCCTTGGTTGATGTAGTTGCTGTCGAGTGTACCGGAGTGAAAAGGGCTAACGCTCAAGATCAGAAGCGGGCATTGCTTGTTTGCATAGAAAGTTCCATTCGCTCCAGCCTTCTGAATATTGTTGTTAGTCTTAAAGCGACTGCGTTCTCAATGAACGCCCCGACAATATCCTTTACGAGAAAAGCCCGTCATGCGCGACCCTCGCGACGACTGGCGGCGTTTCGACGCCGCAGCGATTCCGAGCAAGGAATCCACGCCGAACCTCGACTTGTTCCTGCACGAGGTGAAGACCGAAGCGGCGGGCCGGCCGCTCATGCTCCTCGACGTGGGCTGCGGCAGCGGGCGGCTGAGTCGGAGGATCTTCGAGCAGGGGTTCTCCGTACTCGGCGTGGACATCAATGCGGGCGCTCTTAATGCCGCAGAGCACAACGGAGCGTCCGCCGATGCCGTTGGTCGCTCGCTGCGATTTGCGGTGGCCGACTTCGCCGAGGATGCCTCGCCGCAGCTCGACGGCGGGCCGTTCGACGTGGTCGTCTGCCAACTTGTGATCTCGATCATCGGCGACGTGCGCCATCGGGCAAACCTCCTCCGGCATGCGCGAGAGAATCTCCGGCCAGGTGGTCAGCTCTTCCTGTCGGCCTCGGGCGTTTCCGACACGATCAACGCCGGCTACGCGCGGCTCTACGCCGAAGACCTTCCGCTGACCGGCGAGCGACACACTTACCTCTCGCGAAACGACCGTGGCAAGGTGCTCTACCTGACCCACCACTTCACGGTGGACGAACTAACGAGCCTCCTCGAAGCGGCGGGGTTCGACGAGATCAGCGTGGTGACGGAAAGGGAAACAAGTAGTCGCCGACCAGACGAGGCGGCCTACTTCCTCTACGCCACGTGCCGGTCGAAGCAATGACGCCCGCGGCTGCCAAATCCGTAGCCGCAGGTGAACCCGAGCTGAGATGGAGTAATTGACCCGCCTCAGCATCCTTTCATCTAACGACCCAAGCTCAGCGACCCGGCCCACGAGGGCGTTCGATTGCAACCTGGACGTGATGGCCTGGTTCGCTGCCGCGCATAGTTAGGGCACGTCAAAGTCATCTTTTCTTGGTTCCTCCAAAAAGGGCCAGTTCGAGCCACTTCCAGTGACAGTCAACATCCTGAAATCCGATCTCGCGAAGCCACCTAACCTGGGCCTCTACACTGATGAGCTTGTTAGACGGGTCCTCATCAGCCTCAGTGATATCGAGTAAACGCAGAAATCTTACGTGAAGCTCGGCAGACGGTGGTGCCACATGCTCCAAATTGCAGAAAACTCCGCCGGGCGATAAGGCGGCGTATATCTCGGAATAAAGCGTCCGCTTCCGATCATCTGTGCAATGGTGAATAGCAAAACTGGATACGATCGCGTCGAAGCGGCCAAGATCAGGGAGGGGGTCGTCCAAGTTATGTTCTACAAGCTGAATCTTGGGGTCCCCGCGAAATCTCTCGCCTGCGGACGCCAGCATCTTGGCAGAAAAGTCGAGTGCAATGCCCTCTGCGTCGGGCCGCTCAATCCGGAGCAGCGCCAGCAAGCGACCATCTCCGGTTCCCAGATCGAGAATTCGTTTGACCTTATGCGGGATGAACTCCAGTAAAACAGCCTCGCCTTCCGTGCGATGTGGAATGTGATCGGCCCGCGCCAAATATTTAAGCGCGTGCTCGGCTGTTGCGTATTCGTTGAGATCAGGGGTGCTCGTCATGTGTATGCGCGAAATGGCCTAACGCTGCCCCTGAGTGGCAGGCAGGGAGCCTGGGGTGGCGCAGTAGAGGGTTGATGGAGGCCTGTCCACTCGAGGGGCTTGTTCGGAGGGAGCATGGTCAATAAATTAGGCTGTCTTAAATGCGTTGAGGTGCTTTCAGTCCATTCTTTATTTCATACCCGCGAAGCATAATTATGCTAGAACAATAAAGACCTTCTGTTATTATCTTATTTTATCAACTTGGTTCTCTATGTCTGCCAAGGGTAGACAAGCCGCATAAATTCAGGCAATGAGCAATCTCATTATTGGCTGAAGATATCGATAATTCAAGCAAGTGATTACTCTTGTTGCCAGATCCTGCAGCACTGGTCATAATTCTGGAGAGTGCCTTCCTCCTATGCCGCTCCAACGTTTTCGGCAGGCCTTGACCATTGGCGCCACCCTGGTCCTAGCCGCCACGCCTGCCGCTTCCTTGGCCTGCTCCCGGGTGACCTGGACCGGCCCAAATCAGCAGGTGATCACAGGACGGTCGATGGATTGGCCCTACGGCTTCAACTCCCACTTCCATGTGATCCCCCGCGGCGAGGCAATCGAGGGTGCCGGCGGCATCAACAGCCTGCGCTTCAACAGCCGCTATGGTGCCGTGCTGGTGAGTGGCAGCACTGAGCCCGGCGGAGCCGTGGATGCGGTGTTCGATGGCATGAACGAGAAAGGACTGGCCGCCAACCTTCTTTACTTGGCCGAGAACGACTTCGGTCTCGCTACTGCTGGGGCAAAACGCCCTCGCCTCTCCTTTGCTGCCTGGACCCTCTATCTGCTCAGCCAATACGCCACAGTGAAGGAGCTAGTGGTGGCTGTGCAACAGGACCGCATCCAGATCGTTCCAGTGCCCTTCGGGCCCGGTGGAAAGGCAAAGGCCACAGTCCATATGGCGGTATCGGATGCTAGCGGTGATTCGGCGGTGATCGAATACCTCAGTGGCAAACCGGTGATTCACCATGGCCGACAGTATCAGGTGATGACGAACAGCCCGGTGTACAGCGAGCAGTTGAAGCTTAATGCCTTCTGGGCTACCAAGGATCGTACTCACGACCTTCCTGGCTCGATCCAGTCACCCGACCGCTTTGTGCGGGGTATGTACTACAACGAGCAGTTGCCGCCCACCACCGATCCACGCCAAGCCCTGGCCGGCGTAATGAGCGTGATGCGCAACATCTCCGTTCCCTGGGGCACCCCCGATCCCGAGCACCCCAACATATCTCCCACTTGGTGGCGCACCCTGCTCGATCAGAAGAACGGCGTTTATTACTTCGATTCAGCCCTCTCCCCACAGATGGTCTGGCTGAATCTGCGCCAAATCGATTTCAGCCCCGGCAGCGGTGTCCGCGCCATCGCTATCGAGAGCAATCCATCCCTTCAGGGCAATCTCAACGCCCAGCTCAAAGTTGCACCCCCGATCTCTTTCCTGGCTCCAAAACCCTAAGCCAGCGGCCCTAAGTTCAACTCACTTCTAACGGCTACTTCTCTCCACGCACCAGTTCCACTGACCATCCTTCGAACGCTGCCCCTGAGTGGCAGGCAAGGACTAATTGCGAAACGGAAAAAGGGTGGTGGCCTGTCCACTCCAGGGGCTTGTTATCCGTTCCTTTATGCCGTGACACTTCTCTGGAGTGCTTCTTGCGCGAGCGTATTGAGACTCTTTCCCTGCACCTCCGCAGTCATCGCCAATTTCTCGTGTAGTTCAGGCGGAATCCGAAGATTGAACTTACCTGAATAGTGTCTACGGGGGGCGATTCCTTGCTCCTTGCATACCTCAAGAAAGACGTCCAATGACTTTTTGAATTCTCGGCGAAGTTCCTCAGAGCTAGACCCATAAAAGTCTGCTCCTCCAGAAAGTCCAAGAATTTCCCCGCGAAACTGATCCGTCTCCTCGTCGTAGTCAATTTTTGCGTGGTAGCCATCCACATTCATGAGATTCATGGTGTTACTCCGTGTTCTTCAAACCATTTGCGGATCGAAGCAACAGCACCCTTGTCTGTATCAGGCGATGGGTGGGGTCTATGGAAAACCCTAACTTCGCCAAACAGAACGACCGCAACTCGGCTGCCCGCCCTCTCACTGACATCCCCACCAAGCTCCTGAAAGAGGGCCTCGATGTCCCTCCAAGGCAAGCTGCCGCTTACGGGACGGGAGAAGATCAGCTCAAGGGTGCGCTGGTGCTTCCGCTTCATCCAATCATAGTACTATATTCCAGTACCAGGCATGACTTTCTGTTAATAGGTGCCGCATAACGCCATTTAGAGCTTCCACGCAACCATCAATGAATCAATTCTCGACAACTGCCAAAAATGATGAGGCCTTTTGGAGGTGTTTATGCTTATTGCGTTAATGGCTTGGAGGCTCATTTTTAATGTCTCTAATAACTTATCAATCCAAACTAAATCATGTTGAAGCCAACAGAATATAGCTCCTTCCTCTCTCGGCAAAGATGCCATTACCATTAACGATTGATAGTTGGCCTTCCAGATCCCGAATGGGGTGAGAAACTTGTGGCATTAGTGCGCATTAAACCTGGAGCAGATCAGCAGCTGGTGATCAAGGAGCTATGCATTGAGGCGAACAAATTACCGCCGGCAGAACGGCCAAAAAAATGGTTTTTATCACCGCAACTTGAAACTAACCGTGAAGGTAAATGGGAACGCAAACGCTGGCTTGAATGGGCCCAAAAGAAAGATTGTGAGATTTATTAAATCCTGAACAAATCATTTCATGTTGCCTAACGCCAACACAATCAGCGCTTATGATAGCTGAAGGCAACATATTCATGCTTTCCCTTCTAATGGCTCAGCCCATCTTGATCGTGCAGCAGCCTCCGGCGGCGGTGGAGGTTGAAATATCACCAATGGCCCCTGCTCCAAAGCCATCTCCAACAGTAGCTGAAATGTTGCAGCTGCAAGAGAAGGGAATTATCAGCGTGCAGGCATTGCGGCAATGGTTAGGAGATATAGCTGGCGTTGCACCAACGTCTCTATGAGCTGCTATTAGTTATTTAATTGCTGGATCATCAGCAGGATTTCGAGTCGCAATTGCGGCATGGCTTGGCGGCTGATCCACAGAACTTGAGCGGGATCAACACTAAAATATTGATGGGCAAGTACATCACGAAACCCATTATCCCTTTCCAATCCTGGTTTGGGTGACGTGTAAGTAATTCCCCCTGGGTGTGCTTATCGAGTTGTTTTATAGTCTCACCTAAAGCTAAATATTGCACGCACACAGCATCTAAAGTGCCGCCATTCGGTTTATTACCGATTCAACAAGGTTCAGAATTTGCTCTAACAGATCCTGGCTAAATTGTTTCTCGTTAGACAAACATACCCTCCTGATCAATCCTGCGGCGTAGCGCTGGATTCATGCGATCCCAGAGGCTGATCACATCAACAGGTACCTGTAGTGCCTGTTCCACTTCCTGTTTGAAATGCACTAGGCAGAAGGGATTGGGCGGATCAAGGCTGATGCAAAGATCAATGTCACTATCTGGACCAGCTTCGTTCCTTGCAAGGGAACCAAAAAGTCCTAAACGGGTTATGCCATAGCGCTGCCGCCATAGATCCTTACGTTCCTGCAACAGGTTAAGCACTTCTTGGCGATTGGGGGTAGCCATAGAAAGAACAACCTGGGCACAAAATTAGGCTAAACCGACTAGCACGTGGTGAGCAGCAATTGCCTCAGTTCTTAAGGGGCAGTAGCCGTGGCGCCCGCAGAACAGGAAAGAGCGGCTGTGCCCTTCGTTTGATCCTCTTCATTGCCTGCCGAAGAGGCGTTTGCAGCAGAAGTAAATCGCAACTCACGCGGTGACGCCTTCCTGAAGGATGGCCGCACGCAGGGAGGGGTTCATACGCTTATGAAAGCGCGCAAGGTCAATGGGGCGCTGCAGCAGCGACTCGAGTTCCTGTATGAGGTGCACCGTCGCGGGGGGTATGAGGGGGTCATGGCACCAATTGCATTGAGCAAATATTTGCTGAAGCGGCCGCAATGGCAGCAATCCTCAAACGATATCCCCTATGGATGAGTTAAAGATAAGCGCAGCAATTGAAACCGTAGCTACAGGTGGCATTGCTGATTTGGTAACCACCATTGCCAGAAAAATTGTTACCTATTTAAATTCAATACTTAATGAAATAAGAATTAATTTGCAGAAATAATCAACTTTATATGTTCAAGCACTTTATTTGCTATTACAAGCGAAGTTTGGCTATCTCTTGCATCATATAAATCGGTAGGAGCTTCGTCTGCCCGTGGGTATCGGGTTTCAGTATTCATACGGCTAAGAGCCTTGAGATGAAGTTGCTGCAGCGCCTCCATATTGAAGCCCAATTCAACAAGGGTTTCAACAAGTCGATCGAGTGAATGGCTATAGGGAGGTGGATTGCCAGCTTCTACAATCAAAGCTTTAAGAGCTTTTTCAGCCGCTTGGCCTGCGTGATAACAAGCCTGGGAATGAAACCCTTGCTCTGCATTTAGCTTGGCCACAGCCATATCACTTTCCGCTTGACGCATCCAAGCTTTAACTCGCGGAGTCATGGCTGATCCAATCTGAAAGCATCATTGCCAATAGAACGCCAATAGGGATCAGTACTATTTCGAAAACACTGCCAATCAGCTTGAGTTAGTGCAATCACATCATCGGCTATGCCATTGCCTAAAAGGGCATCAGCCAAATTATTTGCTTGGCTTGCAGTGAGGGCGATTGCCAGTAAATCAACATCTGAAAATCCATCCCAGTCACCGCGGGCTAGCGAACCAAATAACCACACCTCGGCAGCCGGGAACTGGCGCATTAAATCAGCAATCTCCCTGCGCAGGCCAGCCAATCGAAGGCGATAACTGCGATCACGAATAGCTGCAAGGCTTGCCATAAAAACAAATTAATCCGTAACTGCTGCTGCTGCCAACCATCGGCTGATCGGCGCAGGCAATGGCGCGCGCTTGCGATCAATAGCGGTGATACACACACTACGAATACAAGCATTTGCCACCGCTTCCCCCCTTGAGCTAAAGCTGTAGCTCACTTCAAAACTATGGGCATTCAACCCCTTGGGCACCAGGGCAATCGCCAATGGGTCGCCACAACTCAAGGGGGCAAGGTAATCAGCGCTGCAATGCACGATCGGAAGCAACAGCTCAAGGTTCAGGCCAGGTCGCGGAAATAAATCAGCCGGGCTAACGCCAAACTTTTCGAGGCTTTCTTCATAGGCCTCATGGCACCAGCGCAGTAACTGATGGAAATGCATAACCCCTGCGGCATCGGTGTCGCCAAAACGCACGCTGCGGCAGAGCAGTAAAAAATCACTGGATTTCATCCGCCAATCCTAGTTAATTTCCTAGTTAATTCTGCAGACAAAAAAGGAAAGGTTGCCAAGATGGAACTGATTTCAACCAGCATCCATGGCATCGCCCCAGGCCTATGAACAACCCACTATCAATAGAGCTTGGGAAGACTTTATTGCCCACATACCCACCATGCTGCTGATTTGGATCGCCAGCGTTGCAGTGGGGGTTTTGGGCTTCCTTGCATCACTGGCTATCACAATTACAACAGCATGGCTAAGCGGAAATTCAAGCGATGCTGCATTGCCTTCCCTATTTGGAATAGCTGGGCAGTTTCCGTTTCTAATAATTTCAAGTTTGCTTGGTGTTTTATTTGTTGCTGTGCCTGCCCTCTACTACAACAGCGGTGAAGTGATCACCATAAATGCTGCCTTCTCAGCATTATTACAGAGGCCCTTGCGTTATCTGTTGGCGGGTATTTTATTTTCTGCTGCCACCACTATCGGTTTTCTAGTTTGTGTTATTCCCGGCATTGTTATCGCCCTTACAATGCCCGTATATGTGAACCGAATCTTCCTTGGCAATGAACCAATCCTCGATGCCTTTAGCGGTTCATTTCAAGCTGTATACCGTTCACCAAATGGTATGAATTTCGTTGGAATTGAAATTTTGGCGTGGCTATTGGTTGCTTTGGTATCAATTTGCACCTGCGGCCTTGGCGCCCTTGTGGCAGTGCCTGTGAGCAGCTTTTATCTACAAAATGCCGCCTACCACAAAGGTTTAATTAGCTGAACCCAGCTAGGGAAAGCCAGGTGCACCGCGAAAACCTAAGCCATAACTAAACATTAGGCGCATTAACCAATAGGCAAATAAAACAACAGCCCCCACGGCCAATGGCCATGCGGGAATTTCCCTGGGAATTAAGCGCCGCTGGCTAATGGCCGTAAAACACCAAGCGATCAGGGCAACCGCCACCAAGGGTCCAAAAGCATGCAATTGGATTGATTCACTGAGGTTGCCACGTAAGGCGGCAACCGTTGCCCTGGTTAGGAAACAGGTGGGGCAGGGAATACCGGTTAAGGCCCGTAGGGGGCAGGGCCAACCGAGCAATGGCCCGTGGGCACCTTTAAGGATTAAATAACCACTAAGGCCGAGGGGTAATAAATAACCGGCTTGCCTTAAGCGGCTTAGGAAAGGGTTCAGATCAACCCCCTAATCAACGGTCAACGGAACCCATAATCACATCAATTGAGCCAAGGATTGCCATGATATCTGCGACTTTCACACCCTTGAGTAGATGGGGCAAAATTTGTAGATTATTAAAGTCTGCAGCTCTAATTTTCCAGCGCCAAGGTGTTACATCGTTATTACCAATAATAAACACTCCCAATTCACCTTTACCAGATTCAACCCTGGTATAGAGCTGCCCTTCAGGAATTTTAAATGTTGGTGCCACTTTTTTAGCAACTATTTGATAATCAAATCCATAGAACTCGCTGGTTTTACCTTCCAGCTGCCTGCGGGCTTCGAGATTTTCGGTGGGCCCACCAGGAATTTGGCGGCAGGCTTGGCGCAAAATCTTCAATGATTCACGCATCTCCTGAATGCGCACTCGATAACGGGCATAGCAGCAACCTTCCTGTGCTGTTACCACCTGCCAATCAAATTCGTGATAGCACTCATATTTGTCTACGCGGCGCAGGTCCCATTCCACCCCAGAAGCCCTCAACATCGGCCCCGAAAGGCTCCAATTAATCGCCTGCTCACGGCTGATGCGACCGAGCCCTTCTATGCGGCGCTTAAAGATTGGATTATTGGTAATTAATTTTTCATATTCATCAACCTTAGGGCCAAACCAATCACAAAAATCCTCACATTTTTCCAGCCATCCGTAGGGAAGATCAGCAGCAACTCCGCCGATACGGAAATAATTATTATTTACCATCCGCTGACCGGTGGCCGCCTCCCAGAGGTCGTAGATCATCTCCCGCTCGCGGAAGATGTAGAAAAATGGCGTTTGGGCACCCACATCAGCCAGAAATGGTCCAAGCCAAAGCAGGTGATTAGCAATACGATTCAGCTCTAACATCAA
The DNA here is from genome assembly GCF_024345595.1 of Synechococcus lacustris Maggiore-St4-Slac. Lineage (NCBI taxonomy): Bacteria > Bacillati > Cyanobacteriota > Cyanophyceae > Synechococcales > Synechococcaceae > Synechococcus > Synechococcus lacustris. The sequence continues at coordinate 74,889 of NZ_JAGQBK010000008.1, read as the reverse complement.
CACCCGGATATAACTGGCCCGCCGGGGTACTTTCACATCAGCCAAACGCTCTGGCGCATTTACTGTGATCGCCTCATTAAACATGCCAGCCGCATAATCCCAGCGGCTCACATAAGGCACAAACATCACATTTGTGCGGCTTTCAGCGATCTTTTCCATGCCGCGGTGCAGGTAGCCGATCACCGGCTCGCAATCCACCACGTCCTCCCCATCCAGGGTTACCACCAACCTCAACACCCCATGCATAGAGGGGTGGTGGGGCCCAAAATTGAGCACCATCGGCTCGGTGCGCGTTTCCAGCTGCGTCATGGGCCGAAGGCTTTGCTGTGCTGATCCTAGGAAGGGGTGGGAGCATTCATTGCATTAACCAAAATCAAAATCCCTGGATAGTTCGATCCCCCAGTTGCAGCCTGGCTTTAACCATGAACCGGTGCTAGCCCACCAGGTGCTTGAAGCCTTTGCCTCCTTACCAGCGGAGGGGGTTTTGCTCGATTGCACCTTGGGGGGAGGGGGCCACAGCTCCCTATTGCTCGAGGCCCACCCCGGCTGGCAGCTGATCGGCCTTGATCAAGATCCAGAGGCCCGCAAGGCTGCCGCTACAAAATTGGCCCCTTTTGGCGAACGGGTACAAATAATTGCCACCAATTTCGCCAGCTATCAAGCAACCAGCCCAGTGGTGGCAGTGCTTGCTGATTTAGGCGTTAGCAGCCACCAGTTAAATCAGGCGGAGCGGGGTTTCAGCTTCCGCAGCGATGGACCCCTCGATATGCGCATGAATCCTGAGGGATTAGGGGAAACGGCAGCGGCCTTAATCGATCGACTCAGCGAAACGGAACTGGCTGATCTGCTGTTTCACTACGGAGAAGAAAAACTAGCCAGGCGCATTGCCCGCAAGTTGGTGGCGGAGGGTCCGTGGGATAACGGCGAACGGGGCACTGCCGCCCTGGCCTATGCAATCGCCGGTTGCTATCCACCTAAACAGCGCCATGGCCGCATCCATGCTGCCACCCGCAGTTTTCAAGCCCTGCGCATTGCTGTGAACAATGAACTCGGGGTACTTGAGCAATTGTTGAAGCAAGCGCCCCATTGGCTGCAAGCCGGCGGCCGCTTTGCTGTGATCAGTTTTCATTCCTTAGAGGATCGCTTGGTAAAAAACAGCTTTAAAAGCAACCCTGCCCTGCGGGTAATTACCCGAAAACCCCTGGTGGCAGATGAGGCAGAGGAAGCCAGCAATAGCCGCTCCAGGTCTGCCAAATTGCGCGTTAGCGAGAAGTTATTGGGCCCTGAATAGCATTCACTTTTCAGCGCAGCTTTGCCAGTAGCTGGTTGATAAAAGCCAAGGTTTCTTTGATCTGCTCCTCCGTGGTGGAGCGCCCCAAGCCAAAACGCACCGAAGCTGCTGCCTCCTGGCGACTGCGGCCCAAAGCGATCAGCACATGGGACGGCTCCCCGGAGGCGCTGCTACAGGCCGAACCACCACTAACGGCTAAGCCACGCCTTAAACCACTGTGCAGCCGGGAACCGTCTACCCCAGCCACAGAAACATTGAGGTTGTGGGCTAGGCGAGGCTCTAGGGCACCATTCACGCAAATGCCCCCCAGCTGCTCGAGGCCGCTCCAAAGTTGATCCCGCAGCTGCCCCAAGCGCTGGGCGCGGCCAGGGGCATCAGCAAGGGCTAAATCAAGGGCGGTTGCCAAACCCACAATCAGTGGCGTGCTCAAACTGCCGCTGCGGCGCCCCCCCTCCTGGCCGCCGCCATGGATCTGGGCTGCTAATTCCAAATCCTCTGCCACCACAAGGGCACCAATGCCCTTTGGGCCATAGAACTTGTGGCCACTAAAGCTAAATAGATCAATGCCTAATTCCAAGGGTTTGATTAATTGATGGCCCACTAATTGGGCTGCATCGCAATGGAAGGCGGCTCCATGGCGGCGGCAGATGGCAGCAATGGCCTCCAGGGGCTGAAGCACACCTATTTCATTGTTGGCTGCCATCACACTCACCAACACGGTGCTAGGCCCCATGGCCGCCTCGAGCTGGGCAGGATCCAAAAGTCCATCGGCTGCCACCGGTAGCACCGTGAGACTGAAACCGAGGCGCTCCAGGTAGCGGCAGGGATCTAACACCGCCCGGTGTTCAGTTGCCACCGTGATCACATGACGGCCCCTGGCCAGCCGCGCTTCACATAAACCCTTAATGGCCAAGTTGTTTGCTTCGGTGGCACCACTGGTAAACACCAGGGTGTGGGGCGGGATCGCTAAAGCAGCAGCCAAACTTTCCCTGGCCTGATCCACCAACAGGGCTGCATTAAGGCCAGGCCGATGGCCGCGGCTGGAGGGGTTAGCAAAATCCTCACCCCACAGGGGCGCCATGGCTGCCACCACCGCTGGATCACAGGGGGTGCTGGCCTGATGGTCGAGGTAGATCGGCGCAGCGGCCACTTACAACACCCAGGGGTTCATGTTGGCTCCATGCTGGCAACAACTTGCTGGTTTGTTTGATGGCCCCTTTCTTGCGGCCCCAGCTGGCAGCGTTGCTGTTGGCAGGCTCCTGCCAAGCGCAAAGCCTCGACCTGCAAAAACCAGAAAACTATCGCCCTCCAGGAATGCTGATCCTGCAGGAGCGCACGATTCCCTATGGCAAAGAGGTGATCGGCATCTATGCAATCCGCCCCGCCAGCGACATCCCAGGGGGCAAGCGCCTGAAGGTGTGGCAAGAACTGGTAAACGACGTAAAAGTGCGCAATGAAACCTTGCGCTGCGACACCACAGCCCCCGCCCGCGTTACCAGTAATGGCAGCCAATTGATGATGCTGGAACTAAATCCTGGCGGATTTGTTGGCAGCCATAACCGCCTATCCCATTTGATCTGGTGGGCAGCCTGCGTACCGGAACAGGCCGGTAAAGACCCCAATAGTTTGCAAGCGGTGGCGCGCAAATTGGGCTTTAGTGGCAATCTCATCGAACGGGAACATCTCCTACCGGGGAATCCCCGCTAAATCCAATGCAAAATTCAAATCCCCCAAATCCAAACCCCAGTCAAAACCCAAGCCCTGATCCCGTTGAATCCCTAATCACAGGGCCAGCGCGGGTGCTTTTGGTAGACGATGAACCCGGCATTCGCACAGCTGTGCAGGCCTACTTCGAAGATGAAGGTTTTGCCGTTAGCACCGCAAGCGATGGGGAAGAGGGTTGGCAAAAGGCCCAGGCGGAGATGCCTGATGTGGTGTTAAGCGACGTAATGATGCCGCGCATGGATGGCTTTGGCCTGCTCAAACGCCTGCGGGAAGATGAACGGCTAGGTGGCACTCCGGTGATTTTTCTAACCGCCAAAGGGATGACCTCCGATCGCATCGCTGGTTTTCGAGCCGGCGTAGACGACTACATCCCCAAACCGTTCGACCCCGATGAATTAGTGGCACGGGTGCGCAATGTGGTGCAACGGCAGGAGCGGCTATTGCGGGAAGCCGCCCGATATGCCGACACAGATATGGGGCAAATGGCTAAACAAATAACAGAAATTCGTTCAATGCTCCAGGGGGGAAATAACAAGAAAGGGATTGCACCGGCCAACCATTCCTTCACCCCAAGGGAAGCGAGCGTTCTGCAATTGGTGGCTGAAGGATTAATGAATAAAGAAATTGCCCGGCAGCTAGAAACATCAATCCGCAATGTGGAGAAGTATGTGAGCAGGCTATTTGCCAAAACTGGCACATCGAGTCGCACTGAACTTGTTCGCTATGCCCTTGAAAATGCCTTGGTGGAGTGAAAGCTGCCTACAATCAAGGTCACACATACAGGGATCGCCTAACGCATCTAGGGATAAAAAGTGGCATAAATCATCACATAGATATTAACAATAACCTTGGTGCTTATGCAGATTTAATTTGCAATTTCTACGCAAGCCGTTGGCCCCATAGCTCAATAGAGGATTGGCAACAACGGCTGAGCAATGGTGAAATCCGATGCAATGGCTTTTATTTGGAATGGCGGCGGCCGCCGTGGCTTGAGGAGGCGGTGCCGGATAAATGGGATGTTATTTATGATAATAATGATTTGCTAGTAATTAATAAACCCAGCGGCCTACCCGTATTACCAGCCGGCGGCTTTCTTGAACACACCCTGCTCGAATTACTCAAAAAACAATATCGAGCTGATCCCAATGGGCTGCCCAAACCCGTGCATCGCCTTGGACGCTTCACTTCAGGGCTGCTGGTGTGCGCCCGCTCAAGTGAGAGTCGCGCCTGGCTTAGTGCCCTTTTGCGCAATCACCAAAGCGCCAATGGCTGCATCAAGATCTATCGGGCGCTACTGCAACAGCCAGCAGAGGGTTCGCCATTGCTGCAATTAAAGCCTGGGATCGAATGCCAGCTCAACACCCCAATCGGCCTGCGGCCCCATGGCCGCCTTGGCACTATTTGGGCCGCCGCAAGCCCTCAGCAACAGGGAGCGCTGCCTGCCTCCAGCCAGCTGAAATTAATAGAAAAGCAAGCTGCTGGCTGGCTGGTGCAGTTAACGATTGCCACCGGACGCCCCCATCAAATCCGCATACATTGCGCCGCTGCCGGCGCCCCATTAGTGGGGGACCCCCTCTACAAACTGGGGGGCCAAGCCTGCGATCAAGCACTGCCAGGCGATGGCGGCTATCAGCTCCACGCCCACCAACTGCAAATACCCCTTGCAAATGGCGAACAGCTCAACTTGGAGGCGCCACTACCAAAAATATTGCAGGCTTAGAAACTAAATAGTGTCAACCAACATTTCAATCAATTCATGCAGATCGATCCCGATTTGGCCAGATACATCTTTTAATATTTGTCGCAAAGTTCCAATACGCAACGGCTTGTGCGCAGGAATAGTGAGATGTTGAGTAATATTATTAACCTTTCGACTAAGCCTCATATGACTACCACTTTGACGGGTAATTGCATACCCAAAGAACTCCAATTTTTTAGCAAGCTCTAATCCATTCAGATTTCTTGGAATCTTCACAGCGCTATCAATTCTTGCCAAACGTGATGAAGTCTTATCAAGGCTGGGGCTCTACCATCTTCAAAATGGCAGTGCACAGCATCACGAATCTCTTGATGCAAAATTTCCAAATTCTCAGCCTCGGTATGGATTGATTCCCCAACAGCACTTGCACGAAAGGTACCATCATCGGCCTCTTCAACAACAAACAAGATTTCATTCATAGGTTTGCTCAATAGGGTAGAAGTCACTTCCAATGTAAACCAAGCTAATACAAGCTAAATCCTTTCAAATTCAATCAATCGAGAGAAGTAAAAAGGTGCTTGGTTGAGGCTGCGCCGCAGTGGTTTAAAACCGGCTTGAGCCGCCGCCGCAATGATGCCACTTTCCTTAAGTGTGTAGGCGCGGGTTGCTTTGCTTGGCCCTGGGAACAAAGAACCAATGCTTTTAAGCAATGCCAGTAATGGTGTGTAGGGCGCAAAACTCACAATTAGGCGCCGCTGGGCTAACGCTGCCAAATGTTTAACCATCGCCTCCGCCTGGGGCTGGGGATAGTGAATAAACACATCAAGGCAGATAACTGTGTTGAAGGTGCCGCCAAGGCTTTCCAAATCGGAGGCGCTGAATTGCACACGGGCAACCTCGAGGCCTGCCTCGGTTGCCCGCCTGGTGGCTTCCTTCACCATTGCCTCAGAAATATCGCTGGCGGCAATGCTCGCCGCACCCAATTGGGCTAAGGGAAGGCTGAGGCTGCCCACGCCGCAACCGGCATCACAGAAGCTGCGGCTAGCCAGATCGCCATCTTCTTGCAACCAAGCCAACACGTTATCTACGGTTTTTTGATGGCCAATGCGGATATTGCGCTGCACCCGATTCACATCATCACTGGTGCTGTAGATGCGATTCCAACGTTCAAAGCCAGTGGTTTCGAAGTAACCCTTCACTTCAGCTTTTTCTTGATTTCCCATCGGTTTGGATCTCATTGCCGGGGACCCTACCCGTTTCGCTGCCAACTGAGCTTGTTATCAGCATCTAATTGCCATTTCAACGTGTCAACCCAGGCCATTCCCAATAGCTGTTGCTCCACAGGGCGCAAATCACCAAGCTGACGCCTGGGTAACACCGTGGCCGACCGAATTGCCGCGGCCGGCATGGCACCCCAAGCCGCTAGGCGCTTAACGCCCTCCAATAGGGGCAAACTGGTGCCCGCCAAGGTGCCATCACTTAGGCGGCAGGTGCCTGCCTCCACATTGATAAGCCGTTCATCCCAGGGGTAGTTGCCATCCCTTAGGCCATAGGGAGCTAAGGCATCACTCACAAGCAACACCTGCTCCGGCAAAAGCCGCTGTAGCAACACCGCCATGGTGGGTGCCACATGGATGCCATCTGCAATTAAACCCAAGCCCACATGGGGCGCGGCCAACACCGCTCCAATCGGCCCCGGGGCGCGGTGGTGCAAACCAGCCATGGCATTAAAAGCATGGGTGAGCATCCCCACCCCATCGCCATAGGCCTTTGCGGCCTGATCTTCATCGGCACGGCTGTGGCCAAGGCTCACAAGAATGCCCAATTGCCTTAGGGCTCCTATTACCTCTGGGGCACCCTCCAGCTCCGGTGCCAGGGTTACTAGGGCAATTTCCCGCTCAAAACCGCCTATGCGTTCATGGAGGGCGGCAATCGATGGGGCACATAAATGCTCCAGGGGATGGGCACCGCGCCGTTCTGGAGCCAAAAATGGGCCTTCCAGGTGGGCCCCCAGCAGGGCACAGCGCCCAGGTTGATGCATTTCCCTGGCTTGCCTCAATACGGCAAGGGCCTCGCGTAGGGGCGCCACAGCGCAGGTAACAAAAGTTGGACAGATCGCTTCTACGCCATCACGCCAGAGCAAATCCAACAGCTCCAGCAGCTTGGGCAGATGCTCTGTTTTCAATTCAGGGAAAGCCAAGCCAAGGCCGCCATTGATTTGTAAATCCACCCCTGGCGGGCTTAACCAGGCCCCATGCCAATTCAAACCAGCACCAGCGGCCTGGCTTGCCAAAGGCTCTAGGCAACTAATCCTGCCGCTTTGATCAATCAACAAACGCCAACGTTGATCCTGCCCACTGCAAGCGCTTGGCAGGCGCAGATTCGTGTGCCAATTGCTGTTTGTGGGCGTCTGCATGGAATCAAGGTGAAAATGCACACAGTGGCAGTCTGCCGATGGCTAGGGATCCGCGGGTAGGGGTGTTGATGGGCAGTGATTCAGATCTGCCCTGTATGCAGGCAGCGGTTGATGTTTTAGAGGAATTTGGCGTTACCCATGAGGTGAGGGTGCTCTCTGCCCATCGCACCCCAAAGGCAATGGTTAGCTATGCCGAATCCGCCCGAGGGCGGGGCCTGCAGGTGTTGATCGCCGGGGCCGGCGGTGCTGCCCACCTGCCTGGGATGGTGGCGAGCCTCACCACCCTGCCGGTAATCGGTGTACCCGTGGCGAGCAAAGCCCTAAACGGCCTCGATTCCCTCTATTCAATTGTGCAAATGCCAGCCGGCATACCCGTTGCCACAGTTGCAATCGGCAATGCCTGCAATGCGGGCCTCTTGGCCTTGCAAATCCTTGCTTTGCAAGATCAGGCCCTAGCTGAAGCCCTGCAAACCCATAGGCGGGAATTACAAACCAATGTGGAAGCAAAAGATCTAAGGCTGCAGCAATTGGGCAGTAGCAGCTACTTAGCTGAGCGCAATTAAAATGTGGCCTCCCCGTTGGTTGCGCCTAAGCCTTGCCCTACCTCTGGTGGTGCTTAATTTATTTGTTTTGCGGCAATTATTGTTGCCTTTAGCACCATTTCCAGCCCTATTTGTTACTGCAGCTTTAATTGCATTTCTACTAGATCTGCCAAGCCGCTGGCTGCAGCAACGGGGCTTAGCGCGTCCGCTAAGTTTCAGCTTGGTATTAGGCATAACCCTGGGGGGCGTAAGCCTGGCCGCCACATGGTTAGTGCCCCGTTTAATCGAACAATTAGCAGAACTAGTAAATGCAATACCCAGCTGGTTAGTGCAGGCCCAAGAGCTATTAAACCAACTGCAATCCTTGGCAGAAGCTAGGGGCTGGCCCACGGATTTCAGCCCCCTTAGCGATGATTTATTAGCCCGCAGTAGCCGCGTAGCACGGAGTGTGAGCCAACAACTACTTAGCTTGCTTAGCGCCACCCTTGGCCTCACCGTGAATACAGTGATCGTGTTGGTTTTAGCGGTATTTTTATTATTAGGTGGCGAAAGTATTGCCGCTGGCCTTGCCCGTTGGCTGCCGAGCGATTGGCGTGAATTGGTAACAAGCACTATTAATCGCACCTTTCGTGGTTACTTTGCCGGCCAAGTTTTGATTGCCTTAATCCTTAGCGGCTTGCAGTTGGTGGTTTTTACCCTGCTGCAAATTCCCTACGGGGTGGTGTTTGCACTACTTATTGGTTTCACCACCCTGGTGCCCTATGCCAGTGCACTCACGATCATCCTGGTGAGCGCTGTGTTGGCAGTGGAGGATCCCCGCACGGGCCTTGAAGTGCTCGCCGCAGCCATAAGTGTGGGCCAAGTAGTGGATCAACTAATCAGCCCCCGTTTGATGGGTAGCATTGTGGGTTTGCAACCAGCCTGGTTGTTATTTTGCTTACCGCTAGGCGCCCGCGCTGGCAACTTATTGGGGCTTGGAGAACTGTTGGGCTTATTACTAGCGGTGCCGGTTGCCAGCGTGCTTAAAACCTTTTTTGATGAGTTGTATACACAGATCTCCACAGAACCAGTCGACAAGTAGACCAAAAACTTGGAATAGCCTATTCAATTATTAAGTAATCAAAACCTCAGTAGCATGACAATCAAGCCTCCTTAGAATCAATCAGTTAATATTTTTAATTTAAGCATCTCCGGTGCCAACAATTTTCCTTAAACCCACATTAAAGGAAATGCAAATTCTTGGCTCCGAGCCTGCAGGTCCTGGCTCCACCTCATGCCAAAGCCAGGATGGAAATATCAATAGCAACCCTGGAGAAGGCTGCCTTAGCACTCGCCCCCCCAAGGCTTCTGAAGCCCCATCCCCCAGTGGCGGGGTCAACATCTGGGCCCCAGCCCGAGGATCAAGAAAAGCGATTGCCCCCGATTGAGAATTAGCTTGGAGATACAATACCCCACTAAAAAGCGAATTAGGGTGAATGTGGGCGCGGGTGCTATTGCCCGGCTCATTCACCATTGCCCAAGCATTATTAAATGTGGGCGCAGCCACGCTAAAATCCCAACCGATTTCCGTAAATGCTTGCTGGCAACAAGCTGCAATCCACTGAAATAACGGTGAAAAAGCCTGGTCATCAAGCAAATTAGTCTTACTATGCCAACCCCCCAAATTGGTAATTGAAATGCCTTGGGGGTCACCTTTTCTCAGCTCAATCACCCGGGAGCCATACCCCGCCAGCTGGCCTGTATCAGGGTATTTAAATGACCATAAGAGCGTCGGAAAAATAATATCGGAAGCCATCATTCCAGCAATTTTTAAGAAGCATTGGTTATGTAACCATGTCTTACCAAATAATCAACCACCTCGGCAACACTTTCCTGCAGGGTTTGGCTGCCGGTATCAACACGCAGCTCAGGCGCTTCCGGCTGCTCATAGGGGCTTGAAATTCCGGTGAAGTCTTTAATTACCCCAGCCCGCGCCTTGGCATAGAGACCCTTTGGATCTCGGCCCTCGCACACAGCAAGATCAGCAGCGCAGTAGATCTCAATAAAATCACCCTCTGCCACCAGGGCTCTGGCCTGGGCTCGATCGGCTTGAAATGGCGACACAAATGCGGTGAGGGTGATTACGCCGGCATCTAAAAACAGCTTTGCCACCTCGCCGATGCGGCGAATGTTTTCTTCTCGATCAGCATCACTAAAACCAAGGTCTTTGCAGAGGCCATGGCGCACGTTGTCGCCATCGAGCACATAGGTGGCTAAGCCCCGCTCAAACAGCACCGCATTCACGGCATTTGCAAGGCTGCTTTTACCGGAGCCGGAAAGCCCCGTGAACCACAAAATCGCGCTGCGGTGGCCCCGCTGCTGGGCCCGGGCACCCCGATCAACGGAGGCCTCATGCCAAACAATATTGGTGGCGGCACCCATAGCTCTCTGCGAAAACGGAACGCCATTGTGGATCAACCAGCACCACCCCAACCAATCGCAGCAAATCTGCAGCCCCTATTGCGGGAACTTAAAGCCCATGGTTTCAAGGTTCGCTTTGAGCAACCTCCAAAAATTGGGGTTTATGGCTTATTCGAGGCGCGCAGCCGCACACTTTGGGTGCATCCAATCACTTTTGAGCTTGGCATTAGCCGTCAAACGCTCCTGCACGAGGCGGTGCATGCAGCCCAAAGTTGCCCCCAAGGCAACCTCACCAGGCTTGGCATTGCTGCGCCTGTTAGCCCCTTAATCGCCCAGGAAATCATCTCAATTCTTTTTAGTAACTACCACGTAAAAGATCGGGTTTTGGAACAGGAAGCCTTCAGCTTGCAAGGCCAAACCACTGCCCCTTCAATTCTTGTGAAACTATTGCGGCAACGCTGTAAAACCTAGCCGCCAGCTTGTTTTGGCCGGTAGCCGGCTTTTTCCAGTGCTGCTAGCGCCACTGCTATTTGATCGCCCTGCAGCTCAATTACTCCCTCTTTCAGGGTGCCGCCAGTGCCAGCAACTGCCTTGAGCTGCTTTAACAGCTGTTTTAGCTCTGCTTCAGGAGCTGCCAAACCCTTGATCAGCGTTACAAGCTTGCCGCCTTTACCCGCTTTTGTGCGCTGCACCCGAACTACCTGTTGGGCCTTTGGCAAAGGTTCGATATCAGGCCGCTGCAGGGCGCCCATATCGCTGCTGAATTCCTGCCATGGCCCTTTGCGGGATTTGGGTTCCATCCGCTTCTCCCTATTGCAAACCCCAGCTAATATTGGCTATGGACATGCCCCCGATGAACCTAAATGTGGTGAATCTGCGTTTTGCAGATCCCCATGGCCCTGAGAGTTGCGCTGAAGTGGGCCTGAAACTAAATAATGCCCCCATCGGCCCAAAGGCCACGAGCACTTGCCGCCAAGGTAAAGGCGGCATTCGCATCGTTGAACCCTATGGCTGGCCACCCCTAACCCCACCCGCTCCTTAGGCTGCGCTAAGAGCTTTTATAAAAATGACCCCTACCGAATTGTTATCTGCGGCCCAATTAGATCGTTCGGTGCGGCCAGATGCCCTGGGTCGTTTCGGCAGGTTTGGCGGCCAATATGTGCCAGAAACTTTGATGCCAGCCCTGGCCGAACTGGAACAGGCAGCTGCTGAAGCCTGGGCTGATCCGGCTTTTACAAACCGTTTAAATCACCTTCTTAAAACCTATGTGGGTAGGGCAACCCCCCTATACGAGGCAGAGCGCCTCAGCGCCCACTACCGCAGGCCCGAAGGGGGACCACGCATTTGGTTGAAACGGGAAGACCTAAATCACACCGGTGCCCACAAGATCAACAATGCCCTTGGCCAGGCGTTGCTCGCCCTGCGCATGGGCAAGAAGCGAATAATCGCTGAAACCGGGGCTGGTCAACACGGCGTTGCCACAGCAACCGTATGCGCGCGCTTTGGCCTCGAATGCGTGATCTATATGGGCGCTGAAGACATGCGGCGCCAATCATTAAACGTATTTCGCATGCGCCTGTTAGGCGCCAAGGTAGAAGCTGTTACCGCCGGCAGCGCCACCCTCAAAGACGCCACCAGTGAAGCGATCCGCGATTGGGTAACCAATGTGGAAACCACCCACTACATCCTTGGTTCCGTAGCTGGCCCCCACCCCTATCCGATGTTGGTGAGGGATTTCCATGCCGTAATCGGTGAAGAAACCAAACGTCAATGCGCTGAAGCCTTTGGCCGCCTGCCCGATGTGCTTTTGGCCTGTGTGGGCGGTGGCTCCAATGCCATGGGCCTATTTCATCCCTTCGTGGGCAACACCAGCGTGCGAATGATCGGCGTGGAAGCCGCCGGTGATGGCGTTGCCAGCGGTCGCCATGCCGCCACCATCACTGAAGGGCGGGTGGGGGTACTGCACGGTGCCATGAGCTTGCTGCTACAAAACAGCGAAGGCCAAGTAATCGAAGCCCATTCGATCAGCGCTGGCCTTGATTACCCCGGCGTGGGCCCCGAACACAGCTATTTCAATGAGATCGGCCGGGCCGAATATGCCGCCGTAACGGACAGCGAGGCACTAACGGCCCTGCAACTTGTGAGCCAATTAGAGGGGATCATCCCCGCCCTTGAAACAGCCCATGCCTTTGCTTGGCTTGAACAGCTCTGCCCAACGCTGGCCCCAGGCAGTGAAGTGGTGATCAACTGCTCCGGCCGTGGCGATAAAGACGTAAACACCGTTGCTGATGCCTTAGGAAAGCAAGCGCTCTAGACGGGCCGCCACGCTGCGCACCGCCGCCTGGGCCGTGGCATAGGCCATTCGCATCGGGCCAATCAAGGCAACCCTGCCCTCAGCGCCGCCCTTAGCGCGATAGGGGGCCTGCACCACCGCGCAACTACCTAGGGCGGGATCTGGATGTTCGGCGCCGATCCACACACCCCCAGGTGCCATCAAATCCGGGGGGTTGAGTAATTCATGAGGCCGTTGTTCCACCAGTTGCAACAGGGGCCGCAAGCTGGCGGTTTGGCTGAATTCAGGTTGGCCCAGCAGCCCGGCTAAACCCATGGTTAGGGCACCCTCCGCAGAGCGATTGCGGCTGCGGTTATGACCATCTAAAGCGCGCCGCAGCGGTGCCCCACTCGGTTGCAATTGAGGTGGCAGAGCTTTCCAAGGAATTGAACTGCCCGGCAAACCAGCTGGATGTTCAAGCTGCTCGGCAAGCCAGCGCTCTAATGCTTCCAATTGGCCCGCTCCCACCTCTGGTAAGCGCAGGTTGAGGCTGCTGGTAACAGCTGCACTCTCCACCAAAAACACCAGCAAGCGATCGCCACTAGAAACCAAACGCATCGCCTTGAGCCTTGGTTCAATCCTTTGCGGACGGGTGATCAGGCTCATCAAACCGGTGAAATCAGCCAGCCGGCGGGCCAGGTGTTGCAATAAATCCTCAAAGGCAGCCCACTGCAGGCTGAGTTCCGCCAATTCCCGATCCAACTGTTGCGCCGCTGGCCCCGGGGCAGGTAATAGGCAATCAACGTAGTGGCGATAACCCTTTGGGCTTGGCACCCGGCCTGCTGAGGTGTGGGGCTGGGTTAACAAACCCTGTTGCTCTAGGGCACCCATGGCGGAACGCACCGTGGCGGGGCTGGCATCCAAGCCAAACCGTCGCACCAGGGTTTGACTGCCAACCGGTTCAACCGTGTCTACGTAGTGCCTCACCGTGGCCTGCAACACCTGCTGCTGGCGGCGAGGCAGTGGTTTCACAAGGGGATATTCAACCGCCATTGATGCTACGCCGCGCCATCAATAGCGCGGCAGGCTTGGATCCACCTGCACACTCCAAGCATCAATCCCGCCTTCCAGATTCCACACTTTTGTGTAGCCGTGGGTGTCGATTAACCAGCAGCCAAAATGCCAGCTGCGAATGCCGCCATGGCAGATCACCACTAGGTTTTTTTCTTGGCTTAGGAGTTCTGGCAAGGTTTCCAACCATTCTTGGGAACGGCTGAGCGGCAGATGAATAACCCCCGGTAGGGCTGCCAAGGCCAACTCCTCTGCCTCGCGCACATCCAGCAACACAAATTCTTCTCCCGTTGCTAAGCGCTGCGCCAGCTGCTTGGCTGAAATCGTTTCGGGCTGGGCCATAGCATCGTTGTAAGTGATCTTCCAGGATGATCACGGCAACAACGGGTTATGAATAATTTCCGCTTGCAGCTACCAAACTTCAGCAGCAAATTTGGGGCCATCCTTTTGGCCATCACCATTGCCCTTGCCGCCATTGGCCTGGGGGGTTGGTGGTGGTTGCAGCGCAATAGCCCCCTAAATATTCAAGCTGAACTACTGCACACACCAGCGGCAGCAAAGTTTCTGCCCCGCAAAGCAAATCTCAGCATCTATCTGCAATTAGATCCCAACCAACTGCCTGCCTATGGCCGGGCCATTGCCACTGCAAAGCAACGTAAAAACGCCGCGCTGGCTTTGGCTGAATTACGCAACAACCTTTTTGCCATTACGGGGCTCAACTACAACAGCGAACTAAGCGATTGGCTCGGTTCTGAAACGGCATTAGCCCTGCTTGCTAACAGCAACCCCCAGGAGCAACCGAATTGGATACTTGCCCTCTCCAGCCGCACCCCCATGGGTGCAAGGGAATTTCTGCAGCGGTTCTGGCAAAACCGCAGCCTTGCTGGCGGTGATCTTGAAATCAGCAGCTACAGGGGACTCGGCCTAATCAGCAGCAGCGATCCAAAGGCGCCGCTGGCAACCGCCTTAATCAACGATCAACTGGTGTTGCTGGCCTCCCAGCGGGAAGCCCTTGAGGATGCCCTCGATAGCTCCCAGGTTGATGCCCTAAATCAAGCCAGCGACCCCAAACTTCAAGGTTGGTTGCAACAGCAACGCAAAGGCGTAGCCCTACTGCGCAGTGATGCCACCGGCATCAGCGAATTGCTTGGCCTGCCAGCCCAGCTGGTGGCGGCAGAACAGTTAGAGGAATTGGTGGGCTCAATTGCCCTTAAGGGCAGGGGTTTACAGCTAACAGCCGAAATCAGCACAGGCCTAGAACGCGCTGATCTGCCCTTAGGCAATCAAGCAACCCATTTACTGCAACAGCTCAAACCCAGCTTCAACAAACTCAGCATCAGCAACAACAGCCTGAAATCTTTCCTACCTGTGGTGGTTGAACAACCAGGCCCCCTGCTCACTGAACTGCAAAACCAAGGCCAAACACCTCTGTTACTTGCATTGCTTGATAACCAAGATCAATGGCTTGCGGCCACACCAGAAGCCCAGCCCAGCCCAGCTGCCCTTGATGAACCGCTGCATCGAGCCGGCTTTGATCCCACCAGCATCGATAAGCTCCAGGTTTGGAGCCGCCTATCAGGCCAAAGCGACCGCGACGGCAAACTGAAGGCAATTTTGGCTGGGGCCAGCGGCAGCAAAGCGGATCTGCGCTGGTGGAGCAACAATCTTGATGCGCTGCAAAACCAGCTGGAAGCCAATGCCGGCAATAAAAACAATGGTCAACTTGCTGGCAACACAGTTGCTGTAGTTCAACTGGGTGTAAAACCAACCAGAAAGCTGCTGGGTAGCTGGTCGTTTTGGCAAGGCTTGCAATTGGTGGCCGCCCGTCCCCTTAGCCCAGCCCTAGGGGCATTGGAGTATTCCTTGGAAGAGGACCAAACCAACCTTGGCCTCAAGGCCACCTTGCGCTTTAGCTAAACCCATGGCCCGTGAATTACTACTGATCCGCCACGGCATCGCGGTGGAAAGGGGCAGCACCGCCACCGATGAGGAGCGTGCCCTCACCTCAGAGGGCAGGGCCCGCACCCGCCGGGTGCTGGAGCGGCTTGAACGCTTGGGGCTGGCCTGCGGTCCACTGGTTAGTAGCCCCTTGGTGAGGGCCCGTCAAACGGCCGAACTTGCCCTCGAGCGCAAACTGGGCAAAAGCCTCTCTTTTAGTGAAGCGCTTGCGCCTGGCCAAAACCCGATGCCCCTTTTGCGGGAACTGTGGGAGGAGCCATGGGAGCGTGTGGGCCTGATTGGCCATGAACCCGACATGGGTCAGTTAGCCAGCCACCTGCTGGGCTGCCAAACCCTTGGCCTCCAACTTAAAAAAGCGGGTGTTGCCCTTCTTGCCCTTGATGAACCACTGCTTGAACCCGGCTCAGGCCAATTGCGGCTGCTGCTAAGTCCCAAGGTGCTGCTAGACGGTAAGGGCTAACACAAATTATTTTTCCAAGTTCGGCCTAGCCTTTGGCAATGACTTTGGAAAGCATTGGCTTCCGCCCAGGCCTAGAGGGTATCCCCGCAACCCAATCGGCCATCAGCAACATCGATGGCACGTTGGGAATACTTAGCTATCGCGGCTACAACATCGCCGATCTGGCTGCAAATAGCAGTTTTTTAGAAACCGCATACCTCTTGATTTGGGGCACCCTGCCCGATCCAGAAAGCTTGCGGAGCTTTCAACACAACGTGCAAATGCACCGGCGGGTGAGCTTTCGCATCCGCGACATGATGAAGTGCTTTCCCGCCAGCGGCCATCCCATGGATGCCCTGCAGGCAAGCGCAGCATCCTTGGGGTTGTTTTATTCAAATCGCGCCTTAGATGATCCCGATTACATCAGCGAAGCAGTGGTGCGGCTGCTGGCCAAAATCCCCACAATGCTGGCTGCCTTTCAACTGATTCGCCGCGGCCAAGATCCAATCCAGCCCAGGGAAGATCTGCCCTATGCCTCAAATTTTCTATACATGCTCACGGAACAGGAGCCGGATCCCCTTGCCGCCCGCATCTTTGATGCCTGCCTCGTGTTGCATGCCGAACACACCCTTAATGCCAGCACCTTTAGCGCCCGGGTAACAGCCAGCACCCTTACCGATCCCTATGCGGTGGTGGCATCCGCCGTTGGCACCTTGGCGGGGCCCCTGCACGGCGGGGCAAACGAGGATGTGCTGTTAATGCTTGAGGAGATTGGCACTGAGGATCGCGTTGAGGCCTATCTCAACAAAGCGATTGCTGAAAAACGCAAAGTGATGGGTTTTGGCCACCGCGAATATCGGGTGAAGGATCCCCGCGCCACGATTCTGCAAAAACTGGCGGAACAGCTGTTTGATCGCTTTGGCCACGACAGGATGTATGACGTGGCACGCCGCTTTGAAAACTTGGCCACCGAGCGCCTCGGCCCCAAAGGAATTTTTCCAAATGTGGATTTCTATTCCGGTTTGGTTTATCGCAAGCTCGGCATCCCAACCGATTTATTCACCCCTGTTTTTGCCATCGCCCGAGCTGCCGGCTGGCTAGCCCACTGGCGAGAACAGCTGGGGGCCAACCGTATCTATCGACCAACCCAGATTTATACAGGTGTTGCCAACCGCGCTTGGCTGCCTTTAGAGCAGCGGAGCAGCAACAATGGTGAAGCACTTGGGCCTACTCCTGGGTAGGTTGCCCCCATCGGATCGGCGCTATGGCCCCTGCCCTCACACTTGATCTGGAATCTGGCTTCCGCAGCCTGCTGGAAACTGCGGGCCTGAGCCCTGCTGCCAGCCGTTTGCTCTGGCTGCCCCTACCGATGCTGCTGGTGCTTATTTCAGCGGTGGTGGGGGTGCTTGTAACCGTTTGGTTGGAACGCAAAATTTCCGCCGCTGCCCAGCAACGCATTGGCCCTGAATACGCAGGCGCCCTAGGCATCCTGCAACCGATGGCCGATGGCCTCAAGTTGCTGTTTAAAGAAGATGTGATCCCCGCTAGGGCCGACGGGCTGCTTTTCAGCCTCGGGCCTGTGCTGGTGGTAGTTCCTGTGATCCTTTCCTGGTTGGTGGTGCCCTTTGGCCAACACCTGTTGATCAGCAATGTGGGCGTTGGCATATTTCTTTGGATCTCCCTCAGCAGCATCCAACCGATTGGGCTGTTGATGAGCGGCTATGCCAGCAACAACAAATATTCCTTACTCGGTGGCCTAAGGGCTGCAGCCCAATCGATCAGCTATGAAATTCCGCTTGCTCTTGCAGTGCTTGCGGTGGTGATGATGAGCAATTCGCTCAGCACCGTTGCAATCGTTGATCAACAAAACACCGCTGGAATTTTGAGCTGGAATATCTGGCGCCAACCGGTGGGTTTCCTGGTGTTTTGGATCTGCGCCCTAGCGGAATGTGAACGCTTGCCCTTCGATTTACCAGAGGCGGAAGAGGAATTGGTGGCTGGTTACCAAACCGAATATGCCGGCATGAAATTCGCCCTTTTTTACCTGGGTAGCTACATCAACTTGGTACTTTCCGCCCTACTGGTGGTGGTGCTTTACCTGGGCGGCTGGGGCTTCCCGATTCCGGTTGAAACCCTGGCTGATTGGCTTGGCCAATCGGTTGATAACCCCGTGCTGCAGGTATTCACGGGAGCCCTTGGCATCGTGATGACAGTATTAAAGGCCTATCTGCTGGTGTTTATAGCAATCCTGCTGCGCTGGACAGTGCCCAGGGTGAGGATCGACCAACTGCTTAATTTTGGCTGGAAATTCCTGCTACCAATTTCACTTGTGAATCTGCTGCTAACAGCTGCCCTGAAATTAGCCTTTCCAGGCATCATGGGTGGAATTAGTTCCTAAGGCCTCACCACACTTCCTTTTAAGCCCCTTCCCTTTGCTGCCACTCCATGTTCGGCTTTCTTAAACAGGTGGGCGACTACACCCGTGATGCGGTGAGCGCTAGCAAAAACATCGCCCAGGGGTTATCGGTAACCTTCGATCACCTGCGCCGCAGGCCGATAACTGTGCAATACCCCTACGAAAAACTGATTCCCTCTGAGCGCTATCGGGGCAGGATTCACTTTGAATTTGATAAGTGCATTGCCTGTGAGGTTTGTGTAAGGGTGTGCCCAATCAACCTGCCCGTGGTGGATTGGGTGATGAATAAGGCCACTAAGAAAAAAGAACTGCGCAATTATTCAATTGATTTTGGTGTGTGTATTTTTTGTGGAAATTGCGTGGAATATTGCCCCACTAATTGTTTATCGATGACTGAGGAATACGAAATGGCCGCCTTTGATCGCCATAGCCTCAATTACGACAACGTGGCCCTTGGCAGGCTGCCCACCAGCGTTACCAGCGACCCGGCAGTGCAAGCCCTTAGGGAACTGGCCTACCTGCCCAAAGGTGAAATGGATCCCCATGGAGTGGATCCAAGCCGCCCCAGGGCAGGCAAACTACCGGCTGAATTGCTAGCCGGCATGGCTAAATCTGAGGATCAAAGCTGATGCCACCCATTGCTGAAATCACAGAACTAATTGTTTTTGTTCTGCTCGCTGGCGCCGTTGTTATTGGTGCTTTAGGGGTGGTGCTGCTACCCAATATTGTGTATGCCGCCTTTTTACTGGGTGGTGTGTTCCTGGCGGTGGCCGGGCTCTATTTAATGCTTAATGCCAGCTTTATTGCAGCAGCTCAGGTGCTCATTTATGTGGGCGCCGTTAATGTGTTGATCCTGTTTGCGATCATGCTCGTTAACAAAAAAGAAGCCATGGCTGCATCCCCTGGCATGGGCTTAAGGCGCTTGCTTTCAAGTGGTGTTTGCCTTGGCTTACTAACTCTGCTGCTGCGGGTGGCATTCACCACCCCTTGGGCAACACCCGGACCCCAATCCATCGGTGAAGATGCGGTTATTCGCTTAGGTGAGCATTTCTTTAGCGACTACCTACTGCCATTTGAACTTGCATCAGTGCTGCTGCTGATGGCGATGATTGGCGCGATTGTGTTGGCCCGCAGGGATGTGTTTGCCACCGATGTGGGCACTGGAGAAGCGGTTGATCAAGCCCTAATTGAAAAAGCCCGCAGCCCCCTATTAGTAGAAAAAACAACCATGGAGCAATCAACACGATGACAAACCTCTCAGTGCCACTAGAGGCCTATCTAACGGTGGCAGCACTGTTGTTTTGCATAGGGGTATGGGGCTTAATCAATAGCCGCAATGCGGTGCGGGTATTGATGAGTATTGAACTGATGTTGAACGGAGTAAATATTAATTTAATGGCTTTCTCCAGCTACCTAGATGGCAATGAAATTCGCGGCCAAGTTTATGCAATTTTCGTAATCACAGTGGCGGCAGCAGAGGCGGCGGTGGGCTTGGCGATTTTGCTTTCCCTATATCGCAACCGCGACACGGTGGATATGGAGCAATTCAACCTGCTGCGCTGGTAATTCCGCATGGAACTAAACCACGTTTGGGTGGTGTTTCGCAGCGGTAGCCAAAGCGCTGAACGCATGGCCCGCCGTTGCGCTGAACTGCTGCGGCTGCGCGGTTCCCAAGTAACCATTGCCATGAGTGGCTTAAATGCCAATCCCTTTCCAGGCCTACTGGCCGAAGGGGAATTACCAAATTTGGTGCTTGTTTTGGGGGGCGATGGCACGGTGCTGGGGGCCGCCCGCTACATGGGGCCCTTGGGGGTGCCACTACTCAGCTTCAACGTTGGCGGGCACCTTGGTTTTCTCACCCACGAAAGCAGTTTGCTCAGCAACCTGCTGGCGGAAGATGGCAATGGCCTTTGCCAACGGCTGCTCGATTGTCATTACGCCCTCGAACGCCGTTTGATGTTGCAGGCCAGTATCGATCGTGGCGATGGCATACCTGATAGTGGCGACCATCAAGACAGCCAAGGCCAACCCTGTCATCTGGCTTTGAATGATTTCTATATGCGTCCGGCCCAGGAGGAGTCGTCGCCCACCTGCAGGTTGGAACTAGAAATTGATGCGGAAGTGGTTGGTCAATACCAAGGTGATGGCTTGATCATTGCCACACCCACGGGTTCCACCGGCTATGCCATGGCAGCGGGTGGGCCGATCCTGCATCCTTCAATTGATGCGATCGTTGTTAACCCAATTTGTCCGATGAGCCTCTCCAGCAGGCCGGTGGTGGTGCCCCCCCGCTCGGTGTTGGCGATTTGGCCCCTAGGGGAAAGCAATCGGCGGGTGAAGCTTTGGAAAGATGGTGCCCTTGCTTCCGTATTGGAACCCGGTGATCGCTGTGTGATTCGTCAGGCTGATCACCACGCGCTCTTGGTGTCGTTGGATCAACAACCCTCCTATTTCAGTAATCTCAGCCACAAGCTGCATTGGGCCGGCAGCCTCAGTGATGCGATGCCATCTCAAAACTAAGCAACTAATCCAACCATGGGCTTAGAAATTGAACGGCGATTTTTTGTTATTAATGATGGCTGGCAACCATTGGTGCAACGGTCAGAACCCTTGCAGCAGGGCTACCTCAGCCAAGGCAGCAGTGGTTTCACCGTAAGGGTGCGCTGCAGCGCAGAGGAAGCCTGGCTCACATTGAAGGCACCCACCGCTGATGTGGTGGTGCGCCATGAATTTGAACTGGCCATGCCCCATGGGGAAGCAAAGCAATTATTATCATTAGCCCCATGCAAATTACAAAAAATTCGCCATCACCTTCACCTGGCTGGTGGTGATTGGGTGGTAGATGTATTTGAGGAGGAAAATGCACCCCTGATTATTGCAGAAGTGGAATTAACTACAGCAGATAGCAACATTAATATTCCAGATTGGTGCGGCGAAGAAATCAGCGATAGGGGTGATTTAAGCAATGCTGCGCTAGCTTTAAATCCCTGGGGCCATAGAACTTAAAACTAATTAAATTCAACACCTAGCGCCTCTAATATCTGCTGAAATTGCGCATTATTCAATTCTGGAAAAATCGGCAAACTGAGCACTTCAGAAGCCAAGCGCTCAGTAACTGGCAGGCTGCCGGGGCCATAGCCAAGATCAACATAGGCGGGTTGGCGATGAATTGGAATTGGATAATAAATAATTGTGTTTACACCACGCTGTTGCAATTGACTCTGCAACCAATTGCGGCAACGGCCTTCAGGTAGGCCATGCATCTCACTGGTGGGGCAAGCAATACAAGTTGCTGAATGTGCATTGTCACAAGCATTAGCGCCATTCGGGCAGGCCGGAATACGCAATACAAATTGATTCCAACTATGGCCTTCAGGGCCAGGATCTGGCACTTGCAGATTGGCTAAATCGCTAAGGGAAGCAAGGTAGGCGCTGGCTATGGCCCGGCGGCGCTGGATCCACTCCTGCAATTTGGGTAATTTCACAAGCAGCACCGCCGCCTGCAGGGCATCAAGGCGGCTGTTGTAGCCAAGATTCGTGTGTAAATAGCGCTTCGGCATACCGTGCACTGCCAATTCCCTCACCCTTTGGGCCAGGGCCCCATCACGGCAGGTAACAGCTCCGCCATCTCCCGCTGCACCAAGGTTTTTGGTGGGGAAAAAACTAAAGCAACCGGCATCCCCCCAACTACCAACCGCTCTACCAGCCCAGCTAGCACCGGTGGCTTGGGCGCAATCCTCCACCACCAATAGGTTGTGGCGATTAGCCAATTGCATCAACCGCTCCATATCCACTGGTCGGCCAAATAAATGGACGGGCAACAGCGCTTTGGTGGCGGGGGTAATGGCAGCTTCCACCTGATCCAAATCGATCAAATAGGTGCTGGGGTTTACATCTACAAAAACCGGCGTGGCTCCCACGGCGCTGATCGCTTCTGCCGTAGCAAAAAAGCTGAATGAACTGGTGATCACCTCATCGCCAACCCCCACATCAAGGGCCCGCAAAGCAAGCACTAGGGCATCGGTGCCGCTGTTGCAGCCAATCGCATAGGGCACATCACAAGCAGCCGCAAATGCTTCTTCAAAGCTGGCAATAACTGGCCCGCCTATGTATTGACCACTGCGGAGCACCTGGAGCACCGCCTGATCGAGCTCCTCCCCCAGCTCGGCCAGCTGAACACTCAGATCAAAGGGAGGAATTGCCATGGGGCCCACCTTAAATGCTCCATGGATGCCCCTTGCCGAAAATTGTTGTTTAACACCATGGATATGCCCTGGAAAGCCTTAGCCATTGGCGGTGCTTTGATATTTGTGGCCGTAGTTGGCACCAGCAAATCGCCATTGGGCTGGAAAACCTATCCCCTAAGCCGCCATGAACCCCACGACGGCCTTGCGGTAGTTAATCAACCGGATGGCTATGGCATCCACATTTGGTTAGACACCAACACCACTGAAGCTGGCATTTGCAAACCACGCTGGACTGCCGATCCCGCCCGCCTATTCAATGGCAATGGATCCTCACCTTTTAGTTCAGGCCTAGCCAGCCGCAGGGAATTTTTTGAGGCAGTGGGCCATTGGCAAGTGAAAAACCAGTTGCGGCACGAAAGCGAAGCGCTTTGTAAAAGCCGCGCTCCAGAGGCAAGCTTCCAATGGCAAAGCCCGCCCCGC
The DNA here is from genome assembly GCF_024345595.1 of Synechococcus lacustris Maggiore-St4-Slac. Lineage (NCBI taxonomy): Bacteria > Bacillati > Cyanobacteriota > Cyanophyceae > Synechococcales > Synechococcaceae > Synechococcus > Synechococcus lacustris. The sequence continues at coordinate 51,992 of NZ_JAGQBK010000008.1, read as the reverse complement.
AGGGCATCTGAAGTGGTGGCTGAACCCCTGCCAGCCCTTCAAGAGCAAGACCTGCTGCCGGATCCAAATCTGATCCGGGAAGAGGAGCAAAAAATGCTAGAGGGCAGCAAACTTTGAATTATTCATTGATGAACTGTTCACGCAATAAAGGTTCAGCTAATTTCCAAAACTTCGTGAACCTTTGCAATTGGGGTGGGCTGGGCAAATCAACAAATGGTTCACAAGCCACTTCAACCACAGGAAGCTGTTGCTGCAGAGCGGCAATGATACTTTTTAAATGTGGATCCAATGGGGCTTGAGTTAGCACACCATCGCAACCACAGCGTTTAGCAAATGCTTGAATTTCAAGCACCGGATCACCATTGCGCAACACCAGAGGCAATTCCAGAAGGCTTTCATATACAAAACCCAGCCGTTTTAAACCGATCTGTCCATCCTCAATGCAGCCTCGATCAAATACAAATAAGCCAGGCGCCTCAGGCCAGGCACGCCAGAGGGGATTGGCGGGACCCAAGCTCTCTTGATGGATCCAAAGCAAAGGTTTAACTAACTTTTCTTTACCTAAATTATGATTAGCTAAATTACTATTTTCTGCCCGCAACTTGTTGTCATTTGATTTATTAGTGTTAGGCTGTACTGGAATAAAAAGCTGCCCCTGAATCTGTTCATAGCTACCATCGAATGGGCAGGAATTCACCATCGCGCAACTGCGGCAAAAGCTATCGCCAGCATATTTCTCCAAGTTGGCCCGATTAAATACATAGGGCTTAGCGCTAAAACAACTTGCCACCCACTGCCAGCTGAGGTTATTGCTAGCTGGATCTGCATCGATCAAGTGCTGCAAAAACCATCGGGCGCCCATTTGCCATCGCACTCGGCGCCAGTGCACCACATAGGCAGCAAGCCAGAGCCTGGCATGGTTATGGAGCCAGCCAGTGTTAACTAGTTGCCGTTGAAAAGCATCAATGCAAGCAAGTTTTGTTTCACCATTGCGCAGATCTAAAGGTAGCGAATCGCCATAACTTTCGGCTGAATGACCTGTTTTAAGCTCTTCAATATTTTGCCAAATGCCGTCTCCAATTTGTTGCCACACCCGCTGCCAAAAATCTCGCCAAGCCAACTCGCTAATTAATTTTTCTTGATCCCGCCAGGGTCGCTTTTGATCAACCAACCATTGCTTTAATTCTGCTAAACCCAACAGGCCGTGGCGGATATATGGCGAGAGTTGCGTAACCGCCCCTTTTAAAAAATTACGGCTGCGGCCATAGGCCAGAGGATCCACCCGGCGCAGGGCTAGTTCCGCCGCCTTGCGGCCACCAATAACTGGGCTCAGCTGGCCATCAATGGCAGCCGCAGCTGGAAATTCCTGGCGCAGGTATTGCAGCAGGCAATTGCGATCGGGGAAGCCCCGGGTTAAGTCGCCCTGTTCGGGTAGAGGCAGGGATCGATGCAGGGCCATTTCCCCATGCTGCCGCCGCTGGGGGAGAATCGCCTAATAGTTGGTGCCTTTTCCATGCTCCTTGATCTCCGCGGCAAGAAAGCCCTAGTTACCGGTATTGCAAATAACAAATCAATCGCCTGGGGTATTGCCCAGCAGCTGCATCGGGCAGGCTGTGAATTAGGGGTTACCTACCTACCCGATGAAAAGGGCCGATTTGAAGGCAAGGTGCGTGAACTCACCGCACCACTGGCACCAAGCTTGTTTGAACCCCTCAATGTGCAGGATCCAGACCAAATTGAGGCCGTTTTCAAGCGGGTTGCCGAGCAATGGGGTTCCATTGATGTGCTGGTGCACTGCCTTGCCTTTGCTGGCAAGGAGGAATTGATTGGTGATTACAGCGCCATCAGCCCCGAGGGTTTTAGCCGAGCCCTTGAGGTGAGCGCCTATTCATTGGCTCCCCTATGCCGCTTTGCCAAACCGCTTTTTAATCCGGGTGGGAGTGTGATCACCTTGAGTTATTTGGGTTCTGAGCGGGCGATCCCCAATTACAACGTGATGGGTGTTGCTAAAGCGGCCCTAGAGGCATCTGTGCGCTATCTAGCTGCTGAATTGGGGCCAGAAAAACAAGTGCGGGTGAATGCAATCAGTGCAGGCCCAATCCGCACATTGGCCAGTAGTGCCATCGGCGGCATCCTCGACATGATTCACAATGTTGAAGAAAAGGCGCCCCTACGCCGCACAGTTAGCCAAGAGGAAGTTGGCAACACTGCAGCCTTTTTGGCTAGCCCATTGAGTTCAGGAATTACAGGCCAAGTGCTCTATGTGGATGCTGGTTACTGCATAACAGGTATGTGAAATGGGCAAAAATAGTTTTTAATAAAACTAAGCTTGAACTGAATCCAGCCAGTCAATTTCACCTGTATCAAGGTCGTAGTGGCCGGTTTTCACCAGCAATGAACCAGCGCGCACCCGATCTGTTAATAACACACTGGAATTAACCAAATTACAGCCGGATTGCATTGCATTAGCCCTGCAGGCCCGATCAAGAAGGATATCCTTTGAATTTTGATCTTGATAAGCTTGATTTTCAGGTAGCACTCCGCCCGCCATTAATTGCATCCGCACCTGGCCCACAACCTGGCCGAGGGCAGGGGGCAAATGTGTTGAAAAATCAAGGGCAGCAGACACGGCACCACAACGTTCATGGCCCAACACAATTATTAAACCAATACCCAAATGCGCCACGGCATACTCCAAAGAGCCGATCGCTGAAGTGAAAACCGTATTACCAGCACTGCGAACCACAAATAAATCACCAAGGCCCGCATCAAATAACAATTCCAACGGCACCCGTGAATCAGCGCAGCCCAGCACCGCTGCCATGGGGTGTTGCCCTGCAGCCACTTGATGTAACCGCTCAACACTGGAGTGGGGATGAAGCGAATGGCCATCCAAAAAGCGTTGGTGACCATCTAACAACAATTCAAAAACTTGCTGGGGATTTTGTTGCAACGGGGATGCGGCGACCATAGGGAGATAATCTTTGTGTAAACAGATTATCCCCCGTGCTTCATCCCGTTGGCCGTTGGTCGTTCCTTGTGATGGCTTGGTGGATAGTTAAATCGATGGGCAAAGAAATATTATTTGCCCTAGTGCTTTGCTTTATCAGCATTCCAATAGCTCCTAATCTGGCCAAACAAATATTGCCTGAGATACTTTTACCGGTGCTGGGCATATCAGTTTCTGTATTTACTGCATTTAGAAACACTCAGGCCTACAACCGTTGGTGGGAAGCACGAACCCTTTGGGGCGGCCTGGTTAACGGCAGCCGCAACTGGCGCAACGGCTTGCTGGCGCTACTACCAAACGACAGCGATAGAACAGCGGAATTAAACAAACTTTTAGGGCTACAAGTATTACTTGTTTGGACCTTAAACGGAGAGCTAAGAGGCTCTTATCATCCCACTTGTGCCCCCAAAATAGATGATCTACGCCAACAGCTTGGCCTTGGCAAGAACAGCAGCAGTCAGGATTTATTGCAATTATTGTCTGCTGAGCTTCTTAAGTTGTGCGACCTTGGCCGCATTGACGGCCTCGGGCGGCTCAACTTACTAAACGTTCAGAAAGAAACATGCAACTTCCTGGGTGGGCTTGAGCGCATTCGCAATCAGCCACTACCCGCATCCTATGATCTCTTTATCAAAGCAATTGTGTGGATATTTGGTTATTTATTATTTATTCGCCTTGATTCCATGCACGATCCAGGCGGTGCCCTTATTGGCTTTCTTTGCCTATTTGGTTTTGTTTTGGCAGAAAGGCTTGGTGCCTACACGGAAAATCCATTTGTTGATGGAATATTTGGCCTACCCATGAATCGCATTTGCGCCACGATTAGCAGTAATCTGCTAACTGCTAATCACCCGCTTGCCACACCCCCGCAAAATCAATCTGCACTCATCTGGACCTAACAGCATGACCAAAAACCGCCAGGGCCAGGTGCATCGCACAACCGCTGAAACGAATGTGCAAGTGCAACTAAATCTCGATGGCACTGGCCGCTGCCAAGTGAGCACTGGGGTGGCTTTTCTTGATCACATGCTCAACCAGCTCGCCAGCCACGGCCTGCTGGATTTGGAGATCACTGCCGTTGGCGACACCCATATTGATGATCACCACAGCAATGAAGACGTTGGTATTGCCGTGGGGCAAGCCCTAAGCCAAGCCCTGGGGGATCGGCGCGGCATCCAGCGTTTTGGACACTTTGTGGCCCCCCTCGATGAGGCCCTTGTGCAGGTGGCCCTTGATTGCAGTGGTAGGCCCCACCTCAGCTATGGCTTGCAAATACCCGCCGCCAAAATCGGCAGCTACGACACCGAATTGGTGAAGGAATTTTTTGTAGCCGTAGTGAATAATTCCGGCCTAACCCTGCACATCCGCCAGTTGGCTGGCGTTAATTCACACCACATCGTGGAAGCCTGCTTTAAAGCCTTTGCAAGGGCCTTGCGCCTGGCGGTTGAAATTGATCCGCGCCGGGCAGGGGCCATACCCAGCAGCAAAGGGGTTTTGGAGCAGGCGGGCCAAGCCCACACTTAACACTCCGTTACGCGAGGATGGCGGCAGCTTTGAGCTCGCCATGACAGTTGCCTATAGCCGTGCCGATTGGGCCAGTGCCTTTCGCAACGTGGGGCAAGAGCTCACTGGCGCCGCCCTCAAAGCAACTAGCGGTTCAATACCCAAGGAACTAGCGGGCACCCTCTACCGCAATGGCCCTGGCCGTTTAGAGCGCGGCGGCCATTGGGTGCATCATCCCTTTGATGGTGATGGCATGGTTACGGCCCTGCGCTTTCACCAGCAAGGGGTTGAGTTAAGTAATCGCTTTGTGCGCACGGAAGGCTGGCTGGCGGAGGAGAAAGCAAACAAAGTTTTATATCGGGGCGTATTTGGCAGTAAAAAACCAGGCGGACTGTTAGCAAATGCCTTTGATCTCCGCTTAAAAAATATTGCAAATACCCATGTTGTACGCCTAGGTGATCAACTGTTAGCCCTTTGGGAAGCAGCTGAGCCCTATGCCCTTGATCCAATCAGTTTAGAAACCAAAGGCCTCTGTTTGCTGGATGGAGTGCTCAAACCCGGAGAGGCATTCAGCGCCCATCCCCGCTTTGATCCAGGCCACCATGGCAAAGAAAAGATGGTTACTTTTGGTGTAAAAACTGGCCCGCGCAGTTCCATACGTTTAATGGAATTTGCCTGCAAAGCCGATCCAAGCAATGGAATTAAAGCTGGACAATTACTACACGATCGCCAAGACACATTTCCAGGTTTTGCCTTTCTGCATGATTTTGCAATTACACCGAATTGGGCAATATTTCTACAAAATGCGATTGCATTTAATCCATTGCCTTTTGTTTTTGGCCAAAAGGGTGCAGCCCAATGCCTGCAATCAAAAGCGGGCGGTGAAGCCCAATTCTGGTTAATTCCAAGGGCGGAAGGAGCCCATGCCGGCGAGCAGCCCAGGCTGATACCCGCACCAGCTGGATTTGTTTTTCACCACCTAAATGCATGGGAGGATGGCAATAATTTAGTAGTTGAAAGTATTTACTATGCAGATTTCCCCTCGATTGGCCCAGATCAAGATTTCCGAGAGGTTGATTTTGATTTAATCCCAGAGGGCCTTTTAGAGCGCTGCAGTATCAACCTAGAAACCAACAGCGTTGAAACCGAAAGATTAAGTGAACGCTGCTGCGAATTTGCGATGGTCAATCCACACAAAGAAGGTGAAAAAGCCCGCTACGGATGGATGGCAATAGCCGAAAGGGAACAGGGCAATGCTCCGTTGCAAGCAATTAAAAAGCTTGATTTATTTAATGGCTCCAAACACATTTGGAGTGCTGGCCCCAAGGGTTTTGTTAGCGAGCCTATTATGGTGCCAAGGCCTGATTCAGCCATAGAAGATGACGGCTGGGTGTTGTGCATTGTGTGGAACGGTGCACGCTGCGCCAGCGACTTAGTAATTCTCAATGCCGCTGATTTAAGTGAAGAGGCAATTGTGGAATTACCGCTTGCAATTCCCTATGGCTTACATGGCAGCTGGGTTGATGCTTAATAGTTCTTGCAATTCTGGCAATAATCGAGCAAAAGCTTTGCCGCGATGGCCAACAAGTGCTTTTGTTTCTTTATCTAATTGTGCATAGCTTAAAGTTAGTTTAGGCACTAAAAATATTGGGTCATAACCAAAACCGCCCTCACCTATGGGCTGCTTAAGGACTTCGCCATTACAGCAACCCTCCACCTCCAAAACAACCCTACCGCTAGGATCTGAAAGGGCTAAAGCAGCAACAAATTGGGCAGTGCGGTCAGATTCTGGATTTAAAAGTTGGGCCTGCTCAAGTTCTATCAACAAGCGATTAATTCTTTCCGAATCGGAGTTTGCATAACGGGCCGAATATATGCCAGGTGCACCGTTAAGAGCGTTTACGCTAAGCCCCGAATCATCGGCGAGGGCCCATTCCCCTGTGGCAAGGGCTGCCGCAACCGCTTTTATGCGTGCATTAGCTGCAAAGCTATTGCCGGATTCATCCACATCTAAATCCTGTGGTTGCCCTGCAATCACTAGCGGCAAATCAACTAGCAATGCCTCAAACTCCCTGAGCTTGCCAATGTTATTGGTTGCAATGATAAGTTTACTAAAATCAAAAGAAGTCGCTTCAATCATTTTATCAAGATTAGCTATTTCCCAAGGTAAGCTATTATCAAGGTAGTGTAAAGCCAGAGGTATTGAGGTGCTTTAGATCAAGCATCACAATGCTTAGCCAGGCCAGCAGAGCAAAACCACCTAATCCAGCCAAGGTAATCAAGGGGCCAGCCCAGGGGGCGGATTTTTTGTTGTTATCAGCCAAGGGTAGGTTTTGAGCAATGAATTCGAATTCTAATGCATATCACGGGCAATTTTAGCAAAATGTACTATACTTTTAAAGGGCTTATGAGCAAAGGCTTGTTTAGCTGTAAGCATATTTAATCTTTTTAACTTCTAACTACTTTCCAGGCAAATAAATGAGCGTTAGCGTGATCACCCCCACCAGGCTTTTGCCTGATCGGCTTGATATGCTGGTGGAACTTAACGCAAGCCTTAGCAGTAATAACTGCGATGTGGAACATGTAATTGTTATAGACGGTAAAGATGCCGCAAATTTACCTGGTGATCTTGCCAAGCAAGCAACCATCATTTCAACCGCAAGGCCCATCGGGCAAGCGGCGGCGCGCAATTTAGGTTTGGTTATTGCCCGTGGCAATTGGATCACAAGCGCCGACGATGACGACTGGCTATATCCCCTATCAATAGATAAAAGATTAGCGGCTATTAACAGCTCTCAAGCTGCTAAGTGGGCTGCGGGCTACTGCACCGATGACCACAAACTCGATCCAATAATTATCGCAGCAGGCCCCAGCTCCGCCGGGGATGTTTGGCGCGCTTGGCCCACACCAAAAGCAAGTATTCCGCTCGGCCCCACAACTCTCCTGGTTGAATCGAACCTTTTAAAAAGTGTGGGCGGCTGGATGGGGCTTCCCCAGGGGGAAGATATAGGCATGATGGTCGCGGTTACATCAACGGCACCGGGTATTATTGTTGATTCCTATGTGTATCACATACGCATTCACCCTGGCCAAATGACTAAAACCACTTGGTTTGATGAATTAGAACTTCTATCCCGCAATGCCGCCTGGGCGCGGGGTGAAAATATCATCAAGCAATCGAATAAATTAACTTCAAATGCATCGGTAGCAACTGGATCAGTGATAACTGGTTCAATTCCAACTTTAAATCACGCCTCTGCAAACTGCTGAGCCCATTTCAATACAAGCGCAACCCTTTCAGGATCTGGCGCTTCGCAATAAAGCCTGAGCAAGGGTTCCGTACCTGAAAAACGCAGCATCAACCAATGGTTTAAGCCCAACCTTAATTTCAAGCCATCGGTGCGGATGTATTCCTTAACTGCAACACCGGCCACCTCAGCTGGTGGTGCCTCTGCCAATTGCTGCTCAAGCCGCCGCCTACTCGCCATATCTTTAAGGCGTAGATCTAAGCGATCATAAAAACTGGCCCCGCCGCAACGGGCTTGCAATTGATCCAACCTTTCGCCCAGGGGCTTACCACCCTCCACCAAAGCCTCGAGCAATAGCAGTGCCGCAAAGGGGGCGTCCCGTTCTGGCAGGTGCATGCCAAAACCAACCCCGCCGGATTCCTCACCGCCAACCAACACTTCAGAGCTCAACATTTCAGTGGCAATATATTTAAATCCCACCGGCATCTCCAAAACTTCCCTACCCAGATCTTCAGCCACCAACTGCATTAAATCCGATCCACTAACCGTTTTCACCACCTTGCCTGGCAGATTCCTTGCCCTGGCGAGATGGTCAATAAATAAGGGCATTAATAACTGCGTACTGCAATATCTTCCCCGTTCATCGATTGCGGCAATCCGATCACCATCTCCATCAAAAACAATTCCCACTGCTGGTTTAGCCGCTGCCGTGGATTGTTTTACAGCTGTTATTAATTCACTCAAATAAGGAGCTAATGGTTCAGGGGGATTTCCGCCAAATAATGGATCGCGATTTGAGCGTATTTCCTGCACATTATTGCCAAGTAATGCAGGTAAACCGCCGGCGGCAGAACCATGCATTGGATCAACAATCACGGCAATATTCATTGCTTCTAGGCCGTGGCTTAGGGCCTTGAGATCTATTTTGCTGCGCAGGCCCTTTAAATATTCAGCCCAACCATCGAAACATTCGGTTTCTCCCGCTTCCGCCACGCTGATGCCACCAGCAGCTAAACGTTTTTCCACCCTGGCGGTGAATTCCGGCTCCACCGAACCACCAAAATGGCCCTTGATCTTTAAACCCAACCATTCAGCGGGGTTATGGCTTGCCGTAATCACTAAACCGCCCAAGGCTTTGCGCTCCACCACCGCCCAACTAACCGCGGGGGTGGGTAGAGGCTCTTGGGCCAGCAGCGGCTCTAAACCCACGCCGCGCACTGCCGCTGCAATGGCAGCCCCTAATTCAGGGGCAAGGAACCGTCGATCAAAACCAATTATCACCGTGCGGCTATCAAGCCCTGCGGGGGCGGAATGGGCCAATTCCGCTGCTGCGGCTGCAGCTACCCGCAATAAACGCTCCAGGGTTATGTCTACGCCGAGGATGCCGCGCCAGCCATCGGTGCCAAAGGCGATTGGAGCTGCCTCCAACGGCAGAGGAACAGAGGCCATCAGGCTGGATTCAGCTGGCCATAGTGTGGGTGATCAATACCGCCGCTAGGGGTTGGCAGGTGCCGGAGACCCAGCTGCTCACCGACCGGCAATTGCGTAGCTGGCTGCGCTGCCACCGCAAAGCCTGGCTCGATCGCCACGGCAACCCCAATGAAAAAATCTGGAATCCCCATCGGGCTCTGCAGTTAGCCGACCAGGAACTGCGCTTGCAAGCGCAAATGCAAAATCCAGGCGCCATCAGGCAAATGCTGCTGCAGCACGGCCGATTGCTCGGTAGACCCACCTTGCTCTTGCGTAGGCCAAAAGCCAGCCAACTGGGCAACTTCAGTTATCAACCTGCACTACTGCAGCCGGGCCGCCACGGCACCCGCGAACATCGGCTCACCCTTGCTTTTTGGGGTCGTTTAGTGGAACACCACCAGGGCGCTGCCGTATCCCACGGACTACTGATCACCCCCCAAGGTCAACAGGAGCCGGTGAACTTAAGCGGCCAAATCAGCCGTCAACTGGATCAAGCCCTTAGCCGCGTTGCCATCGACCTTCAACAAAAACAAGCACCACCCCTCACCCAAGACCGCAAAAAGTGCACCCTTTGCTGCTGGCGCCGCAGTTGCAACCAAGTGGCAGAGGCCGCAGGGGAGTTGAGCCAAGTGAGCGGGATTGGCGGTAAGCGTCAAGAGCTACTACAGCAACTGGGTATTGCCAACCGCGCCGCCCTTGCCGCCATCGATCCCAATCGCTTGATGGCGCAACTGGAAGCCAATGGTGAACAACGCCCGGAATTAGCGCTGGAATTGATTGCCCAGGCCAGGGTGCAGGAAGCAGGCCAGGCTGAACGCCTAAGCCAAGCTGATGAAAATGGCCTGCCTGAATTAGCTACGGCACCAGGCGTTTTGATCTACGACATCGAATCCGACCCCGATGCCAGAGATGATTTCTTACACGGCTTTTTAATCCTGCGCAGGGGTGCCAAGCCTGAATGGCCCAGCGCGGCTAACGCCTCCTACCGGCCCCTGCTCGCCCTCCAACACCATGGCGAAGCTCGCCTATGGCTGCGGCTGCAACGCCTTTTTGCCGCCTACCCAGGCTGGCCGGTGTTGCACTACGGCGAAACAGAGGCCATTGCCCTGAGCCGGTTAGCCGCAAGGCAGGGTGCTGAAGCGCCGCTGGGGTTGATCGACCTCCATAAAAGGGTGCGGCAACACTGGCGTTTACCCGTGGATAGCTACGGCCTTAAGGCCGTAGCCAGCTGGCGGGGTTTTCGCTGGAGCCAACCAACAGCGGAGGGCGCCCGTTGCGTGCTCTGGTGGCGCCAATGGTTAGCTCGCGGTAATCGCCACCAACTAAAACGCATATTTCAATACAACCGCGACGACTGCCTTGCCACCTGGGCAGTGGCTCACTGGCTGTTAAACAGCACCGCCTCCGGCAGCGACAACTGAACACCTGCCAATTCCTGGCATTGCCACCAATCACGGCGAATTAGGGCAAGGCCCCAATTGGCTTGGCAGGAACTCACCGTGCCAGCCCGTTCACCGCCGGGGCCAAAGAGCTTGGCTCCCGTTTCTGGGATGTTTACCCCTGGTGGTGCATAAAAACGGCGTAGTTGCTGCTTTAGCCCAGATCTGGATTGCAATTTTGCAAGGGTTTCTTGGCCTAAATAACAACCTTTTTCAAGGCTTACCCGCTCGTTAAGGCCCAATTCAAATGGATTTAAGCCTGCATTTAGTTCGCCAGGTACGGCTGGAATGCCCTGGCGAAAGCGCAACCATTCCTGCTCAGGGGCCGTTAATTGCTTCACCTGCTGCAGCGCTTCCGGCAGGGGCGCTTCTGGTGGCAGCAGCCAATGGCGGCCCGGTAAACCCCAACCCGCTTGAGTTGGGGGCCCCTCCGCCTCCACTAAGCCATGCCAAATCAATTGCTCTGGCTGTTGCAAGTGCACCTGATCCGCCGGAAAAATAACCCGATCCAAAGCGCGATAAACCTCAGCGCCCACCCCTGCGGTAACCAGCAATTCCGCTCCGTCAACTGTTGCTGATACCTCACCAAGGGCAAACAACCAGGCTGTGGCATTGAGGCAACAGGTGGAACGCTGCTGCCCAGGCGCTAAATCCAAAAGAGCTTGGCTGGTTTGGCCGTGGAGTAATCGCAAGCTGCCCTGGCCCTGCATTGGCAAGCGGGTTACTTCAAAACAAAACCGCCAGGGCAATGGCATCAAGGCCCATGGATTCAAATCTTCACTAGCCATGGGCGGCAGCAACCTCAGTGAGGCGATAAAGCGAATGCAATTGCAAAGCTTCGGCCCCTAGGGCTGCTTCACCACCCTCCTCTCGATCAACAATCGCCACCACCCGTTGCACCACATAGCCTGCCGCCCGCAATTGATGCACCGCCTTAAGGGCTGAGCCACCAGTGGTAACAACATCTTCCAAAAGGGTGATCAATGAACCGGTTGGGGGTAAGGGGCCTTCAAGCCAAGCGCCGGTGCCATGGCCCTTTGCTTCTTTACGCACGATCAATGCATCGAGGTTGCGGCCGGCTAAGGCAGCAGCATGGGCAACCCAGCTCACCATTGGATCAGCCCCAAGGGTGAGCCCTGCCACAGCTAGCGCTTCAGGCTCCACCAGCTCCAACAGCCGCGGTGCCAAAAGCAGGGCACCTCTACCGCTAAGGGTTACTGGTTTGCAATTCACATAGTGCTCACTGCTGGCACCGGAAGCCAAGGTGAACTGGCCACGCCGATAGGCATGGATCGCCAGTAGTTGAAGTAGGGGATCAGCGCTCAAAATTGCTCACTGGCGAAATGGATGCTTTGTTTTTAACCTGGCCCGTAAGCAAGGTGGCACCAAGCATGAATTTCAGCTCCCGCTGCACCCTGTTGGGACTGCTTGGCCTTGCAGCCATTACTAACAGCTCCAGTGCAATTGCTGGCCCTGTGGTGTGCACCACCAGTTTTGAAGCACCATCCGCCAGCAGCGTTGATTCAAAACTGATGCCTGTGGAGGTAACCCGTTGCGGTGCAGTGCAAACCAGCAATGAATTAATCGAACAACGCTTTTTCTCCTACAGCTCCCCCTATGCCAGAGGCATTGATATCACCCATCAAATCACCGATATCCTCGGCATCAGCATGGGTGGTGGCGATGGCACCAAGGTGATGGGTTTTGGTTTTCCCGATCAAACCATCGTTTGGGACGGCAGTGCCGTTGAAAACACCACCAAGGCCCTCATGCAAGAGCAAAGCAAACCGATTCCCCTGCGGGTGGCTGATAGCCCCAACAACATGGGTAAATAGAATCTGGAAGAATAGAAACGTGGGGGTCTAGCAATCTGGTGAATGCAGCGAACTCATAATTCGCCTTAGCCGAGTTCGATCCTCGGGACCCCCATTCCAATTTTTCGCTCTACATCCATAATTCACTTAGTTCGTTATCGCGGTAAGCGGTTTCCATGGGTTTAAGCCTGCGGTTGCTTGGCCTGGTGCTGCTGCTGGCATTGCTGGCATTTTTTGTTGCCTCGGAATTTGCCCTAATTCGCCTGCGGCCCACCCGGGTGCAGGAATTAGCTGAAAATGGCAGTTACGGGGCCCTGGCCGTTGAACGCTTACAAAGGCACCTGCGGCGCGCCCTGGTGGCAACCCAGTTAGGGGTAAGCCTTTCTCTATTGGCCCTCGGCTGGGGCGTTCACAAATTGTTGGTGGGCCTGGCAACCAACGGCCTTCATCCCTACTTGGAGCTGTTGGTTTTTTTAAGCCTTGCCATCGTTGCCACCCTGTTGGGTGGGGTGCTGCCAAAGGCTTGGGTGCTTCGGGATCCAGAGGCTTCAGCCCTGCGGATAGGCCCCTTGCTGGAGGCGGTTAATCGATGCTTAACGCCGCTATTGGCGCCGCTGGAGCGGCTGGCGGAAATGCTCTTGCTTTTCACTGGCCTCCCGCGGGAATGGGACCGTTTAGTGCCAGCGCTGTCGGCGGGTGAATTGGAAAATTTGATTGAAAACGATGCAGTAACCGGTTTAGAACCGGATGAACGCAACATCCTTGAGGGGGTGTTTTCGCTGCGTGATACCCAGGTGCGGGAGGTGATGGTGCCCCGCAACGGCATGGTTACCCTCCCGCTCGGGGTGAGCTTTGCCGAATTGATGCAGGCGGTGCTCAGCACCAACCATGCCCGTTTCCCTGTGATCGGCGATTCCTTGGATGATGTGCGCGGCCTGCTCGACCTAAGGCTGTTGGCGGAACCACTTTCCCGCGGTGAACTGCAACCACACACCCCATTGGCCGCCTACATCCGCAATGTGGAACGGATTCAAGAGAGTGCTTCCCTGGCTGAATTGCTGCCGGTGATCCGCAATGGCGAACCCCTGCTGGTGGTGGTTGATGAACACGGCGGCACCGAAGGGCTCGTAACAATTGCCGATCTCACCGGTGAAATCGTTGGTGATGAATTATTGGAAGACGACGGCAGTCCGCCGGATCTGCAACCCCTCGGCAAAGATCTTTGGCTGGTGGCGGGCGATCTGGAGATTTTTGAACTCAACCGTCAGCTGGGGTTAAAGCTGCCTGAAGCCGATGGGCATCACACTTTGGCTGGTTTTCTCTTAGAGAGGTTGCAACATATCCCCACCCCCGGTGAGGCCTTGCGCTGGGGGGGCCATCACTTCGAAGTGCTAACCATGGATGGGCCTCGTATCGAAGAAGTGAAGATCTGGCTAGGCCACCGCGAGAATGCAGTGATAATGACCCCCCAGAAGGACTAGATACCTTGCACTCACAACCCTGCACCCACACCCGCCCATGAAACCGGTAAAGGTAGGTGTGATCGGTATTGGCAACATGGGTTGGCACCACGCCCGGGTGCTGAGCCTGTTGCGTGATGCAGAGTTAATTGGTGTTGCCGACCCCGATGAAGCGCGGGGACGCCTTGCCAGCACCCAATTCAACTGCCGCTGGTATGCCGATTACAGCAGCTTGATCAATGAGGTGGAGGCGGTTTGCATCGCTGTTCCCACCCTGTTGCATCACCCGGTGGGCATGGCCTGCCTAAAGGCTGGGGTGCATGTGCTGATTGAAAAACCAATTGCCGCCAGCCAGCAGGAAGCCTCAGAACTAATCGCTGCCGCCAGTGCGGCCTCACGCCTATTGCAGGTGGGCCATATCGAACGCTTTAACCCCGCATTTCGCGAATTGCTGAATGTGGTTACAAACGAGGAGGTAATGGTGCTTGAAAGCAGGCGCCATAGCCCCCATGCCGATCGGGCCAATGATGTGTCTGTGGTGTTGGATTTAATGATTCACGACATCGATCTGGTGCTGGAACTAGCCCAGGCGCCAGTGGTGGGTTTTGCCGCCGCCGGTGGTAGAAGCACCGAGGGGCCCATCGATTACGTAACAGCCACCCTTTCCTTTGCCAATGGGGTGGCCGCCAGCCTCACCGCCAGCAAGATGAGCCACCGCAAAGTGCGCAGCTTGAGCGCCCATTGCCGCGGCAGCTTGATCGAAGCTGATTTTTTACATCGCAACCTACGCATTCATCGCCGCGCCCAGGAGTCGTATTCAGCCAACAGGGGTGAACTGCTCTATCGCCACGATGGCTTTATTGAAGAGGTAAGCATCACTCCAACCGAACCGCTTTATGCAGAACTGGAGCATTTCCTCCAATGCGTGAGGGGCCTTGAAATCCCAGCGGTGGATGGTTTGCAGGCTTCAAGGGCCCTACAGCTGGCCGATCTAATCGAAAAAGCGGTGGAGCAGCCGCAACAAAGTTTGCAACAACTACCCCAACCCCTTTGAACTAAACGCCAGTTAATTGACGCAATGCTGCCACCACCAATTCACGGCAGCGGGTGGGGGAATAACGGTAAAAAGATTGCCAGGCAGCAGCTTTATGGGAACCGTAGGCGGCCGCAGGAAGTTGTTGGTTTTCATCTAGCCAGCCAAGCCTCACCCCATGGCCAATCACCACATCAAGGGCCAACTGATCTTCAAAGCGAACCTTTGGGTTTGCTTCAAAAAATGCCATTAAAGAAAGCAGTGCTTCAATCGTAAGTTGACGATATTCAGGTGCTTCTATCTTGCTGAGCAAGTGATCCACAAGAACAGCAAAATTATGTTCCCCCGGTGTTTTTTCAGCTAATAAATCACTATCTAAGCGATTGCGTCGTTCTAATTTATCTCCAATTAATAGGCCGCGGCAGTGTTGCAATAGCCCCCACACACCTGGATAAAAATCCCTTGGCACCCGTTGGAGTGCCCCCTGGCGCATGCGGTGTTGCAACCAGCAGCCCCCCATCGGTTTTTCATCCGCTGGAGCCGGCGCTTGCCAGAGCACCTGGCCACTCACATGCAACTGCTCGCAACGATCCAAAGCAGCCCTGGCTCGTTCCAGGTCGGCTAGCACCACCCCCAAGCGCCGTGAAATGCCATGGGGTGGCAGAGCGCAGAGGGCTTCAAAGGCTTCCGAGGGGGTGAGTTGGCGTTCTGTAGCCAGTTCACTGGTGAGCAACAAAAGCAACTGGCCAAGTTGAAATGTGAGCGTGCCTTGCAATAGGGCTGGCCTTTGCCTTGCTAAGCCCTCAAGGGCCAACAGCAATTCCTGCTGCAGGATCGTTTCGCGGCCGTCCTCACCGCTGAAACGCCTGATGCGAGCTGCAATGCCAGCGCTATCAAGGGGTTCTTTAATCCGTGATTGGTGCGTGTAATTACGGCCCACCACCAATTGTTTATGGCGGGCCAGTAGATCATCTAAGGCATCCTCCAGGTGGGGATGCACCAAACCGAGTAAACCGGCGCAGCGGCGCACCGGCTCCCAATCGCCCGCCTCCAAACTGCGGTGATAAACAGCCTCCAAAAGTTGCGATAGGGCAACGGGCAGGCCCTGGTCGGGGGCCTGTAGTTGTCCGCTTGGGCCTAGGCGCAATTGCAATTGCTCCAATAATTCCGCCTGTTCCCGCAACAGGGTGCTGCTCCACAACTGGGCCGCCAGATCAAGCACGGAGGTGGTTTCCAGCTCTAGTTGTTGCTCTTGGGCAACGGAGAGGGAGCGGTGGCCGCGCGCTTCCGCCAGCCGCAGCGGGCTTACCCGCGCTGGCATTACCCGCGACAGGGCTGGCAACTGGATCGGCTCCCAGCACAAAGCCGGCAAGTGCTCCGCCAAGGTGCCCACAGCTACGGCCACCCCATCAAGGGATCCACTGTGGAGTTGCCGCGCCAGGGCCATAAAACCGGCTGGCTGCCTGGCAAATGCAGTTGCCGCCAGGGGCACAAGCAACAGGGGATCGCCTTGATCACGCCAATGGCGTTGCAACATGCGCAATTCGCCCAGCACCGCATCAGCCAGCTGTTCCGGGTCGTCGGCCAGATAAAAAATGCCCTCCTCCAACACGGGCGGCAGAAATGCTGTGGGCACGCCACCGCAGCGATAAAGCCTTGTTACGGCCAAGGTGGCCACCCCACCAACCCCTGGCCCGGATAGGCCCAGGGCAGGCCATGCCCCAACCCCAGCCAAGGCCTCAGCTAAACGGGCCGAGGGCTGCACTTCCACCCCAGCATCACCTGGTGTGGCCATGGGGATGCCCTCTGCCGCCAGGGCTGCAGCAACGCTTTGATCGCCTGGCACCAAAACAATCCTCACCTTGTTGCAACCCAACACCCGGGGCAGGCGCCTGCCGCAGGGATCGAGCTGTTCAGGCAGCACCAAACCCTCTAGCAATAATTGCCCCAACAACCAAAGGCTTTGGGTCCAAAACAGGGGCAGGTTTTCATTTGGTTGGCGCGGTTGACTGCCCGGATAGCGGCGTTCGGCCTCAACGAATTCCAAGGGCACCCGGTAAAGCTCAGGCAGTAGCAATTCACTGCCCTGGGGCAAGGCCAAAGCGGTGAGCCGTTGCTGAAAGGCGCTGGCTTCTTCCCAGCGCTCCTCCATGCAGGCACTGAGCAGTTCAAAGGCAAGAAACAGGGGCCATTGGCATTCAATCGCTTCAAAACAAGCCAGTTCATCCGGTTCGTAGTGCAAACGGCTGCTGTCTTCCAGCACCGTTTGATGGCCATCGCGGCGAAAGCGGGCGTAGCCATAGCTGCCGGCCAGTTGGCGCCTGATCACCTCCAAGGTGCGTTGGCGCAGGTCGGGGCGATCAACGGCCCAGGCGGGATAACCAACGGTGGTGAGGCAAGCGCTATCAACCTCCTTGCTGGCGGATTCCCGCGGCAGCAGGCCCTCCAGGGCCCGCCTCAACCGCACGATTGCATCCGGTGGCACCCAAAGCAGGGCACTGCCATCTCCCTCGGGCCCATAGAGATCCAAACCTTGGGCCGCCTCCAGGGCAGCTTTCACTAAACCAATCGAGCTGGCATTGCGTTCTGGAGCACCGTTATTGCCCTTATCGCCCCGCTCCCAGATGCCGTAGTCGGCCACCCGATAGGCCCTACTGAGGTAGAAAACCAGGTTTTGCACAAAGGCCACCTGGGCGCGATTGGCCACCACCACCAAACCGGCACGGCTGAATTGGGCCAGCTGCAACAAAAACAGGGCGGTGGCATCAAGCTGCAAGTGCCCCCAAGCGTTATCGGCAACCACAGGCAAACCGGTGGCTGTGTTGTATTTGGCGTGGAGGGCATCTAGGGGTTTAAGGCTTTGCTTAAAGCGTTCCACCTTGGCCGCCTGGCCCATCAAGGCCCGCAACAAGCCGCGCATCAAAGCCAATACGCTTTGCTCTAGTTCAAATACCCGCTGGGGCCTGGAACCCTCCCGGCGCCAGGCGATTGCCAGCCCCCACACCGCCTGGATCGTATAAACCCCATCCCGCACCCAAGCGTCGCCGTAATTGCCGTGGATGTTGTGGGCGGTGCTGGCGGGCAGCAAACCAGACACTGGATGCTGCCTTTGCAGCAACACCCGATCAACGGCCGCATCGATTTGCCCCAGGGCAGCGAGCTGTTTTGTTGTCAGTGGTGATGTCATCCGCCAGATTCTCTCCGGTAACTCCAAATTCCATGGCAGCCATTCCCACAATCCCCCAACGCTGCCAAGTGCTCGGCTTGCCAGTTGACGTGAGCGCTGATGTGTTGGCAGCAGCTGTTGCTTTGCACAGCAGAGGTGGTGGCCAGCTGGTAACGCTGAACGCTGAAATGACCATGGCCGCCCTGGCCCAAGCGGAGCTGGGGGCTGCGATCAGCCAAGCGGAGCTGGTGATTCCCGATGGCGCTGGGGTGGTGTGGGCCCTGAGGCGTCAAGGCATTCGCGTAAAACGCAGCCCCGGCATTGAATTGGCGGATCAGTTGTTGGCCCATAGCGCTCGCAGCAACTGGCGGGTAGCCCTGGTGGGTAGTTCAGCAGCGGTAATGGAGCTACTAAAAAAACAGCTGCCCCAAAAACACCCTGGCCTCCAACTTGTTCTAACAATTGATGGCTACCAACCCAGGGAGCGTTGGCCGCAATTGGAGCAACAACTGCTGCAATTGCAGCCAGATCTGGTGCTGGTGGCCCTTGGCATCCCGCGCCAAGAAACCTGGATCAATCACCTGCATCAGGGCCAGGCTGGCCTTTGGATGGGGGTTGGCGGCAGTTTTGATGTGTGGAGTGGCCAAAAGAAAAGGGCTCCCCGTTGGATGGGGGCCCTACAAATCGAATGGCTCTACCGACTCGTTCAAGAACCAAGCCGTTGGCGCCGCATGTTGGCCTTGCCCCAATTCGCCTTAGCGGTGCTTAACGGAAACCCACCGAAGCCTGCCAAACAAAAGCAAGCAACAGGAAAAACAAGGGGATGATCGGCAAAATATCCACCAGGGGTGCGAAGGCGCGATAGGCCTCAGGCAGCTGGGCCAGGTGGGTAAGAACAGCCAATGGCATAACAGCAGTCACCATCAGGGGGTGAAACCAAGCGACGCTACCACGTGTGAGCAGCCGCTGAGCCCGGCTCCCACGGAGCGAAATGCTCTGCAAAACAACCATCCCTGATGGCCATGGCCATGGCATTGGTAAAGCGCAAAAGCTGGCTGAGGTTGTGGAGGCTCAATAGGGTGAGCCCAAGGATTTCATCGCTCTTGATTAGGTGATGCAAATAGGCCCTGCTGTGCTGCTGGCAGGTGGGGCAGGGGCAAGTGCTGTCTAAGGGGCTGTGGTCGTTGCGGAAGCGGGCATTTTTTAAATTCCAGCGCTCACCACCCACCAGGGCGGCCCCATGGCGACCAAGGCGGGTGGGCAGCACACAATCAAATAAATCCACCCCCTCGGCCACCGCCTGGGCCATCTCCGGCAAGGTGCCCACCCCCATCAAATAGCGGGGTTTGTGGAGTGGCAGCAGCGGTGTCACCCAGCGCACCACCTCATGCATTGCAAGGGCAGGCTCCCCCACACTCACCCCACCAATCGCCACACCAGGCAGATTGAAACCAGCCACCACCCGGGCCGATTCCTTGCGCAAATCCTCGTAACAGCCGCCCTGCACGATGCCAAACAGGGCCTGGTTGGCGCAGTTGTGGGCGGCAACACAACGCTCAAGCCAGCGATGGGTGCGCTCCGTTGCCTCCTGCACATCGGCATGGCTGGCCGGATAGGGCGGGCATTGATCAAATGCCATTGCCACATCGGCGCCAAGGCTGTTTTGAATCGCCATCACCCGCTCTGGGGTGAGCTCCACCACCAGGCCATCTCTGGGGGATTTGAAAGTTACCCCCAGCTCGGAGATGGCATTGAGGCTGGCCAAGCTAAAAACCTGAAAGCCGCCGGAATCGGTGAGCATTGGTGCGTGCCAACCCATGAAGCGATGCAGGCCACCGGCGGCGGCAACAACTGCCTCCCCCGGTTGCAGGTGCAGGTGAAAGGTGTTGCTGAGCACCATCTGCGCTCCGGTGCTGCGCAATTGATCAATGCTGATTCCCTTTACCGTGGCGGCGGTGCCCACGGGCATAAAGCGCGGCGTATCAACAACCCCATGGGGGGTGTGAAAACGGCCCACGCGGGCTTTGGTATGGGGGCATTGATGCAGCACTTCGTAGCTAAACGGAGCGGCGCTGCTGGTCACATTGATGCCGTCGAATTACCCAACCCTATGGGCCGCCAGGATGGTGGTAATCGCATGGCGCGGCCGTGCCCCAATGGTGGCCCGATCTGCTTGGCAGCTGGATCTACTACAGCTGCCTACCGGCAGCCAAAAATCTGCAACCGCGCTTTGAACGAATCGCCAGGTTTGCCCCCTGGATTGGCCTGTTCATAGGTGGCGCCCAGGCCTGCCTATGGCTAGCTGGAAGCGCCCTAGGGCTCCCAACCGCAAGCCTGGCAGCCCTTGTGATTGCCTTTGGCCTCTGGCTGAGCGGTGGCTTGCACTTTGATGGAGTGCTGGATTGCGGCGATGGCCTCGGCGCTGGCAAGCGCCAAATGGAAGCCATGGCCGATAGCCGCATCGGCGCCAGTGGCCTGGTGGCGGGGTTGATCCTGCTGTTGCTCAAGGGTGCTGCCCTGATCGCTTTAGCCCCAGGAGCTGCGGCTGCAGCGCTGTTGTGGAGCGCCTTTTGGGGCAGGGTTTCGCCATTGCTGGCGATTGCCCATTTCCCATACCTAAGGCCCGGCGGCAGCGCTGGCTTTCACCGGGAACATAGCCAGGGCCTCAGCCTTGAACTACGGCCAAGCGCCTTTGCCTTTGCCCTAATGGTGGGCTTGAGCCTTGCTGTTCCCAACCTGCCCCTGGGGGCGGGCATCAGCGGCCTAATTCCGGCTGTGGCAGTGCCATTTTGGCTTGGCAAGCGCCTCGGGGGCCACAGCGGTGATAGCTATGGCGCCTGTGTTGAATGGACAGAAGCCCTAGCCCTATGGCTGATTTGGCTTATTGGTTTGCTCGGTTTGGGTTGAGGGGAAGCACCAGCAGAAATGCATTGCCGGCGGCGGGCAGTTTTGGATCAAGCTTGCTGGCGGGAACAATCAACTCAAGGGAGCCGCCCCGTGCCTGGGCCTGGTCGCGGGCCAGGGCCAAACCAAGGCCTGAACCTGGCTGCTGCTGGCTGCTGCTGCCCCGTTGGCCCCGCTGAAAAATGCGTTCCCGCTCAGCCAAGGCGATGGCTGGGCCGCTATCCCAGATGGCAAGGGCAAGGGATTGATCGCGCCGTTGGCACCAAAGCCCAAGTGGTGCTTGGGAATCGCTGTAGCGAAAGGCATTTTCAAGCAAATTGGCAAGGATTTCGGCCACCGCTGCCGCGCCGGGGAGATTGAGCTGAGGCAACTGCTGGGGCCCATGCCAAGGGCGCCCCTGGAGGCTGGCGGTGGCGCTGGCCCGGGCCATGAGGGGTTGCAAAGCAGCACTAAGGGGTTCAGCCCGGTCGGGGGTGAGGGCCGGCGGCAACAACAAGGGAGCTTCCGGTTCAGCGGAGAGGCTGGGGCTGGCTTCCGGTTGGGCTAGGGCCTCGAGATAACGGTCGAGGGCGAGTTCCTCCTGCAGCAGGTGTTCCACCAAATCGCGACGTTCATCGGCGGGATCGAGCCTTCTTAAGAGCAGCTGGGTGAAGGTGCGCAAAGCCGCAAGGGGGTTGCGCATTTGATGCACCAGAAGGGAGCGCTGGCGCCGATCTTGCTGGAGCTGGGCCTGGCAGCGCTGCTGCTCAAGATCCAAAAGCCGCGCTTCCGTGAGCAGCTGGGCCGCCCCCAGCAGGCGCTCCTGCAGCAACTGGGGCCAAGGGTTGATGTTGCTATCAACTCTTAGGGCACCAATCACCAGGGATTCCCGCCTCAGGGGCAACCAACGGCGCTGCTGCTCGGCAAGCAGCAGGGATTCATCGCTGGCGGCGGGACCAAGCCGCTCTGCATTGGCGGGCCAAACCTCCACTGGCTGCAATTGCAGTTCCCCGGAGGCATCGGGTACCGCCAGGTAAACCCCTAAGGAAATCAATTCAGGCCGGTCTAAAAATTGGACTAATTGCTGGCTTACCAAGCGGCGAAAGCCCTCAGAAATCACAGAAGCCACAGCCGCTCAAAGCCGAAAAAAGATCAAAAAACGAGTGACCCAGAGGGGTTGCAAAATCCGGAGAAAGTCTTAAGATCATTGTTACGACCAACACATCACAGTGCCGAAAGCTTGGTGCCGTGGAGTTGGATCCAGCACACACTGCAGCTTTTGTGGCGCTTTTCTCTCGAAAAGGCTACACCAGATGTAGTTCACTCTCTGTTGTTCGCCGTTTTGCGGCAGCAACGGGCGGATTCGCTCCACCCCCTGGGTTTTGATCTTTTGATCAATTTCCGCACAACAGACGTTTGGGCGCCGCAGGCCCACCTGCTCCCAAGCCGAAACCGGTCCGCCTTAGCGGCCCCGAGCGACTTGAAAATCCCGTTCCGATTACGCCTCCACCAAGTTGGGGGGTTTTGTCATGTCGAAGAAGCGCAAACGCGTCAGCCGCCGCCGCCTAGCAGGCCAGCGGGTTTTAGCTCACGTGCCAACTTTCAACCTTGAAACCGGTGAACACAAACCGGTTACAGCCGCGCGGCGCTACATCGCTGAATCAAGCCTGATGCCGCCGGCTCTAATCAATGTGCGCCGTAATGAGCACACCACCGATCGCTTCTTTTGGGGCGAAAAGGGCTTGTTTAGCGCGCAATACGCTGAAGAAAATCATTTCCTCTTTCCCTCTTTGCGCTCCATCGTTGACTCGGTGGGTGAAGAAACCCTGTTTGCCGGCCTAGAGGCCGTTGCCGACGATTGGGAAGAAATGGAAGAGTACGAATACGCCTTCGTTTGAATTAAAGGCACCCCTTGAGGAATTTGGCCGCCGCCGCCACGGCCCCAGGGGGAATGTTGTGCTCACCGTTAAACACATAGGAAACCGGCGTAGCGCCAGCTGCTTCCAGTCGTTTGCAGATTTCTTGGTGGGCCCCTAGGGGCACCACAGGATCATTGCTGCCATGGGCCAGAAACACGGGCGCCAATCCATCTGCTCCAGGCTGCCAATCCGGATGGGGATAACCGCTAAATGCCAAAACGGCAGCCACAGGCATTGGTGTGGCCACTTCAAGGGCCATGGCGCCCCCTTGCGAAAAACCCAACACCACCACGGGATCGCTGCCAGCAGCCAATATTTCCTGCTCCAACCTCAATTTCAAAGCCTGCACTGCCGCTGGCAGCTCAGGCCAACCCGGCTGCTGCAGGTTGTACCACTGGCGTGCGCCAGCACCGGCCGGGTGCGGATCTGGTGCCTCCAGGCAGCGCAGGGTTGCAACAGCAGGGTTTAACCCCAGCAATTGCAACAGGTTTTCCCCCAACGGCTCCAGATCATTGCCGCTGGCACCCCAACCGTGCAAAAGGATTAGCCGCATGGTTCAAGCTGCCACTGCAGCTTCTACCCATACCATTCCTATTGCGGTTTTCCCTTAAGCACTGGCCATGGCCCCTTTAGCCCTAATCAGCGTTTCCGATAAGCAAGGGGTGGTGGAATTCGCCAGGTCCCTGGTGGAAAAGCATGGATTTTCCTTGATCTCCAGCGGTGGCACCGCCGCCGCCCTTGCTGCAGCTGGGCTTCCCGTTACCAAAGTGGCAGACCACACCGGCGCTGCCGAAATGTTGGGGGGCAGGGTTAAAACCCTCCATCCCCGCATCCATGGCGGCATCTTGGCCCGCATGGATGAAGCGGCTGATCTGGCTGATTTAGAAGCCCAGCAGATAGCAAAAATCGATCTGGTGGTGGTGAATCTTTATCCGTTTGAAAAAACCATTGCCCAGGCTGATGTGAGTTGGGCAACGGCGATCGAAACAATTGATATCGGCGGGCCAGCCATGGTGAGGGCCGCAGCAAAAAACCATCAGCACACAGCGGTTTTAACCAATCCCAACCAATACGAAACCTTCCTGGCGGCCTGGCCCATTGGCCTTGAGGAACGTCAAAAACTTGCCCTTGAAGCCTTCCGCCACACCGCCGCCTACGACGCTGCCATCAGCACCTGGCTTGCAGCTCAATTGGGGGAACCAGCGCAGCTGCAGCTTTGCTTGCCCCTGCGCGAAAGTTTGCGCTACGGCGAAAACCCCCACCAGGCAGCTAATTGGTTTAGCAAGCCAGAGCAGGGCTGGGGGGCAGCGCTGCAACTGCAGGGCAAGGCCCTGAGCTTCAATAATTTGTTGGATCTCGATGCTGCCCAAGGGGCGCTGCTGCGCTTCCCCGCGGCTGAAGCCGCGGCCGCTGTGGTGGTGAAGCACACCAATCCCTGTGGTGTTGCCATCGCTGGAAATTTGGCTGAAGCCCTAGCAAAAGCGATTGGCGCTGATCCCATATCAGCCTTTGGCGGCATCGTGGCAGTTAACCAACGCCTCGATGCAGCTGCCTGCGCCAGCTTGGAAGGTTTATTTCTGGAATGTTTAGTGGCGCCCGCCATCAGCAAAGAAGCAAGGCAAATACTGGCGGCAAAACCAAATTTGCGCCTGCTGGAACTACCGGCGGAGCTATGCAACACAGCAGCTGATCTCCAGCTGCGTTCCGTTTTAGGTGGTGTGCTGGCCCAGCAACAAGACCATGAACCTCAACAGGAGCAGCAATGGCAAGTGGTTACAGAACGCTCCCCCAGCCCAGAGGAATGGCTTGATCTGCGCTTTGCCTGGCGGGTGGTGCGGCATGTGCACTCCAATGCCATTGTTATTGCCCGCCAGGGGGTAACCCTTGGCATTGGCGCTGGCCAAATGAACCGAGTGGGTTCAGCGGCGATCGCCCTTGGGGCCGCTGGGGAAGCAGCAAAGGGGGCGAGCTTGGCAAGCGATGGCTTTTTCCCCTTTAGCGACACCGTAGAAAATGCTGCTCAGCATGGCATTAGCGCCTTTATCCAACCCGGGGGCAGCAAACGGGATGCCGATTCGATAGCAGCCTGCAACGCTGCCGGTTTAACGATGGTGTTCACGGGCCGCCGTCATTTTTTGCATTAAGCCGATTTTTAGCCGCCCCCTACCCATACAGTTGAAATCAGTTTCGTTATTTCCCATGCCTGAGGCCCTTGCCTTTAATCTCAATTTTGTGCATCCCCTGCTGATGTGGAGCCTGCTGGCGGCTTCTGCCTATGCCCTATTTCTTGGCATCAAGGCAAAGAAAACCCGCACCGGCACCCCAGAACAGCGCAAGGAACTGATTAAAGGCAAATTCGCCCAACGGCATTACTTCATGGGCAGCCTGGTGCTGGCGGTGATGGTGCTGGGCAGCATCGGCGGGATGGCGGTTACTTACCTAAACAACGGCAAATTATTTGTGGGGCCCCACCTGCTAGCGGGCCTTGGCATGACTGCTTTGATCGCCATAGCAGCCTCGCTTGCACCTTTGATGCAGCAGGGCAATTTGATTGCCCGTAAAGCCCATGTGGGCATGAACATGCTGGTGATGACCCTTTTCCTTTGGCAGGCGGTGAGCGGTGTGCAGATCGTTAATAAGATCTGGACCAACCGTTAAGGCTTAAAACAAAGCTGTTTTTTGGGGAGGGCACACAAGCCCAGCCTGGGAGTGAAAGTCTTCCTGCACCTTCCAGGTGAGCCGCCGGGAAACCTGCCGCACAATTTGTCGCAGCAGATGGTCGCCGCTCGATTGCACCAAGCCATCGGGCAACAGGTCGATAAAGGCGGGCAAACGAATTGCCACCTCAAGGTCGAGCTCCCACTCAACCAAGGTGTATTCGCCTTCTGGAACAAGTTGGAGGCTGGCTTGAAAATCAACGGCATAGCCATCTTTTTCCACCGCTAAACGGGAGGCGGGAATCGTTTCAATCCGATAGATCCCCTCCGCTTGGGGAAGCAGTTCGAGATCAATACTCGGCTCAAGTTCAAAGCCAAAATTGCCAAACTTACCCAAGATCAGGTGGTAGCCGTTCTGCCCCACCGGTTCAACCTGCATCGGTGCAGCGCACCTAACAAACCAGCCCTGATGCACATCGAGGTAGGAAGCCACCGCTGCTGCCGGGGCCCGCATCTCCATCACATCAGCAAAATTGCTCACATAACGGCGCAACTTCTCTTTATCCACCCTTGGTTCAACCAATCTAACGGGCGCTACAGCTCAGAGAGTTGCAACAATCGATCGATTACGCCTTCCACCACCCGATCAGGGGTGGAGGCCCCAGAAGTAATGCCGATGCGCAGGGGCCCTTCGGGCAGAAATGGGCTCATGGTGGTGAGCTCACCACCCAATGGTTTGTGCTCAACGCAATTACCAGGGCCGATCCGTTCGGGTGCATCGATATGCACCGATGCAATGCCGCGGCTGATGGCGATTTCCTGCAGGTGGGTGGTATTTGAGGAGTTGTAACCACCGATCACCACCATCAAATCCAAGGGTTCATCCACTAGGGAAAACATCGCATCTTGGCGCTCCTGGGTGGCATCACAGATGGTGTTGAAGGCAAGGAAATGGTTGTTCAGCTCGGTGGGGCCATAACGACGCAGCAAGGTGCGCTCAAATAGGCGGCCGATCTCCTCCGTTTCGCTTTTGAGCATGGTGGTTTGATTTGCAACGCCAATGCGCACCAAATCAAGGTCGGGATCAAATCCAGGGGAGGTGGCACCGGCAAACTTTTCTAAAAAGCTGCTGCGGTTGCCATTACCAAGGATGTAGTCGCAAACCAATTGGGCTTCCGCCAAATCGAGCACCACCAGATAGGTGCCAGCAAAAGAGCTGGTGGCAAGGGTTTCCTCGTGCTTCACCTTGCCGTGAATAACAGAGGTGAATGATTCCTTTTTATGGCGTTCAACACTGTTCCACACCTTTGAAACCCAAGGGCAGGTGGTGTCCACAATGTGGCAGCCCAGTTCATTTAAAAGCTGCATCTCCTGCACGGTGGCACCAAAGGCCGGCAGGATCACCACATCTCCTTTATCAACAGCTGAAAAATCCTTTACGCCACCTTCCACAGGGATAAAAAGCACATCCATCTGGCGCAGGTGGGCATTAACGGATGGGTTATGGATGATTTCGTTGGTAATCCAGATCCGTTCTGTGGGGTAATGGCGACGGGTTTCGTAGGCGATTGCCACGGCCCGCTCAACGCCCCAACAGAAACCAAAGGCCTGGGCTAGGCGGATCGTTACCCGACCCTGCTGAAGCTGATGCCCGTTATCGCGAAGGCTTTGAATGAGATCGCTCTGGTAAGCCTCCTCAAGGCTGCTGGCCACCTCTTCTGCCCGGCCAAACCCGCGGCGGTTATAACGCTCCGAATGGTGGAGGGAGCGCTTAAAGGCGCGGGTGTCCATGGCAGGAAAAAGCGCCGGTTAGGCCAATCTATTGGTTTAAAGGGCAGAGGAGCCCCTTTCACCGGTGCGCACCCGCACCACCTGCTCCACCGGAACAACAAAAATTTTGCCATCCCCGATATCACCGCTGCGGGCTGCGGTTTCGATCACGGCAATCGCTGTTTCAACTTGGCCGTCTTCCACCACCACATCAATTTTTGCCTTGGGCAAAAAATCAATCGTGAATTCGGAGCCGCGGTAGCGCTCCACCTGACCCTTCTGACGGCCAAAGCCCCGCACCTCGGACACTGTCATCCCAACAATTGAGGCATCAACCAAGGCGGTTTTTACCGCATCTAAACGGGATGGACGAATCACAGCCGTGATCAATTTCATGGCAGTACAGCAAAGGATTTAGGAGAAAAGAAAAAACTAGATATCAAAAAGTAATCGGGTCGTAGGCCTCTTCGCCATGGGCAACAAAATCGAGCCCACGCTCCTCTTCCTGGGGGCTAACACGCAAACCAACTACAGCACCAACAATCCAAAGGATGATCGCCGTACCAAGGCCCACAAAGCCGAAGGTGATTAACACTGCCTTGAACTGGGCTCCAAAGAGGGCGATATTGCCGCCTTTGGCCAGGATTTCAGCGGATTTTGGGAAGTAGTCGGCGGGCACAAGCGCTGGGGCAGCTAATAAGCCAGTGAGCAAAGCACCAACGGTGCCACCGATGCCATGCACCATGAAGGCATCCAAGGAATCATCTAGTTTTGTGGCCATCTTCACCCGCACGGCAATTAAACAGGCCGTAGCGGAAAGGGCACCGATCAAAAGGGCGGGGCCCATGTAAACAAAACCAGCAGCGGGGGTAATACCCACAAGGCCTGCCACCGCACCGGTTGCAGCACCAACAGCTGTTGGTTTGCCATCGGTGAACCACTCAATTAGGCACCAGGTGAGCAAGGCAGCTGAAGCAGAGGCGGTGGTGGTGAGGAAAGAGAAACCAGCACCTTTAGCAGCGAAATAACTAGCGCCATTGAAACCAAACCAACCAAACCAGAGCAGACCAGCACCTAAAAGAATGAATGGCACGTTGTGGGGTGGCCGCTTTGATTCTGGGTAGCTGGTGCGAGGTCCAACAATTGCAGCTGAAACTAGGGCTGCCACACCGGCAGCGATGTGCACAACGGTGCCACCAGCGAAGTCGATGGCGCCAATTTCACCAAATGGTCCGATATAACCTCCACCCCAAACCATGTGGCACATGGGGCAATAAATAAACAAGCTCCATAGCAGGGAGAACCAAAACCAAGCTTTGAAATTGATGCGTTCCACAACAGCGCCGGAGATCAATGCCGGCGTGATAATCGCAAACATGCCCTGGAATAAAGCAAATGATGTGGCGCTGATTGCAAAGCCATCGGCCAGGGGCGCATCACCTAATTCACCACCAACCCCGTTCAACCACATGGAGCCGAGGCCACCAATAAATGGACTTTTAAAGCCAAGATCAAAAGACAAGCTGTAACCGATAACAACCCAAAGCACCCCGATTAAACCCATCAGGAAGAAGCTCATCATCATTGTGTTGAGCACATTCTTGGCGCGGGTAAAACCGCCATAGAAAAATGCCAAGCCTGGGGTCATCAACAACACCAAAGCTGAACCCATAAGCATCAGAAGGGTGTCGGCACCATCGGTGGGCATTTTGGTGAGGGCTGCCTTGGCGGAACCTGCCATCAAGGGCAGCAAGCCAGCACCAGCAGCCAACAAAAACACACCAGTGCGCTGCAAACTGCTGTTGTGGCGCAAGGAATGGATAAATCCGGTTTGCTGTAATCGCCAATGGTCGATGCTTTGCATCGCCGAGGGTGGCAGAAACTTAGGGGATGAAATCAAATTGAAGAGCCTTCAAATCTGGATTCAGAATGGGGCCAACCTGATATTACAAATGTATAAATGGCAACCAATTGATGAATTGAATTAATTACAAATCTTGCAGTGCCGCCAGCCCCAACCACCTCACCGCGGTGGAAGTGAAATCAAACCGACAGGGCAGCACCTCCACCCCAGCGGCACGAGCCTGGCGAAATAACTGCCCATAGCGGGGATCAGCTTTATCACCGGGGGCAAAACTATCCACATCAGGGCGGCTCACGCATGGGATCAACACCCCCCTTGCATCGGGCAACACGCCCATCAGTTCCTGCAGATGCTTTTGGCCCCTTTCGGTAACGGTGTCGGGGAAAAGAGCTGTTGTGCCATCACTCCAGGTGGTGTTTTTCACCTCCACATATATGGGCCTTGGATCCGCTGCCCCGGGTGCTGGCGTTAACAACAAATCAATGCGGCTACCACGATTTAAGCCATAGGTAACCTCGGGGCGAATCGCTGCAATCGGCCCGAGCCACGGTTCCAGGTGGCCCGCTTCGATTGTTAAACGCAGCAAGCGATTGGGCAGGGCTGTGTTCACACCCACCCAGCAACTACCACCACCTGCTGCGGGCACCTCAGCCTGCTCCCAGGTGTAGGCCAGCTTGCGCTTGGGAGATGGATCGTGGCGTATCCGCACTTTCCCCCCCGGCAGCAACACCCCAGCCATGGGGCCTGTATTGGCGCAATGGGCAGTTACCAGCTCGCCATCAGCGAGTTCCACCTCGCATAAAAAACGTTTCCAGCGTTTAACCAAAACGCCTTCCAGCAGCGGTTCAAAGCTATGCACCTCAACGGCAGGCATCGGGGCTGGTCAACTACTGGGCCATACTCCCCCACAATCGGCGGCACCCATGGCTGAAAGCAAAAACCTGCGGCGCATCGCCCTGGTGGTGGCTGTTGCCACTGCCCTCAGCAAGGTGGCGGGGCTTGTGCGTCAACAGGCGATCGCAGCTGCCTTTGGGGTTGGCGCCGCCTACGACGCCTACAACTACGCCTATGTGCTGCCTGGCTTCTTATTAATCCTGCTAGGCGGCATCAACGGCCCCTTCCACAGCGCTGTGGTGAGTGTGATGGCAAAGCAGGAGCGGGCCGAAAGCGCCCGACTGCTGGCTGCAATCAACACCTTGGTGGGTTTGGGTTTACTCGGGGCCACCGTTTTATTGGTGTTGCTGGCTGATCCCTTAATCACCCTTGTGGGACCTGGCTTAGATCAAGAGCTGCACGATCTCGCCGCTTTGCAGTTGCGTTTGATGGCACCCATGGCCCTATTTGCGGGCTTAATCGGCCTTGGCTTTGGCGCCTTAAATGCCGCCGATGAATATTGGCTGCCGGCGATTAGCCCATTGCTTTCCAGCCTGGCGGTGCTGCTGGGCCTTGGCCTGTTGTGGTTCCAGGCCGGCCCTGCGATCGGAACGGCCCCATGGGCCCTTGCCGGTGGAGCGGTGCTAGCCCTAAGCACCTTGGGGGGAGCAATCCTGCAATGGTTGATCCAGCTGCCGGCGTTAGCACGCCAGGGCCTGGGCCAATTGCGCTTGAGTTTTAACTGGAAACAACCGGGTGTGGCAGAGGTGCTGCGGGTGATGGGCCCGGCAACCCTTTCATCCGGCATGTTGCAGATCAATGTGTATGTGGATCTCTTCTTTGCCAGTGGCATCAGCGGCGCCGCTGCAGGGCTTGGTTATGCCGGCCTTTTGGTGCAAACCCCCCTAGGGATCCTCTCCAACATGTTGCTGGTGCCGCTGCTGCCGGTATTTGCCAGGCTCACGGCGCCGGAAGATCGCGATCAACTGCTGCAACGCATTCGCCAGGGGGTGATGCTCAGCAATGCCAGCATGCTGCCCCTGGGCGCTTTGATGGTGGCCCTAGCCGGGCCGATCGTTGCCCTGATCTACGAAAGGGGAGCGTTTAATGCCAGCGCCGCCAGCTTGGTGGTGGGCATCCTCATGGCCTATGGGGTAGGCATGCCCGCCTATCTGGGCAGGGATGTGCTGGTGCGGGTTTTTTATGCCCTCGGCGATGGCAACACCCCCTTTCGGATCTCAATGGCAGGGATTGGTTTAAATGCAGCACTTGATTGGTTGCTGGTGGGTTGCCCCACCCCTGATGGTTTATTGCTGCCGCAATTGAATTTTCAAGCGCCGGGCTTGGTGTTAGCAACGGTTGGCGTGAATGTGGTGAGCTGCATTGCCCTATTGCTTGCCCTAAGAAGCAAGCTGGGCGCCCTACCGATTGGCTCTTGGGCTAAAGACAGCGGCCTACTCACGCTGGCAGCACTGCTGGGTGGTTTGCTCGCTTGGCTGCTTGCAACAGCTGTGGCCTGGCCGCCAAACCTGCTCGGCAAATTGCTGCAGGTTTCTATCTGCGGTGGTGTGGGCGCCGTTAGCTATGGCCTGATCGCCGGTGGCCTTGGCGTTGCAGAAGCAAGGGAACTGGGCCGCACCCTGGCGGCAAAATTACCTTTCTTAAAAAACTGATCAATCAACAGTGCGTTGATCCCGCACCGTAACTGGCAATTCCAAATGGCTGCGGCCAATCATCTGCATGCCCTCCACCGAGTAGATGCGGGCCTGGATGCCAAATTCCCGAAAGGCTGTTTCCAGCTCCTGCAGCAGGGCCCTCTCCACCTGCGCTTCCGCATCCACCACAGTGCCCAACAGCCTTTCGCCAAGGCGCCCCACCCGTTTACGCACCACTTCACGGGCGTTGGTTACTTCAATCACGAGCATCCGTCGCCAGCGGCGGTCTTCCAGTATCGCTGCAGAAGGGTTCAAGAATCTCCTCGAGATCGAGGAGTTGGCCGGGGGGAATCAAACGGGCCAGGGGTAGGCGGGTGCTGCCAGCACCAATTGGCACCTGAAGCCGCTCCAGTGCCATGCGCACAGCCGCTGCAGTGCCTTGGCTTAACAGGCCGGCCAACTCCTCCGCCAAGGGCCGGGCCAACTTGGCATCGCCCAAATACAAATGCCAACCAGCCACCTGCACATAAATGCGATCAGCGATGGCATCGCTGAGGTCCCCCAGCTGAGCAGCAGAAAGGGTCACGCCGATTTAAGTGCTTTGTTGCAGCACCAAGCTAGGTGCAGAAGCAAAAGCGCTACCCAACTCAAACTGAGCAGCGGCAGCTGGGCCAAGCTTTCCGGCCTCAAACCGCGCCAGAGCCATAAACCGCTGTTTAGGGCAGCAAATAGGGCGCCATGCACAGCGAAATTAATCCAACGCTCCAGCTGTTGGTAGGCGGGATCTTGGGGATTTGGGGGCCTGGTGGCAACAAGGGGCAAGGCAAAACCAACGCTCGAATGATTCTGAACGAAAACCAAGGGCACTTGACGAAACCCGGTTGCTGCTGGGCAGAATGGATAGTTCAAGCGCTTGTAGCTCAGCGGATTAGAGCATCTGACTACGGATCAGAGGGTCGGGAGTTCGAATCTCTCCAGGCGCGCTTTTTTTTATCTCCCAAATTGCCGCCTGAAAGGGCGGTTTTTTTTGGCCCCTGGCTTTCTACGATCGTTGCAACTTTTAGCCAGGGGCCAGCAGCCGTGATTCAAACCAGCCAAAGGATGCCCAATGCCCTGCTGGAGGGGGATCCCCAAGTGGCGGCTTTGATCGATAAGGAACTTGAACGCCAACAAACCCACCTGGAATTGATCGCCAGCGAAAATTTCACTTCAGCTGCGGTGATGGCAGCCCAGGGTTCGGTATTAACCAATAAATACGCCGAGGGTTTGCCCCATAAGCGCTACTACGGCGGTTGTGAACACGTTGATGCCATTGAAGAATTAGCGATCGAGCGGGCCAAGCAACTGTTTGGTGCCGCCTGGGCCAATGTGCAGCCCCACAGCGGCGCCCAGGCAAATTTCGCTGTTTTTCTTGCCCTGCTGCAACCCGGCGACAAAATCATGGGGATGGACCTCTCCCATGGCGGGCACCTAAGCCATGGCTCACCAGTGAATGTGAGCGGCAAATGGTTCAAGGCGGTGCACTACGGCGTTGATCCCAGCACTGCCCAATTAAATCTCGAAAGCATCCGTGAATTAGCCCTAAAAGAACGGCCAAAGCTAATTATTTGTGGATTTTCCGCCTATCCACGCAGGATTGATTTCGCTGCTTTCCGCGCCATTGCCGATGAGGTGGGGGCCTATCTACTGGCAGACATGGCCCATATCGCTGGCCTAGTGGCCGCTGGTGTGCATCCAAACCCAGTGCCCCATTGCCATGTGGTAACCACCACCACCCACAAAACCCTGCGGGGCCCTAGGGGCGGCCTGATCCTTTGCGCTGATGCTGAATTCGGCAAACAATTTGATAAGGCAGTGTTTCCCGGCAACCAGGGGGGGCCCTTAGAACATGTGATCGCAGCAAAGGCGGTGGCCTTTGGCGAAGCGCTACAGCCCAGCTTTAAAAGCTATTGCGAACAGGTAATCAACAATGCCAAGGCAATGGCTGAAAGGTTGCAGGAGCGCGGCATTGCCGTGGTGAGTGGCGGCACCGATAACCACATCGTGCTGCTGGATCTGCGTTCAGTGGGCCTCACCGGCAAAGTGGCCGACCTGCTGGTGAGCGATGTGAACATCACCGCCAATAAGAACACCGTGCCCTTTGATCCGGAATCACCATTTGTTACCAGCGGCCTGCGTTTGGGTAGTGCTGCCCTCACCAGCCGAGGCTTTACAGCTGATGCTTTTAGGGAAGTGGCGGATGTGATCGCCGATCGCTTGATCAATCCAGAGAACGATCAAATCGAGCAGCGCTGCCGTGAACGGGTGGCGGCCCTTTGCCAAGAATTCCCCTTATATGGCAGCTGCG
Organism: Synechococcus lacustris Maggiore-St4-Slac; assembly: GCF_024345595.1. Classification (NCBI taxonomy): domain Bacteria; kingdom Bacillati; phylum Cyanobacteriota; class Cyanophyceae; order Synechococcales; family Synechococcaceae; genus Synechococcus; species Synechococcus lacustris. The sequence continues at coordinate 17,881 of NZ_JAGQBK010000008.1, read as the reverse complement.
GGTAAGCTGCCGCCGTAGGCCCTGGCCTCCTGTGAATTCCAGCCCCCTGATCCCTGCGATCGCCACCATGGTGGGTGCCGGTCTGTTCACGGCTGCCATCGTGCCGCTGGTGCGGCGCCTTGGCTTGCGTTGGGGTTTGATCGATCAACCTGATCCCCGTAAGCAACACAACGAACCGATGGTGCGCCTTGGTGGCATCGGCATCGTGCTGGGGTTTTGCCTTGCCCTTTTTATTACCTGGCAACTGGGGGGCTTTGGCAGCTTGCCCGCCAGCCGCGACCAATTGATTTGGAGCACCTTGCTCGGGGGGGTGGCCTTTTTTGCGGTGGGTTTAAGCGATGATCTATTTCAATTGCCCCCGCTGCCGCGGCTAGCCCTACAGATCGCCGTTGCAACGGTTGTTTGGAGCCAAGGGGTGAAGATTGGCTCGATCACCCTTCCCTTCGACAGCAACCTCTCCCTCACCCTGCCGGATTGGTTGAGCCTCTTCGTTACGGTGATTTGGTTGGTGGGAATCACCAATGCAATCAATTGGCTTGATGGCCTTGATGGCCTTGCCGCTGGCGTGAGCGGCATTGCCGCAGTGGGTTTGTTGTCGGTGAGTTTTAGCTTGCATCAAACCGGCGCCGGCCTGCTTGCTGCTGCCTTAGCTGGCGCCTGCCTCGGTTTTCTAAGGGATAATTTCAACCCCGCCCGCATCTTTATGGGTGATGGTGGTTCCTATTTTCTTGGTTTTAGCCTGGCGGCCATCAGCCTGGTGGGTCCGGCAAAGGAACTCACAACGGTGAGTTTGCTTTTACCTTTACTGATTTTGTCTTTGCCGCTTGCTGATATGTCGGCGGTGATCATGGGCCGCGTGAGCTCTGGCCGCTCGCCTTTTTATCCCGACCGACGCCACCTGCACCACCGCCTGCTGCGGGCTGGCTTCAGCCACCGGCGCACCGTGGTGTTGATCTATGCCTTCACCCAGTGGTTTGCTGCCATCGCCCTGGTGGCAGCCAATGCAGAGCTGCGTTTTCTATGGCTTGCCCTTGCCACTGGGGTGTTGATCTGGGTGGTGGTGCGCAGCCACCGCAGCCAGGGGGACGAACCCCTAGATCAAGGTGAGTAATAAAACAAACAATCAAATTGAACTGCTTTGCATCGGCACCGAGTTGCTGCTGGGCAACATCGTTAATGGCAATGCCCGCTGGCTAGCTGAGGAATTAGCCCGGCTTGGCATCCCCCACTTTCGCCAAACGGTGGTGGGTGATAACCGCGAAAGGTTGATGGAAGTGGTGCTTGAAGCTTCCCGTCGCTGCCGCGTGTTGATCTGCACCGGTGGTTTGGGCCCCACCCCCGACGATCTCACCACAGAAACCCTGGCCGCTGCCTTCAATGCACCCCTTGAGGAACGCAGCGAAGTGCTGGCAGACATCAAAGCAAAACTGAGCGCCCGGGGTAGACCGATGGCCGCCAACAACTGCAAGCAGGCGCTGCTGCCAGCAGGCGCAAAGGTGCTAAGCAATCCCCTCGGCACAGCTCCGGGCATGATCTGGTCGCCCCTGGAAAATTTTTCGTTGCTCACCTTCCCGGGCGTGCCTGCTGAAATGCAGGCGATGTGGGAGCAAACGGCGGTGCCATGGCTGCAGCAGCAGGGGCTCACCAGCGGCATCTTTCGCAGCCGCCTGTTGCGCTTTTGGGGCATTGCTGAATCCAGCCTGGCGGAACAGGTGGCGCCATTTTTAGAACAGCAAAATCCCACCGTTGCCCCCTATGCCGGCCGCGGCGAGGTGAAATTAAGGATCACGGCCTGGGCTGATAACGGCGAAGCCGCTGATGCTTTGATTGCGCCGGTGGAGCAGCAATTACGCCAAATCGGCGGCAGTAATTATTTCGGCGCCGATGGCGACAGCCTCGCTTCGGTGGTGCTGGCTTGCCTGCGGGAAAGGGGTGAAACCCTTGCTGTAGCTGAGAGTTGCACCTCAGGTGGGGTGGGGGCAGCCCTTGGGGCGGTGCCCGGTGCCTCCGATGTGTTTCTTGGTGGTGTGATCGCCTATGCCAATGGGATCAAACAAACACTGCTGGGGGTACCGGCTGACACCTTGGCCAACCATGGGGCTGTAAGTGAAGTGGTGGCCATTGCCATGGCCGAGGGGGTGCGGCAAACCACTGGCGCCGATTGGGGTGTGGCCGTTACCGGCATCGCCGGCCCCGCTGGTGGCAGTGCCAGCAAACCGGTGGGTTTGGTGCATTTCGGCGTGGCGGGCCCTGAAAAAAGCTTTGGCTTTATGCGTTTATATGGCGCCAGCCGCGGCCGCGAGTGGATCCGTGGGCTGAGCGTTGGTGATGCCTTGGATCAATTGCGCTTAGCCCTTGCTTAGTTGGAGTGGCTTAGTTGAAGTTTTAGGCTGCAGCGATAAATAGGTAAAGATCTTGAGCGCAGGCACTCTCTACGACAAGGTTTGGCAATTGCATCAGGTGGCTGAACTAGCCGATGGTGCAACCCAACTATTTATCGGTTTGCATTTAATCCATGAGGTAACAAGCCCCCAGGCTTTTGCTGGCCTGAAGGAATTAAATCTGCAGGTGCGCCACCCGGAACGCACGGTGGCAACCGTTGATCACATCGTTCCCACCAGCTCCCAGGCAAGGCCCTTTGCCGATCCATTGGCGGAGGAAATGCTTGCCACCCTCGAGCGCAATTGCAGCGAAAATGGCATCACCTTGCATGGCTTAGGTAGCGGCCGCCAAGGGATCGTGCATGTGATCGCCCCGGAATTGGGGCTCACCCAACCGGGGATGACCGTGGCCTGCGGCGATTCCCACACCTCAACCCATGGGGCCTTTGGAGCAATCGCCTTTGGCATTGGCACCAGCCAAGTGCGCGATGTGTTGGCAAGCCAAAGCTTGGCGATGGCGAAATTAAAAGTGCGGCGCATCTGGGTTGATGGCAGCTTGCAAGCGGGGGTTTATGCCAAGGATTTAGTGCTGCACATCATTCGCCTTTTGGGGGTGCAAAAAGGTGTGGGCTATGCCCATGAATTTGCAGGCCCCGCAATCGATGCCCTCTCCATGGAGGAACGCATGACGATCTGCAATATGGCGATTGAAGGCGGTGCCCGATGTGGCTACGTAAATCCTGATGCCACCACATTTACCTACCTAAAAAACCGGGAATATGCCCCCAGCGGGGAAGCCTGGGGCAGGGCTGTGGCCTGGTGGAGCCAATTAGCCAGCGGCAGCGATGCGATTTTTGATGATGAAGTGGTTGTGGATGCCAGCAAGATTGCCCCCACTGTTACTTGGGGCATCAGCCCAGGGCAGGGGGTGGGGGTGGATGAAATGATCCCAACCCTTGAGCAGATCGCAGAAGAGGAGAGACCCTTGGCGGAGGAGGCCTACCGCTACATGGATCTGCAAGCGGGAGCAGCGATAGCAGGCACGCCGGTGGATGTGTGTTTTATCGGTAGTTGCACAAACGGAAGGCTTAGTGATTTGCGCGCTGCCGCTGCGGTGGCAAAAGGGGGCCAAGTGGCAGCTGGCATCAAGGCATTTGTGGTGCCGGGTTCAGAGCAGGTGGCGAGGGCGGCGGAACAGGAGGGCTTGGATCAGTTGTTTCGTGCCGCCGGTTTTGAATGGCGCGAACCGGGCTGTTCGATGTGCCTTGCCATGAACCCCGACCGACTGGAAGGGCGCCAGATCAGCGCCAGCTCAAGCAACCGCAACTTCAAGGGCCGCCAGGGGTCGGCCAGTGGCCGCACCCTATTGATGAGCCCGGCGATGGTTGCCGCTGCTGCTATTAGAGGTTGCGTTACCGATGTGCGCACACTGCTGAATAAGTGATGAACAACAGCTATCCCCAAGGAGCAATAACAAGCATCAGCGGAAAAGCAGTGGTGCTTAGTGGCAACAACATCGATACGGATCGGATAATTCCAGCCCGTTTCCTTAAATGTGTAAGTTTTGATGGGCTTGGCGCCCAGGTTTTTGCCGATGATCGCAAGGAAGCAGGCGAACATCCCTTTGATCAACCAGAAAATCAAGGGGCAAATATATTATTTGTTAATCGCAATTTTGGCTGCGGCTCCAGCCGCGAACATGCACCACAGGCATTAATGCGCTGGGGCATAAGAGCCGTGGTAGCAGAAAGCTTTGCTGAGATCTTCTACGGCAATTGCTTAGCGCTTGGCATCCCATGTTTAATTGCAAATCAAACAACTGCCCTGCAATTGCAGGAAGAAGCAAATCAAAATCCAAAACCTATTTTTAATTTAGATATAAAAACAGCTTCCGTGAGCGCAGCAGGCAAAAGCTGGAACCTAGAGCTGGCAGGTGGTTCCCAACAGATGCTGCTAAGTGGCCGCTGGGATGGCACCGCCCAACTAATAGCAAACAATGAAGCCCTAAATAAAACGGCCATGGCCTTGCCCTATTTAAATAACTTTCAATAAATACCTAGCTTAAAACTACTCATTTAAATCTTAATCAAGGGCCCAATACCACTCCGGTAGTTGGCTCATAGGGCACAAATGGGAGGCCGGTGCCACGGAAACCAAAATCATTTAATTTCACTCTGATGCCACCGATGCCGGTGTATGGGCTGTAGTAAAAACCAAATTCATAGGCGCGGCGCTGCCAACGCAATTCAACATAGGAATTAGTTACATCGCCGTAATAGCCAGAATTACCGGCAACGTTATAACTAACCGCCCCATCAAGCACCAGGGGACCAACCAACTGCTGGGTTAAACCAACGCCAAGGGTTGCCGTATCAACATAGCGATCAAAAGCGAAGGGGCTATCACCTGATTTAGCAGCCAAACTACCAAATAAAGATAGGCGCGTGTAATCAAACATCGGCTTATTGAAATGACCTAATGTAATTACTGGGCCACCTGATATGCCCACAAGATTTTGGCTCTTGCCACTGCCGTAGGCAGATAGATTAAGGAAGGGCACAAAATTCAACGAAAGGCCTGGCACAATCGCCACACCTGAATAGCGATAGGCACCTTCCGATGTGAGCGGTAATGCCTTACCGCTCCAGAGGGGCCAATTGGCGCGGATTGCACCATAGAAATTAGCTCGCCATAGATCAGCAAAGTTATTACTTTCATTATTACCGGAAATAAAATCATTACTTTGGTAATTACCTATGCCAGCACGCCAAAAATATGAACTTTCAAGCTTACCAAAATTGGGCAAAGATGCCTGTTTTTCAAGGGAGGCGCCATAGGCGGAATAAATATCCTGTTCGCCAAGGGAGCCATTCCAAGTGCGGAAGCGATAGGCACCAAATAAACGGGCCAACGGAGTGCCTAAGAATGGCAATTTAAGCGGCTCTAGAATTTCACCAACCACCCGGGTTGCATTGGATAGGTTTTGTTCAGAAAAGCTAGAAACATCTGTTCGCACATAGAATTTACCCTCTCCAAATGAACCCTCAAGCAATGCCTGGGCGCCAAATAAATCACCGATTGTGTTGTTTTGAGTAACGGTGCCAGATCCGGCGGAGGCGCCTGGAGCTGGGTAGGCGGAGGTGGTGCCATTAAAGGCACGCTCAATCATGAATTGGGGCCTTAATGAGAAAGTAGTGGCATTGCCAAGCCGCAATTCAGGCAGGGTGTATTGAACAAAAAAACCATCGCGATCTAATTTATCTACCTTGAGTGCCCAACGGTTTTCCACCTCCTGTTCCTGCTTGGGTTTAATCCTAAAAGTGGAGGGTAGTGGCACAGGTATTTTGTTTTCCAATAACAGGCGATTGCGGCCTGATTCAATCACGGTGGTGCCATCAAGTTCCTGCTTTGATTTCACATTTTCCATATCCACCCACACCTGAGCTGGGGTGAAGGGGTCGTTGCTGAAGCTGGCCCGCGGGGCCGTCCACCCTTCTGGGGTGAGCCGCACCTGGGGTGCTTGAAAACGCCAATGGGTAACGGAACCGCTAATCAGCTTTTGGTTTTTTGTGGTTTGCAGCTGTTGCAATTGGGCTGGGGTGGCGGCGCCATAGGCGGCTTCCGTGCCGGTGAGGCTGCTGAGGCTATTGGTGCCAAAGCGTCTATCGATGGTTAGGCCAAGGCGGGGCTGCACATTGAGCACCCTTTGATCTATGGAAGCAATCTCCTGGCGCCGCAGCACTAATTGTTGAGCTGGGGTGAGTTTGTTTGGTTCTGGGGATGGGCTTGGCGCCGGTGCAGCCTGGGCACTGGGGCCATCAAAAGCCACTGCCTCCAACTGTTCATCCAGGGGCAATAGCGGTTGGCGGCTGGCGCGATCGGGATCAGGGCAACCCAGGGGGGGTGGATTTTCAACTTGGGGCCGTTTCGGGGCGGGGGAGCCAAAGCGATAACGGGCACCGAGCAAATAACCATTGCTGCCTTCATAAACACCGCCGTAGGTGCCATAGGCGCCAGAGCGGTGGTGAATGCGTCCCACCAAAGACCATTGGGGATTTACTTCAACGCCGAGTTCAACGGCTAGGTAGTTGAGAAATTGCGATGAATTGAGCCAAGAAACATTTTCATAATTACTAAGGGTGGAGTTAAGGCTTACACCTTCCACCACTCCAAGGCTGAGCCACGGCTGAATCCACCAGCGCAAACCAATGCCAAAAGTTACCTCCCAAAATTGCTGATTATTAATAAATGCATTTAGGCGCTGATCTTCAGGAACACCTTTGCGATAGCGCAAATCATTACTGCGCTCGCCTGAATGGAAAAATAAATTGCCATCTAATTCAATATCAAAAGGGTCGGCATCTAATAATTTGCGATTAAAGCCAATCCCGCCTAAATATTCAGGCCTTGGGCTACCGCTAAAAGTGAATGTTTCACCAAAAGTTGCATCGGTCATCTGGCCGCCCCAGGCGGTAACCGCCCAGGGATGGGGATGACGGCTCACTAGGGGCGGCAGATTTGGGGGGCATGCCATTGCCTCCGGTGGGGGCAGCGGCGCCACACTGGCGGGCGACACCTGCACGCCGGGTTTAGGCGGATTAAGCAGTAGTTCATTCCTTTGTTTTTGTTCTGCTGCCAACGCCTCTGGGCTGCCCTGCAAGGGTGCATCAGGGTTTAAATCCAATTGGCTGGTGAGTAGATCAACCAAGCCGTAAACGTTGTCTAGTTCCCCTTCCCCCTGGAGCAGGTTGTAGCGAATTTCACTGGCTTGAATGTATTGATTGCCCCGTTGAAAACGCACGGAACCCCGGGCCCAAAGCACCCTGCTGCTGGTGTCGTATTCGAGCCGATCGGCCTGCAATCTGCCGCCAGCTAGCAGCACCACCACGTTGCCGGTGGCAACAAATCGCTCTAATTGGTTGTCGTAACCCTGTTGATCAGCCTTTAGCTCAAGTTCAAGGGGTGCAAGTTGTTGTGATTTATTTGTTTCCTGGGCGCGGCAAACTGAAGCAGTTGCAACGCTGAGCAGCAGGGCGATGGCGGCAGGCACCAGGCTGTGGGCGTGAAATCGCGCTCTCAATCCTGGCCAGCTTCAGGGGCGGCGATCCTGCCACGCCATCCCAACCAAATCATTCTTCTAGGTCCTTTCTGCTGGGTGTCCGGCTCGGGTCGCTGGCCAGAAAACCAAACACAAAGATGCCGATGAAGAAGAAAACAACCGAGTAAACAGAAATCTTGAGGGCGAGCATGGTCCAGCCGGAAAGGACAGGTATTGGTGCCGCACCCAACGCGGCTGGTCCATCCTATGGGCCACATGCGCGGCTACGGATGGAAATGGGCCTTGAAGCGCTGCTTAAGGGGTGGATTGAAACGTTTGCCCCTCTGCGGGAGTTGGATCTGCTGCCCCTTTTGCGGCGGGAGAACGGTAGCCCAGGCCAGCATCACCCCTGGGGGCAACTGCATCGAGCCGATTGGGAAGCGCGCGGTTTAGTGATTTGGCCCCGGGGGGGCCAAATCATCAAATTGCAACATTGCCTGCGCTGCCCTGGGGCTTGGCTAGGCGAAAAACCAAGGGGTGAAGCCCGATTAGCCCTGCGCTGGTGGGCAGAAACGGCCGCCTTGAGGGTGGATGGCAAAACCGTGGTGCAGGGGGATTTGTTTGATAGCGCCTGCCGCTGGCAGCTGCCGCAGCGGTTTTGGCAGGGGGAAGCCCTGAATCTGGAACTGGAATTAAGCAGCCCCAGCCACGATGAAGGCGCCTTGATCCTGGCCCGGCTGGAGCGGGAACCAGAGCAGCCGGCTGATCCCAATGGCCTGCTGCTGTTAACAAAGTTGCGCCTGTTGCAACAGGATTTAAGCCGGCTAGAGAAGCTGCTGCCCGCGGCTCAACTCAAAGCCCTGGCGGATGCCCTTGCGGCAGAACCAAACCTTGCCAATCAAGAATTTCTGAGCGCGCAACTGGCCCAGCTGCCAAAACCAGCGCCGCTGCAATTACTGAGCCATGCCCACCTGGATCTGGCCTGGTTATGGCCTGTGGCTGATACCTGGCAGGCGGCGGAACGCACCTTCAGATCGGTGTTGGGCCTGATGAAAAGCCACCCCGAGCTTTGTTTTGGCCATTCCACCCCGGCTCTGTATCACTGGTTGAGCCAGCACCGGCCGCAGCTATTTGCTGCCATCCGCCAGGCGATGGCGGCAGGGCGCTGGGAACCGCTGAATGGGCCATGGGTAGAAAGCGATTGCACCCTGGTGGGCTCCGCTTCCCTGTTGCGTCAATTTGAAGAAGGCCAGGCCTATAGCCGCGCAAGCTTTCCTGAATGGGAGCACAAATTGGCTTGGCTGCCAGACAGTTTTGGCTTTAGCCATGGCCTAGTGGAGGTGTGCGCCGCCACTGGGGTGCAGTGGTTTCTTAGCCATAAGTTGTTTTGGAATGCCACTAATCCCTTCCCCCACCGGCTGTTTCGCTGGCGCCACCAAAGCGGCAGCAGCGTATTAGCGCTAATGAGTGCTGCGATCGGCACTGATGCAGATCCCCTGGCGATGGCCAACTACAGCCGCCAATGGCAGGAGGCCACGGGTGTAGCCGAGGGTTTATGGCTGCCGGGGGTGGGCGACCACGGCGGCGGCCCCAGCCGGGAAATGCTGGATCAATTGGCGCTATGGCAGGGGCAAGCCCTGGCCCCAAACCATCAATTCAGCAGCATGCGCAGTTATCTGGCGGAGCTGGAACCGCTGGCGGCTGAATTGCCGGTGTGGCGAGATGAGCTCTACTTGGAATTGCATCGCGCCTGTGCCACCAGCCGTCCGGATCAAAAAAGACACAACCGCACGCTGGAGCGGCTGTTGCTGGAGGCGGATTTAGCGGAAGCGATAGCGGCAATAAAACCGGCTGATGGGGGCCAAGCGGCATGGCGCTGCCTGCTGTTTCAACAATTTCACGACATCCTGCCCGGCACCTCAATCCCAGCGGTATTCGAGCAGGCCGAAAGGCAATGGTGCGCAGCACGGCGCGCCAGCCGCCAACGGCGTGACCAAGCCCTCGGCCACTTGGTGGCAATTGGCAGGGGCTTTAAAAAGCAATGGTGGGTGGGGCAATTGCTGCCGGCTAAGGCAGCTGAACGGGTGTTCAAATTGCCAGCGCCGGCGGCGGGCCATTGCTGGCATGGCCCCCATGGGGCCTTAGCAAGCCAGAGGGCCCATGGGGGCGGCTGCTGGCTGCAGCTGCCTTTTGGCGATGGGGTGGAATTGCAGCGGCTGGTGCAACAGCCCACAGGGAAAGAGCCACTGCCAATCCAGCAGGCGCTGGGTTTGGAGGATCTAGGTGCAGGGCGCTGGTGTTTGCAAAACAGCCGCCTGCAGGTGCTGCTGGGGCCCCAAGGGGTGGAGCAGCTGCGGGGCTGGCAGGCCGATGGCTGGGGCCCTGAACTACTCAAAAGCCCACTGCAATTGCGGCGCTATGCCGATCGCGGTGAATTTTGGGATGCCTGGGATTTAGCCGCCAACTACCAACACCAGCCGCTGCCTTTTAGCTGGTGCAGCGGCCCTGAAGTGCTGGAAAGCGGCCCCCTCTGCACGGCCCTGCGCTGGCGCGGCCATTGCGGCCAAAGCCCAATCCAACTAATGCTGCGGCTCCAGGCCGGCAGTGAAATGCTTGAGCTGTGCCTGCAAAGCCAATGGCAACAACACCATGAACTGTTGCGGCTGGAGCTGCCCCTGGCTCAAGCAACTGATTTTTGGAGTGCTGATTGCCCAGCTGGGGTGCAAAACCGTGCCAGTAATCCCCGCAATGCCAGGGAGGCAGCCCGCTGGGAGGCAGCAGCAATCAGCTGGGTGGCTGGCCATGGCCTGGCGGTGCTGCTCGATGGCCCTCAGGGGGTAAGCGGTTCGGCCGATGGCCTTGGCATTTCTTTGCTGAGGGGGCCCACCTGGCCGGATCCAAGTGCCGACCATGGTTTGCATCGTTTAAGGCTGGGACTGATGGCAACGCCAAGGGGCTGGTGGCAGCAAGGGGTGCCAGCGGCAGCGGCCAGCTTCCGCAATCCCCTATGGAAAAGGCCAGCCGCTGATCAAGGGGCAATCAAGGCAGAAAGTTGCCAATTGCTGGCTTGGCCAAATTCCGATCTGCAATTGCTGGGGATCAACAGGAATGAAGCAAATCAACTGCGCCTAACAGGCCAAAACCTCAGCCCCTGCAGAACAGCGCACTTAAAAGCTTGGGCGATTGGCAGCTGGGATCAATCCTCGTGGTCGTCAAAGGGATCGGTTAGCTGCTTGGAGGGTGGGCCAAAGGCGGTGTAGATGCCAAAGCCAGTGAGGGCGAGTAAAACCACCAGCACTGTTAGTGCCACAGAGATTGCAGGGGAGGTGGTTTCCATCAATGGTTTGCAGAGGGTGCAAGGGAGGGCCCGTTGCTATTACAGTAACGAGCCCTATACCCCGCCAGAGAGGTTTTCAGCCCATGGCCCAACGCACCCGCCTGGGAGATCTGCTTCGCCCCCTCAATTCTGAGTACGGCAAGGTGGTGCCCGGATGGGGCACCACACCTGTGATGGGCATTTTCATGGTGTTGTTTCTGGTGTTTCTGCTGGTGATCCTGCAGCTATATAACCGCTCCCTCTTGCTTGATGGGATCACGGTGAACTGGAACGGCATGGGTTAAGCGATGAACATCTTCGGCGTTGGCTTGCCGGAGATGGCGGTGATTGCCGTCATCGCCCTGCTGGTGTTTGGTCCAAAAAAACTGCCGGAATTAGGCCGCGGCTTAGGGCGTACTTTGAAAAGTTTTCAAAGTGCTTCCCAGGAATTCGAGCAGGAATTCCGCAAAGCTGTTGATGCACCAATCGATACCCCTGAACCCAGCAAACTTGAATCAGCCGATGCCACTGACGCTGCTGGTGGGCCTGGGTAATCCAGGCGCTGATTACGCTGGAACACGCCATAACGTTGGTTTTATGGTGCTTGATCAGCTTGCTGCCAGTGCTGGAGCTAATTTTCGGCCCCAAGCGAAATTACACGCTGAATTAGCAGACATCGGCCAGGGCAATAATCGTTTGCGGCTATTGAAACCGCAAACATTTATGAACGACAGCGGCCGCTCGATTAGGGCCTGCCTCGATTGGTTTGGCTGGAGCGCTGAACAATTGCTTGTGCTGGTAGACGACATGGACCTAGAGCTGGGGCGATTGCGGCTGCGGGCGAGCGGAAGCGCCGGCGGCCACAACGGCTTACGCAGCACTATTCAACATTTAGGTAGTGAAGAATTCGCAAGGCTACGCATCGGCATTGGTGCACCGTTAGGTGATCCCCAGGAGCGAAAAGAACGCACGGTTAGCCATGTATTGGGGCCATTCAGGGCAAGCGAACAGGGGCTGCTTAAACAGGTGCTGGCTGAGGTTTGCAGGGGAATTGAATTAATCCAAGCCAATGGCCTAGAGAAAGCTGGCAATCGCCTCAATGGCTTTCGGCCAAGCACTTGAGATGGCAAAACTACCCTCCACCAATGCCAAGCTAAGGGTTTTACATCAAAGCTTTAGTAATAAATTAGTGGAGGGTGAAGTGGCAGCTGGAGGTTTTAGTTGGGAATTTAGATGGCATTTTGATCGCGGTGAATTGGTGGTGGAACCATCGCTCGGCCGGGCCTTAATTCAAGATGCTTTATTGCGTTTTTTAGTAAAAAGTGATTATCAATTAGAACCCGGTGGCGATTATCAATTCACCGTGAGGGCAAAGTTTTAAGCAAGCCCTAAACGATGGCCCAGGTGGGCCTCCAGCAGCACCAAGGCCGCTAGATCATCTAGGGGCCGGGGCGGCAGCCTTAAACCTTCAGGCAATAGTTTCCATAAATTACGGGGCGGAAATAATTGCCAATAACGGCCCCTGGCGGCAAGGGTGCTGCCGGCCTCTGGCTGCAACACAACTGTTAATTCAGGTAGGGCATCACCTATGGCCTGCTGCCAGGGGCCACTGCCGGTGCCATCACCCAATACCAGGCCCTTCACACTGCAACTGTGGCACCAATGCTGCAGCCAATCCCAGCTTTCCTGGGGTGTGCACACCAAAAGATCTTGCACCTGCTGGCCGCTGATATCTGTGCGCACCAGCCCGCATTTACTGCGGCCTGGATCAAGGCCAATCCAATGGCCGCCTGCTGTTGGGGTGGTGGCTGTCATTGCTCTGCGGGGTTTATGCCCCTTAGTTCCACAAGCACCGGATCAGCGGTGTCGCTATCGCGCACGGAAACCACCTGCACCAACAGGGGCCGGCGACGGGGCTGTTCACTAAGGGCGCGGCCGGCGGCCTTAAATGCCTCCACATCAAATTGAATCGCTGGCGCTAGGGAACCCTGGCGCAGGATTTCAGTGCGGGCAGCGGCAAGCAGCAGATTTAGGCGGGCCTGCACTTGCTCGGGGCTGCGTTCATTGGGATCAAAGCTGATGCTGGCGAGCACTTCACCTTTACTCACCACTTTTTGGTTAGGGCGCACATCAGCAAAGGCGAGCACCTGGGTTTCACCGCGCAACACATTGCCGGCGGAGCGAATACTTACAACCCAATCACCACCATTACTTAGGGCCTGTTCAACCTTTGCCACTTCACTGCGGGGGATTAAAAGCAGCTGACGATTTGGCGGCTGGCCAGGTAATACCTGTTCAAAAGCGCGCAGATTTGCCTGGCGCAATACATCCTCGGTTGCTTTTTTTACTAAGCGTTGCTGGGGGATTGCCATTCTGGCGCTGGTGAGCGCCTGGCCGGTGGTTAAAACCACATCACCACTGCGCAGGGCGAGCACCTTGCCCTCCAACTGTTTTAGTTCCTGTAAACCATTGCGGGTGCGCGTTTGCAGCTGCTGCAATTCCGCATCACGGCTTTTTACATCGTTACCAAGCCGGTTTCTTTCAGCTTCTAATTCACGCCTACGGGCTTGCAGGGGGGCGAGTTCAGATCTCAACTGATTTGCCCTTACTTCCACCTGCTGCAGTTGGCGCCGTGCTGCAAGGCGGCCTTGATCTGCTTTTGTGCCCTCTTGGCGCGCCTGGGTTAATTGCTTTTGGCTATTGCTTAATTGCTCAACACTGAATTGCAGGTTTCTACGCGAATTATTCAGTTTTGTTTCCAGCTGATCCAGCTGAAATAAACCAACCCGCAACTGTTCGCTAACGGCAAGCATCAAGCCAAGGGTTAGGGCACTGATCAAACTGCCGGTGAAAACCGTGATCAGCACAGCGGTGCTGCGGGGGCGCAACTGAAACAAGCTGAGGCGCGCCTTGCCGATGCGGCTGCCGAGGCGATCACCAATGGTGGCGAGCACTCCACCGAGCAGCAGCACCGCCAAAATCAGCAGCCAGCCGGTCACGGAGAGAGCACCTAAAGGAGAACCAGTATCGCTGAGGGTTGATCAGCTAAAGCGTTTTGCAAGGGCAAGGGGATCAAAAACAGTGATGCGTTTGCGATCGATTTCCACAAGGCCAGCATTGCGTAGATCACCAAGCAGGCGGGTGATCGTTACCCGGGTGGAGCCGATTGCTTCTGCGATCGCTTGGTGGGAAAGCTTGAGATCGATCGTGATGCCACGGGTGCCTGGCATGCCGAAATCACGGCATAACACCAGAAGAAAACTCACCAAACGCGACGACATATCGCGATGGGTGAGGGTTTCGATCATCGTTTCGGTTTGGAGAATGCGAGAAGAAAGGCCCTGCAAAAGCAATAGGCCAACGCGGGCATCTTTTTCGATCGCCTGGCGCACGGAGGTGGCGGGGGCACTGATTAAATCAACCCTGGTGAATGCAACCGCGTGATAAAAACGATCGGATCGCTGGCCTGTTAGCAGGGAGAGCACACCAAAAATGCTGTTTTCCCGCAATAAAGCAACGGTGATTTCATCGCCGGATTCATAAACGCGCGATAGGCGCACGGCACCGCGTTTGAGCAGATAAACCCGCTCGGCTGGATCACCAGGGAAAAAAATTGTTTTGCCGCGCTCCACAATTTCGGAGGTGGTGCCCGCCAGGCTGCGCATCACCTCTTGAATAGTTGGCTGGGGTGGGGCTGATGAAAGCATGGGCCCTGGCTCAGTTAGCGAAACCTTAATAAGGGCTGCCGGAGTGCCTGGTAGCGGTTAACACCAAATATTGCACAGTACAAATGTTTGCACTATCTGTGGTGTGAAGAGCTTGTGCATACGGCTTTGAACGCTACATTCGGGTTTCGTTTGCCCCCGGTGCTTTTATGCTCAGCAGCCTTGCTCAACCCAGCCAAAGGCAGGCGGGGGCAGCACTGCGGTTGCTGGTTAGCCAACCGGAGGGGCTATTGCAGGTGCACACGGCCGCCTATCGCGGCAGTTGCCCCAGTGTGTTCAGCCAGGCACTGCGCAGTGCTGGCTTGGGTAGCACGGTGCTGGTGAGTCAGTTTTTGCGCGGCGGCGTGGATCAAGGGCCTAGCCGGCCGGTGCAGATGTGCGGCCGGCTCACCTGGCTGCGGCCGGCGCTGGCGGGCTGCCTAAATGGACCAGAAGAAGAAGGCAGCAGCAGGCAGGCGGTGCAGGAGCTATGGCAAGAAAGCAGCCGTTGGTTGCTGGAGGGTGCTGCCGATCTAGTGGTGCTGGATGAGCTGGGGCTTGCGCTGGCCTATGGGTTGCTTGATGAAGCGGAAGTAGTGGCCACCTTGGGGCAGCGGCCAAGCCGAATGGATGTGATCCTCACAGGGCCTGAAATGCCTGCGTCTTTGATGGCGTTAGCGGATCAAGTAACCGAATTGCGCCGCGACCGATGCTAAAAAACGACCGCTGGATAAACGAACAGGCTGCAAATGGCCTGTTGGATCCATTCCAAGCCACCTTGGTGCGCCATTTGGATCCTGATAACAGGGCAAATCCGGTATTGAGTTTTGGATGCTCAAGTTATGGCTACGACCTACGCCTATCAGCAAAGGAATTCCTGATATTTAGGCATGTGCCAGGCACGGTAATGAATCCAAAGAGATTCAATCCAGCAAATTTAGAACCAGCACCACTACAAAATGATGCTGATGGTGCTTATTTCATCCTGCCAGCCCATTCCTATGGCTTGGGTGTGGCATTAGAAAAGATGAAAGTGCCAAGTAATATCACCGTGATTTGCCTTGGTAAAAGCACCTATGCAAGGCTTGGCATAATAGTAAATACAACACCAGCAGAAGCCGGCTGGGAGGGTCATTTAACCTTGGAATTTAGCAATAGCTCTGGCGCTGATTGCCGCATCTATGCCGATGAAGGCATCTGTCAACTATTATTTTTTGAAGGTGACCCCTGTGAAACCACCTATCAAGATAGGGCCGGTAAATATCAAGATCAACCGGAAAGGGTTACCTTAGCGAAGATGTGAATGGATTTGATCTAAGCATTCCAGCAATACCTATAATACTACTGGCATTAATAACTACTAAAGCCATTGAAATACTTTAGGTATTGAACTAAAATGGAGGAGGGAAATAAATTACAACAAATGTTTTATCGCGTAAATTCAACCGAACATTATCTTATGATTTGAATTAATTTATATTTAAGGCGTACTAAATGATTGTAATAGCAAAATTCTACCAACACCATTGCAGTTAGAATTTTAGTTAGAAAGCGAAACCATTGGTTGAATCGAAAAATATTACAGTTTAAATAGACGACATTCAAGTAATGACTACCTAATTCCGATTAACTACGAAAATCGTGCTTTAACAAAGGTAGGGTAATCAAAAAAGTTGCTTAAGCAACTATCCACAAAAACGGGGGAAGCCCATTGCTGCTGGACCGGGAGCTCGCGGTAGAGACGACATCTTTCCGGACAGCTACCGCAGTCTCGAAATTATCGAGCCGCTGCTGTTCCATGTGAGAACCAATTCAGCACATCTAAGCCCTCAAAGACTCCGAAATCAGGGGTATTGCGCGTTACCACCACCAAGGCCTTTGTTGCGGCGATGGCCGCGATCTGGCCATCCGCAAACGCTGGGCGCAGACCCCTGGCATCCAACCTGGCACGCTGTTCGCCATGCCACAGAGCAGCCTTTCCGTCGTAGGGCAACACGGTGAGGCCACTGCTCAGCAACCCCTGCAGATAGCTGTTGAACCGTTGCTGCTTGCGCCCGGAAGGCAAACGGTGGATGCCGTAGCTCAGTTCGTGGATCACCACGCTGGCTGTATGCAAAACATGCTCTTCAGATTCCAGCTGTGCCATCACAGCCGGATCTGGCAGCTCTCGCAGGGGTTCAGACAGCACATTGGTATCCAGCAGCACGTTCATCCGAGCTGCACCTCCCGGCCCGATGAGCGATCGCGCCAGGCTTGGATCTCCTGTGTGCCAACTGGGCCTGAGTCCAGGGGCCAATCATCGGCATGGCGCCCATGGACAACTGCACGCCAATCCGCGATGGCAGACCACACACCTCGTTTTGACTGGTGGCCCTGCAATGAGGAGTAGGCCTGCTCTGAGATCAGAACGGCCACAGGTTTGCCATGGCGTGAAATGTGAACAACCTCGCCTGTTTCCGCCGCCTGCACCAAGCCGGCTAAGTGGGTTTTTGCTGTCGATAGAGACACTGCCTGATCCACGGAGTCCATCCTTGAACTTTAGACCAGAATTCTAGTCTGATTCGAGGGTTGCGGCCGTTAGGATTGTGCAAGCAAATGGATACCAACAAATCAGACAACATCGCTGGTAGCTACCGAAAGCAACTCTTTGGCTACTGACCTTGAAAACGAGGGAGGTTCACTTTGATGTTGGGACCGTGCAGCGCTGGTTTGCCGAGCAGCCGACCCGCGAGGAAGCCCTGCTCACGGGGCCCCCTCTGCCAGCAAAGTTGTCACCCCTGTTAATTGAATCCCTGGGGGCTTAATGAAGCAACTTAATGACTGCTTACAGCCGGGCTGTTTATGAAGAAGTGCTGTTCAAGCTGATGTACGTAAAAGGATGAGCCCTCCCAATCGGCAGGATGCAAATGCAAACGCAGTGCTAACCATGGCGGAGCAGCGGGATTTAATGAAACTCCACCAGCAGGATCACAAGGAAATTAAGGCACTAAAACAGGATCTACGCCGTAAGGAAAAAGCACTTGCTGTTTACTCGGCATAGCCGAGTGGGCCGTAGGCCATGGCAGCAGCATTGTTGTAGCCGCAGGCTTCCGCGCAGCGATATGCTGCAAAAAAGATTCAGGCCTTCAAGGGAGAGGATGGGGATGACTAACGTCTTCGGCTGATCGCCAGAAGGCATTGCAAATCCTTGCAGAAGGGATTGCTGCTGGCGCAGGAGCAAGTGAACTGGCCAAGTTCATGGGCGTTGGATTAACAACGCTGCAACGCTGGCGGCATGAATTCAAAGCTGATGGCAATGGCGTTGATCGCCGTAAAGGTGCTGCCGATCTAGTGGTGCTGGATGAGCTGGGGCTTGCGCTGGCCTATGGGTTGCTTGATGAAGCGGAAGTAGTGGCCACCTTGGGGCAGCGGCCAAGCCGAATGGATGTGATCCTCACAGGGC
>NZ_JAGQBK010000007.1:0-109136 GCF_024345595.1 Synechococcus lacustris Maggiore-St4-Slac | reverse complement strand
ATCAAGTTCGTGCCAGGAAGGTAACCAGCTAATTGTTTTTGGTGCAGAATTTAAGGCAATATTTAGTTTGGCATCTGCTACTACAGTTTCTGTAGCCCCATCTGTGAATATAAATGTGCCAACTGCAGCAGCTGGGCTCACTGTGAGATCTAGGTAGCCTCTACGATTTAAATCAGCGTATTTTAAACCATTCACATAGCCTGTGAAAATACCATCTAAACCATCAACTGCAGGATACTTGGCCCTGATGTAAGCATCTCCGCCAGGTAAATATTTTTCAAAGCCAGGTGATGTAACACCCTGGGTGGCAAATTCAACACCAACTACTGTTCCTGCTGGTTTATTGCCAGAGGGTGCGGCTGTAAAAGTATCTAAAACGCCAGCCCAAGCATTATGGGTATCTCCTGCCAAGCTTATTAACTTTTTGCCGAGCGCAAGGGCACTTTGGAGAATTGTTTCCCTCTCAACTCCATAACCATCCCAAGCATCGAGGTTATAAGGAATCTTTGCCGCTTCTGCAAACAATGCTTGCTCAGCTGCGGGTAGGTTTGCAAAGGCTGTGCCAGTGGCAAGTTTTTGGAGCGGTGCTGCATATTTATCTAACAGGGCTGGATTACCTGGATCAAGTAATAATTCTGCCGGTACGGCCATTGATTGCATTAGTACCTGCTGGCCAAGTATTTGCCAAGGAGCTTTTGAAGTTGCAAGTTGAGTTTGCAACCAGGCTAATTGTGTATCTCCAATTAAATCTCTCTCTGGATCACCTAATGCTTTCTGTACTGCAGCAAAAACTAGCTCTTGCGTAACAGGTTGCGCAAGAGCTGCGCCGAAGGTTGGAACATCTGCTGCAGATTTAGGAGCGGTTAATTTATAATTAGTTGCATAGGTAGCAGTGAGCGTTGGATTTGCGAGGATAGCGCCAATTCGGGCTTGTACAGCAGCAGCATCGGGATATTCAAGCTGTTCATCTCTTGCGGTAAGCCTTGTTTCAAGGATGTGTAAAGACAACACATCTCCAAAGTTAAAGCTCCGATAGCCTTGGCTAAGTGGTGATAGTGCAGTAGCTCCATCACTTGCCTGGCGTAAGCCAGGCTCGCGAATAGGTAACCATTCATGGTAGGCCTTGAGAGCAGCATCACGCCTGGTTTGCCATTCCCCTTCGGTTTCTGTTTGGTGATTTTGAGCTCCACCAGCCCAACTATCATTTGCGGTTTCGTGATCGTCCCAAATTGCAATTAATGGCGCAGAAGAACGTAGTCTTTGTAGATTTAAATCACTGTGATATTGGGCATAACGTAAACGGTAATCTTCTAGGCTTACTATCTCTCGATTTGGTTCAAAACCACGGCTAGTTGCTGCGGATTCAGCTGCTCCATAACCACCGGCACCGTATTCATAGATATAGTCGCCTAGATGTAAAAGGGCATCATAGGGAGTTTTTTCATGTTCAGAAGCTGCACGCCCGTATGCTGAGAATTGCTCAGCTGCGGTGAAATTTGCACATGAGAATACGGCTAATCGAACTGGATCGGAACCAACAGGAAGTGTTTTGGTTTTACCAATTTCAGAGATTAAATCACCACTACGGAAGCGATAGAAATAGTCGGTATCCGCGCTGAGGCCATCAGCCTCAACTTTCACTGTCCAATCGCGGGCGGCGCTTGTGCTGAATACTCCACTATCAACTATTGATCCAGCACTAAAGCTAGCTGATTTAGATATCTCCCACTGAACATCAATAAGGCCAGCGAAATCTTTGGCTGGTGAAATGCGGCTCCAAAGGATAACGGAATTTGCATATGGGTCACCAGAAGCAACGCCGTGATTGAATTTGAGCCCTGTAGGTAAAGCGCGGCCCAGATCTAAATCCAGGATTACAGGATCATGATCTGAGGTGCGATAGGGATCAACCGCATAGAAATCGCGAACAGTTGCGTTGCCATTGCTGTTGGTATCTCGGTTGTAATCGCGGAAAGAACCCTCAGCTGAATTTATATTCCAATCATCTGCCTTGATTGCCTGTTTAACTAATGGAGCAGATATCATCATATGATCCAAGGCCCCACTCATATCAACAGGGTTATAAAAGGCGTAGCTTGAGGCGGGTTCAGCTGTAAATGATGGCAATGCATTTCGATAACCGGCTGCTTCAAAAACTTTGATTGGATCTTCTTTTGCATAGGCATTAATATCACCCAGGATTATCCAATCAGCATCGCTATTACCCGTTGGTTTTGTGGAGATCCAATCGAGTAGTTTTTTGGCTGCAGCAGTGCGGGTTGCATTAAAGGCAGCTTGGCCATCTTTTTGATCCACATCAAGCCCCGTATCTCCCCCGGCACCTTTTGATTTGAGATGATTTACAACTACGTTAACAACTTCGCCAGTGGCTGTTTCGCTAAATGCTTGAGCTAGAGCTGGACGATTTTTAGATACGCCACTTGAGAGTGGATCAGTAAAGCTGGAATCGGTTAGAATTGCTTTGCCATTTGCAGACGGTGTAACAACTTTATTGTTGTATATTATGCCAACTTTTATTGCATCTGTTCCAATTGTTCCCGTGGGTATAAAGCTATAGTTGGCTGTGGATCCGCTGGCTTGGGAAGCATTGAGGCGATCAACAATTGTTTTCAGGGTTTTATCATCTGAATCGTTTTCCAACTCCATTAAACCAATAATATCTGCTTTTAAGCCATTAAGTGCAACCGTAAGTTTGCTGAGTTGCCGTTCTAACTCTTCAGCTGTGTTTGCACCTCTAGGAGCTAGCCCCGTGCTCCCCACTAAAGCTCCGGTTGTATTTAGTGTGCTAAATGTATTTAATACATTAAAACTTGCGATCCTTACTTCTCCAGTTTTTGCTGCAATTGGAGCTGCTGGTCTTGGGTTTTCTGTTGTAAATGAAAGTGCTGTAGTTGGTTGCAGGCGGTACTTATCAAAACCGTAGCTAATGATTCCCTCTACGGCTTTAATACTATCTCCGCGTCGCAGTAATTGATCGCGTACTGGTGCGGCAGGTGTTGCTGCAGATGCGGGGCGATAGCTACTGTTGCTGCCATCATCTAAAACTAATTCAAGCTTAGCTGTAGCAAGCTCAGCTGCGTAGGCAGCTGCACCAGGTGCCATCACATTAGTGGGTTGCTGGGGTAAACCAACAGCGCTTAATTCAATTTCTCCAAAACGGAATTGACCATATAAGCCATTAACAGTTAATTTCTCGGGAAAGCGCACCCACATCCCCTCGAAGGGCTCTAGATCAAGGCTATTGGTGCGTTGAGCTAGTAGGTCGGGAACATCAACACGCTGTGTATCACCTAAGCGCGCTTGGGAGTCTACTTTTAGAGCATTAACAGTGGTAATTGCGGTTTGATTAAAGAGTTCACCAACAGTTCCAGTGAGAATTACACGATCACCAATTACCACATTAACGTTGGTTCCTGAGAACGGGTAGGCTACATAAATACCCTCAGAAGTTAAAGAACTAGTATCCCAATCACTAAGCTCTTCTTGAAGGAAGAAACCACCTAGTTCGCTTGTTAATTGGAAATCTCCAACTACGATAGCACTAAGTGTAACGCTTTGGTTAAGCAAAGGAGTTGCAGTTGAGTTGCCCTGAATTGCAGATATTTTACTAATTCTGTCGTTGTCAATTATTGCTACTGTTGCGTTTCCAGCTGTTTCTAAAATGCTGTATGTGCCAGCAGCTTTAATTTCAACTATTAGATTTTCAGTGGCTTCACTGATGGAATCATCTAATGCTTCAATGGCTAAATCAATACTTGCTGCACCGGCAGGAATTGTTAGTGATGCGGGCAATTCAGTTTTAAGATCCGCATTTGTGGCTAGCGCATCTCCACTGCGCAAGCTTAATTGCACTTCTAATGCAGAGGTGGTTGTACCAGTTCGGCTGATTCGTAGGCTAGCGGCATCGCCAAATTCACCGGAAGAGGCATCAGGTGAAGCTATTGATATAACTGGAAGTGTAGGTGTAGGTGTAGGAGTTGAAGTTGTTATGCTTAAATCGTCAATAGCTAAGCCGTGATCATTGCCGGTATCATTATTATCTATCCAACGCAGCCAAAGGTTAGATCCTGGGGTCCAGGGGGTTGTTGTTAGATCGAGGTTACCACCAAGGCTTGATATTTTACCTGCATTATTGCCATCAACGGCCGCTGCTGTTGTGGTGGCAATGGGAGATGTGAAGTTTTTAAATGAACTTGCTGGTTTGTTCCAAGTTGATACGTCACTAAAATTAGTGCCATAGCCATATTCCATCAACATACTTTGTGTTTCTGCGTTACCACCGTTTCGCCACTGTTCACCACTGAAGCCAATAGTTAGAGAACTGATATTGGAACTACTTTGATTTTTAAGTGAAAGAGCTATCCAGCCGGCTACCGCCGCTGATGCTGGTGCACCAAAATAAGTACCCCCTGAAGCTAAACCGCCTAAAGACCGATCACTATTGTCTACTGATCCATAGCTAATAAAACTTCCGGTGTTAGTAGCACCTGTGTCGGCGTTATATGCAGCAATCGCAACGGGGGTGCTTGCTGGTTGGCGAAATAAATGCCAACCAGGAATGGTTTTATCATTTTCCCATGCATTAGCTGTTCCACTTGCAGCCAAGCTGTTGAAATCTTGGCTATAGCTGGTGCTAAATAGTGCAGGCATGGTTCAACTTGGTGATTGGTGGTAAATAACTAAATTATAAAAATCCCCCCTGATTAGGGGGGAATATCAGCCAATTAAAGGATGGTGCTTAATTAGAAGGCAAAGTTATTGGTGTTGTTCAGTGCGCTTGCACTGGTGTTGCTGAAATGGCCAACAGCAGTTGCGCCTATGGTAAGTAAGGTATCGCTGCCGGCTTGAGTGAAACTCAAATCAGCAAAGCTATATCCGCGCAGACCAACTTTATCTTCGCCTGGGGTGAAATCCATCACGAATTGTTTGGCAGCGGGCAGGTCTTTAGAACCACTCACTAGCCAGAATTGGTCTGCACCTGCACCACCATTGAGGTAATTGGTGCCAGCTTCTCCGCCGATATTAATAATGTCTGCACCATCACCACCAAGGGCACGGTTTCCAGTGCTTCCGATATAAATGGTATCGTTTCCGGCTCCACCACTGAGGCGGTTATTGTTTCCAGCTTCGGCATAAAGTGAATCATTGCCGCTTCCACCTGTTACAATGTCGCCATTACTGCTGAATATAGTATCTGCACCAGATCCAGTGAAAATTGTATTTTGAAATCCCTTATTTAAGGAACTATCAACCATGTCTTCCCCGCCTCCTGTAAATATAGTATTTGATTTAAATGTTAATTGAGCTTCATTGTTAGCAGCAATTAGGTTATCGTTTGCACTTGTAAATGAAACTACTGGGCTTACTACTGATTCTTGGGCATTTAATAAGCGTGCTTCCGCTGTGCTGCCACCCAGTAAAATTGAATTCATTGCATTAGCAACGTGTGCTTGGTCTACGAAACCAGGTATACCCTTAATCACTGTGCCATAGGCTTCAATACCTGTACTTACGAACAGATCAACAATTTCGCTTCCCTCACCCTTGTAATAAAGAGGTACTGGACGCTGAGTATGTGTCCACCAGCCATCTCCAATTCCAGTAGATGCATCTGCAAGCTTTGTTGTTGTACCCCAGAAATGACCAACCTTTTCTGCATCTCCGGCTTTCCATTGGCTTGTGCCACTTTTTGTTAATGTTGGGTTTAATGATATGTCATAACCGGTATTAGTTCCGGTTGTTGCTTCGTTTGTTCCGGTTGTACCTGCAGCAATACTGAGGAGGATTGATTCAGCAACTTCTTTTGGATAGTTGGGTAAAAGAGTAAGGTAATGATCATGATCTGCAGTAACCATAACTTGGTTTTGCGACCAGCCCCCATTTGCCTCAACCCATTTCGTAACGGTATTTGTTACATCATTGATATCATGTTGGGTACCAAGTAATAAATCCATGTTTGTAGCATGTGCTGCCCAATCAATATCACCAACCTCAATCATTAACCAGAAGCCATCTTTATCTTTACCCAGGGCTTTTAGGGCTTGTTCTGTAAGTTGCGCAACCGTTGGATTTTGCTTGAGTTCGGCAGCTAACGCAGCTCCAGATAGCGCGGTGTTTGTGGCTGTTGTGTTTGAGTTATCAACGTAAGCACCGGTACCTGTTGCTGAATAATCACTATCTGCTGTACGCCATGGAAGGTTACCACCTTGGCCTTTTGCACCGTAAATACCCATTAGTTGACCCTTTTCTGGATCAAATGCGGTAACTGCGGCCTCAAGGATTTCTAAACCAGATTTATCCTTATTGGCATCAGTATAATTATCAGGGCGAGCAACAACTTTCCAGCCCTCATCTGAGACTGTTTTACCGAATGGAGTTGTCGTTATAATATCTTTTCCAGTTGCATCTTTACCGGTTATTGTTTGTTTGCTTTCTTGATATGTTCCGGCTACGAGAGCAGCAATAGTTTTATTGTTTACGTATGTTTCGCCACCAGCAGGATTGCCACCTCCCAATACTACTTGAGGTTTGCCAATAAATAAAATATCATCAAGGATATTATCTATTAGATCGAGCGGATGACCGTCAACTCCAAATTTGCCCGCATTAGAAGATTCTTGATATTTATTTCTGCTATTTACATGGGATATCGCTGCAGCTGGGGTAGCGTGGTTAATTGGAACAGATGTTACAACGCCACCAGATTTATTTTGATTCTTTGCTTGCTCAAGAATGGTTTCGAAACCACGCTCATGAATATCAACTGAAATTGCTCCATTATATGTTTTTTCACCACCATATAATGTTGATGCTGTGTTAGCTGAATCGGGATAATCTTTTTTTATGTATTCTGGATCGAATCCAACAGAAGTTTTACCTCTATCTGCGTAGTAATCAGCATCCCACGGTAGATCACCACCCTTTGATTGAAGAAAATTTACGTAATTTACTGTTGGATCAAAATTAAAGCCTGGGCGAACAGGTGCATCACCTGTGTTGTGAGTTGCTGTAGATCCCTGCAGCGCACTATTATTTGTGCTTCCATCAATATAGGTTGATCCTGTTGTTGCTAATTGGTATCCTTCAAACAACTGGTACGGTGTACCTGAACCTTTTCCTGATGTGTAATAAGAATCGAGAGTTCTAGTTGAAAATGTTGTAGTAATTTCTGCAGCGGTTTTGCCTGCCTTTAAAAGACCATCAATTTCAATTTTCACTTGATTGTAAATGCCACTTGCGCGGGACATTTCCCAACCCATGCCATCGCCAATGATCAGAATTACGTTTTTTGCCATGATTGAAGAATAAAAAGGGTGGAAGTAGGTAGGAAGTTAAGTCTTAATCTCTGGATAAACTTCACGTTTATCTTTTTAATACTATCTTGCTCAATTTAGTATTGATGTATTTTGCAATACATCCAGAATCAATCCTAATTTCAGAAGGCAAAGTTATTGGCATTGTTCAGTGCACTAGCACTGGTGTTGCTGAAATGTCCAACGGCGGTGCTGGCGATGGTTAGAAGGGTATCGCTGCCGGCTTGAGTGAAACTCAAATCCGCAAAGCTATATCCGCGCAGGCCAACTTTATCTTCGCCTGGGGTGAAATCCATCACGAATTGTTTGGCAGCGGGCAGGTCTTTAGAACCACTCACTAGCCAGAACTGATCAACGCCGGCACCACCATTGAGGTAGTTGGTGTCAGCTTCACCACCAACGTTGAACACATCGTTGCCGTCGCCGCCTAGGGCACGATTACCTGAGCTGCCAAGGTAGAAGTTGTCGTTTCCAGTGCCGCCGCTTAAGCGGTTTCCATTGCCACCATTGGCATAAAGTTCGTCGTTTCCACTGCCACCAGTGATTACGTCACGTGTTCCGGCAAAAATAGTATCTACGCCAGAACCAGAGAATACTTTATTTTCAAAACCACGGTTGGCTGCGATTTCAACCTCGTCGTTTCCTGAGCCTGTGATGATGGTATTCATTATCATTGCTGCACCTTTGCTTGCATCTGCTACCAGCAGTTTGTCGTCGCCGTTGGTACCCAACACTGGTTTAGGAGCCACATTGGGAAGATCCAAACTGAATTGGAATATTTGACCGCCATAATCTGCCTTCTGTGCAGCTACTTGACCACCTGATTCTCCGGGTTGTTGAACTACACCAATGAATAGGTGTTCTGATAGTGGGCGTGATTGTTCAACAATTTGAGCACCACCCCCTTTTAGTTCTTCAGTGGAATAAAAACTACCATTGTCTTTACGGGCAACAAGTGCAGTTACGTCCCATGAGCCAGAAAACTCAGCTCCTCTGGCGGATTGATAGGTTCCCTCCATTGCCGCAACTTTATCTGTTGCGCGAGGGTTTTTTGAGCCACCAGCTTGAGCGATAAAATAGCCAGTGCCATCAGGCGTAACATTTAACGTGGTGGGATTAACTACGAGGGCAATCTTTCTCTCGCCATAGGCATTTCCGGAATCTTCATCAAGAATTAGAACATCGCCATCTGATGATTTGGTCCAGATTAATCCGTCTGGTGCTACCAATTGAGCTTTGTTTGCACCTACATGAATTGAAGCTGTTTTTGCTCCTGTTGGATTAACTGTTGCGTCAAAGTGAGCCACACCTTTGCCACCCACATCAACCTTCAGGGCGCCATCAACTCCAGCGAGTGCACGAGTAACTTTGGCAGATAAATAGTCGGGTAGTTTGTTGTTGTCTTTGTCGTTGTTAGTTAAGTTTAAATCTGCAAGGATTGAACTTGTGAAATCAACTGCTAATAGGCCACCTGTTGCGGTGTGATTTTGAAAGTAACGTGATTTAGTGATATCTGGATCGGCCGCTGGATGCTCAACTTTGGTGTCACTATTAAAATACGTATAACCAGTGGGTTGAAGATTTGCTTCGGCTGTTCCACCAGTTGGGGTATCACCATCTTTCTGCCAAAGTAACATTTCAGTGTCTTTTACAGCTTCTGGAGTGTCAAATCCATTCCAACGAAAGGTAGTTGGGTAGAAGCGGGCATCAAAGTTTGCTGGTGCTGCTTTGTTGGTGAGATATGCATCAAGCATCTTGGCATCCGCATCAACAGTTGTGATACCAAGTGTTTGATAGGTGGCAGCGCTTGCTGCCATGCCATAAAGTTGCCCATAAAGCAAACCATTATTAGCTAGAAATTTATCCCTTGCATTAGCAGAATCAGTAATTGCATTACCTGCTGCATCTAAACCCTTGCGGCCAACATAAACTTTAAGAGGAGCAACCTGCATATCATGGTTGTATCCCGAAGCAACAATTACTACGAAATCTCTGCTATTACCAGGGTTGATTGGCATTAATTTTTCATAGCCTGCTTGGCCTAGGGCCGGTGCCGTGTAGGCAACACCGTTTTTAACATCCACAACCATGGAAGCAAGGCCCATGGTGCCATTGGCTACGTCTGTTCCGGTTAGGGGTCCAGTGCTGCCATCAGGATCTGCAAACATACTTCTGCCGATATTCCATTCTTCTCCCGTTAGCCAAATATCATCTTTGAAGCCAATTTCAGTGCCGTATTTATTAGCTGGCTCGTACCAAGATCCACAGAATGAATGGAAGAAGAAATCGCCTTCGGTAAGGCGCATGTCTTTTACAGCAGCCGTTGTGCCGCTTGCAGGACTACCTGCAATAAATTCAACTAATGTGCCATCGGGATTGGTTTGATTTCCCCATTTTGCAGCTAAATCAGTTTTGGTAGTATTTTTCTTGGTAACTTCTTGGCCAAATACGTTATAAACTTTATTAAAAAGATTGCCCGAAGCTTTAAACATTTCGCTCGCTGAGGAGCCGTTGTCTAGGAAGTCTGCAAATTTTGCTCGATCATAATCGATTGTATGAATATGTGATCCTGTAAATTTAACACCGCTGCTCATTTCCCAGCCGTATGTTTGATTCGACATCGTTGCATAGGATTCACTCTGATATGCAACACGAACTGTGTCGTTATCTTTAAGCCAGGCTGCATTGCCGTCTGGGTAGCCGGTTAAAGCTTTTTTAGTTACTGGATCAATTTCACCAACAGTAGCCAATGCTTTGAATTTTGCATAGGGAAACGCCGTATCACCACTCTTGCCATCAATACGCTCAAAGGCATCATTGGCAGTGCTTGCCTCAGGAATTAAGGCTGTTACTTGACCGATCGTTTTTGGATGGGCGGTCAAGGCCTGAAGTTCATTAGCAGTGAAGCTCAAGTTAGCGCCATTGCGTGTGGCGTGAGGTCCTGTGTTGTTGCTTGGATTACCTGCGTGGGTGTCAACATTCCATTGGAATGTGTCGGTGCCAACCGTCGCTCTCAGGCCGCGTGCGTAGGTGGGGTCGAATGGCGCGGTGTTAGAGAAGGACGCGATTGTAGACTTTGATGATGCATAGCTAGTAATCAAAGATATGAACTGTTGCTCGGTGGTGATTGAGTTGTGGTTGGTGTGTGTGCTCATGGGAAGTAAAGATGATGAATAAGAACTAATTAAGTCTTAATCTCTTGATAAACAACTCGTTTATCTTACTAATACTATCTAGTTGAACTTAATTGCGGTGTTTTCTGAAATACATCCAGAATCAATCCTAATTTCAGAAGGCAAAGTTATTGGCATTGTTCAGTGCACTAGCACTGGTGTTGCTGAAATGTCCAACGGCGGTGCTGGCGATGGTTAGAAGGGTATCGCTGCCGGCTTGAGTGAAACTCAAATCCGCAAAGCTATATCCGCGCAGGCCAACTTTATCTTCGCCTGGGGTGAAATCCATCACGAATTGTTTGGCAGCGGGCAGGTCTTTAGAACCACTCACTAGCCAGAACTGATCAACGCCGGCACCACCATTGATGTAGTTGGTGCCTGCTTCACCACCAACGTTGAATACATCGTTGCCGTCGCCGCCTAGGGCACGATTGCCAGAGCTGCCAAGGTAGAAATTGTCGTTTCCAGTGCCGCCGCTAAGACGATTATTATCACCATTGTAGGCATAAAGTTCATCATTACCGCTTCCCCCAGTAATAATATCTCTGCTGCTGGCGAAAATAGTATCAACTCCTGATCCGGTGAATATTTTATTTTCGTATCCACTTGCTATGGCCGTGTCAACTGTGTCATTGCCAGCGCCTGTAAATAATTGATCTAGTTTTCCATTAAATCCAGCAATTGTTGTTTGGCCTGGAATTGCATTGTCATCACCTGTTGTTCCAACTCTTACAGGATCAATTATCTCATCATTTCTTACGGCTAGATTTTGAATGCGTGTGTCTAATTTGTCCGTGGTTTCTGATTTACTAAAGGCGTTTTGAAGTGTTGGATAATTTGTTTTAAGGAATTCTGCTAAAGCATCTTGCTCTGATCCGTTATCTGCAAAAGTGGCAGAACCAGTTTTTGGTGCTCCAGTTTTTAACAAATCAATTCTGTTTTCGCCTACATTATCTTTGGCAAAAGGATAACTATCGCCTCCACCTGCAAGGAAGTTTAATGTAACCATGCGGAAGGATCTGTTTGGATCACCAACTAGATTCCCCCCTAGAACCACCACATCAAGATCTCCACCCTCGCTATCTTCTATGGTGGCACTCACGATGCGGCTGCCAGCTGGTTTTGTTAGGTCGTAGCTGAAAGAAACTCCGCTAACTTGAGGAAATCTGCCTTGATTTGGTGTAGCTGCAACGCCATGCTCAAGTAATTCCTTTAATTTAGTAGCTGTTATTGTTACCAGCGAAAGTGAATTATTAAACCTTAGTGAGTTTTCAATATCTAGGGTTGAAATTGCTCCTGCAGCTTTGTTTGCAGTGGAATTTGCGGTGGTGGTTGTTTTTGCTCCACTTACAACATCAATAGAACCAATTTGTGATCTAATGCCACCCCCATTTTTTAGGGAGAGAACCACTGTTGGATCAACAGATTTGGCAAATGCAAGATTTGCATCTGCGCTAAGATTACCTAAATTTGTTTCCTGATTGCGAACAATATTGCGTTCGCCTTCAAGGTAAACATTGCTGTAACCCCAAATTTGTCCATCTTTTGAACTTATAACTTCTTGAACAGCATCAGTTAGATCTTGAACATTCTCTGCCTTGCTGTTTTCTGCAAAAGCAGTTGTTGTAAGTTCAGCTTCTGCCACTCCCCAAGCCTTCGCTGCATTTGCAGCAGTTGCAGCATAGGCACCGCTGATTAATGGATCTATGCTTGCTGGAATTATTTTGCCTTGGGAATCAAAATCAACAACTAATCTACCTAGATAGGTGTATTCATTATCAGTATTAATAATTACTGTTGGTGCCCCGTCTGCGCCCGCCGTTAGCAGCGGGTATTTATCAGCAAAATTGGCAGCATGGCCAGGGAACGCAACCGCAACATCGTTGCTATCACCCAAGCGAGTATTTGATCCTGCTGCGAGGATAATATCTACACCTTTAAGAAGTGGTGCAAGGGTTTTTTCATTGTTAATTTGTTGTAGGTGAGCCATGAGGATCACCTTGTTTACGCCCTGATTTATTAGATCATCAATTACAGGTTGTAGCTGGCTTGCAAGCAAAACCATATTATCTTTCTCGCTGCCATCGCCAGCAAATCCTTTTACTTCTACACCGCCAGTTGATGATATCTGTTCAATAACCTGAGTTGTTGCTCCAACTAAACCAATCTTCTCACCATTTTTTTCTATAATTGCTGATGGAACAATCTTGCCTTTCAGGCTGCTTGCAGTTTCTAGGCCAGCAGTGGCAACAGTGTCTGTAAAACTTGTTTTTAGATCGGCATCTGCGCTGAAATCAAGATTAGCTGAAAGGTAAGGGAATTGTGCACCAACCCACCCAGATCCTGCTGTAAAACTATCCTTAAAAACCCTTGAGCCTAGGTCGAACTCATGGTTGCCAATAGTTGAAGCTTCAACACCCAAGATATTATGAATAGCTATATCCACTGCAAATGTTGGATGGTTAGTTGTTGCAGCTAAACTAATTGTTGAGCCCGTAGTTGCATTTAATTCATCACGTACACTTATATCGGTTCCTCCATTAGCAAAGGGTCCTGGTATGAAGTTGTCACCTCCAGCTAAAATTAGGTTATTTGAATAGGAGCTTTCAAAACCTTCAATTAAAGCTGCAAGATAAGGTGCTGTTTGTGAGGCCAACAACCCGGCCTCACCATCTGCCAAATGCAGCAATTGCAGTTTGAAATTTGTTGGTAGACTTGTTTCTTGTACTGATACAACATCGTTATCTTCACTTGAAGCTATTACATAGCGCTTATCATTAGCAGTGAGAAATGTGAGCCCCTCAATTCGCTTTGCGCCAGGAAATTGGATTGGGTCTATTGCTAGTGGCTTATATGGGTTTGTAACATCAAATATTGCAGCAAGGCTTGTTGTAGTGCGCTCAAGTGCTACAAATGCATAGGTCCGTCCGTTAATAATCGCTACTTCAACCATTTCTGGCTCAACACCCTTTGCATCTTCACGATCATTAACTGGATACACCCCTTTGCTATTAGCTAAATCTTCAAGGGCAGATCCTGAATCAAATACAACGTTGCCTTTGGAATCAAATATTCTTAAGGATCTTGATCCATGTGTGTAGGCTTGGTCTATAAATCCATCAGCATCATAATCGCCAGCATTTTTGAATACTGCTAGCCTAGCCGAGTTTGTTGCTGTTAAACCCGCTTTTTGCGCGGTTGTGGCATTTGCAGTTGTTGCCGCCGTAAGTAATGCTGAAACTCTTTCTGTTTCGTCTGGATTGAGGAAATCATTGCGATCATCCCCTTCACCAGCAGCTAAAATAAATGTTTGCCCTTTATAACTCATTGTTGCTAGGCCATCTGGCATTACTAGGCCATAAACATCATGGTTTTTGGCTGGAATAAAACCGTCTTTAACTTTTGCTGAGTTTTCATCTTCTGTATCTAATCCAGGGTCGCTGAAGTTAACAACTGTAAAGGCGTTTCCATTTGCCCCTTCAAGGCCGAAGTCGTTGTCGTAATTGATTACTAAGGAACCATCATCTCTTATGGTTAAGCCTTCGGGTTTATCGAAGCCAAGGCTGCCACCCACTGAAGGTAGGTTGAATAGTTCAACCTTGTTTACAATTTTAATACCTGCTGCAGCTAGCAAATCAGCACTAGATGATTTATATACGCCGTCTACAAGTGTTAATGTGTTATCTAGTAATTCGGGGCTAGCAACATTTATTTTCTTCAGCCAGCCATCAGTAGTTTGATTAGTTGCCGTGGTTATTGCTAAAGTATTAGTGGCGCCACGCATGTCTACTTCATATACATGTTTAAAGCCATCGATTAATCTTGAACTATCTCTTTCCATAACAAGGAACACATCGCGGCTGGCGTCGTAGGCAACATCACCAATTTTGTCCTGGTTTAAACGGCCGCTTAGAAGATAAAAGTGCTCCTTAACCGCTGCGCCCGTTGCAGGATTCACTGCAAGAATTCTGGTTAATTGAGATTTGCTTCGCTCAGCCACCACTCCATCATTATTGCTATCAACATCTAGAGGGCTTTGAATGAATGCATAAAGCAAACCATCTTTGCTGTTGTATGCCATTCCTTCAATTCCGCGATTACTCCATCGGTTGCCGTATATCGCAGGAAGACTATCAATTGTTTCAGCCCCAATTGGAGTTGCTCCACCCACATTGTGTTGGGTTTGTAGTAATGCTTTTTGTCCTGAGGGAATGTAGCGCTGGATCAGGTTACCTGTTGTGAAATCAAATATTGCTATTTGGCCGCGATACTCATCACCAATCGCAAATACTTTCTTATTTGCGCCTCCAATATTTGTTTCGAATACTGAAATTGTTTCTGAATCTATGCCAAAGGGATCATAGGCAATGGCTGCATTGCTAGCTGTGATGGGGATGTCGTCTTTGCCGGAAAGCTGAGGTAGGCCTGTTAAGGCCGTTCCATCTGCGCGTTTTAAACCTAATTTGCTTATTTCGGTTACTGCACCCGTGGCACGATCCATGCCAAGTTTATAAATAGTAGGTTGAAATGTTGGATCTAGAAATTGTCGTTTGCCATCAACTATGGCTCCATTAGGCCCACGGTCTGTGATGGAATAGTAGATATCTAGGCTTTTACCATCAATAGTTTCTGTTCCACTAAATGTTAAACCTGACAGGCCTCCAGCTTGAACGCCTGTTGGCAGATTTGAATTGCCTCTTGCATAAGAAAGAGTATAGCTATAATTTTTAGCTGTGGCTGAGCCCCGATCCCAATCTTGAATGCCGGCTGAAAAGAATGAAGTTATTTTAGGGGTGGTAGTGCTGATATCAAGAACTGCAATTGCATTGTTTTCTTGCAGTGAAATGTAAGCTGTTTTACCATCTGCTGCTATTGCAATTGCTTCCGGCTCAATATCTTGGGCAAGATTTGTTGTTACGCCTGTTTTTCCAGTTATTCTTATGCCGCGGTTTATAAGTTCTTCTTTGCGATTGTTCCAGGCACTAAAATCTACCGTTGCTACATTGCTTTGAGCGGGTGCAATCGGTGATGTACCGCTGTATTTGCTAGTATCGATTAAAGAGATTGAGCCAATTGGATCAATAGTATAATCACTATTGGGTTCTCCTTCATTGGTTACAATAAGTTTAGTTCCATCTGCATTAAATTTAACCATATCTGGCAGTGCACCAACTGTAACCGTGCTCACATGCACTGGCAGGGCTGGATCACTTAGGTTGTAGAATTGAACAAAACCTGGTTCTGTTTTGACAGTATTTTGTACTGCTACTGCCAGCAAATTTCCAAATACTGCTGCACTTTGAAGGGTTTGACCAGTTACTGTTGGGGCAGCTTTTGCAACCGCTTTTGCTTTAGACGGATCCCTTAAATCTAATACTATTATCGCACCGGAACCACCACCAACCGTGTATCCATATCCTGTTTTGCTATTAAAAGCTGTTATCTCAGCGTTAGCACCAAGTGCTGATAAATTTATTACACCGTTAACCGCTTCAGTTGCAGGATTCAAGCCAACGAAAGTTAAGCTCACAAAAAATCTTATAACTTTTATGATGATGCATTGCTTTGGTTAAGAATTACTTTGCAATTCGTTGTGGGCAGGTTATGAAACGCTTTTGTTTTGGTTATGCAGCATTTCTTTTAGGTTTTCCTCGCTCAGCACTTGCACCCCTAGGCTTTGCGCCTTGCTTAGTTTGCTGCCCGCTTCCTCACCTGCTACTAGGTAGTTGGTTTTTTTGCTAACGGCACTTGTTACCTTGCCGCCTGCTGCTTCGATCAACTCCTGGGCTTCACTGCGCCCCATGCTTGGCAATGTTCCAGTGATCACAAAGGTTTTACCCGCCAATGGCGCCGCTTCGTTTGATTCCGTTTCTGTTGTATCCCTAAGGCTAAAACCGATGGAACGCAGCTGCTCAATTAATTCAATGTTGGCATTGGTGGCAAACCATTGCTGCAGGCTTTGGCTGATTTCAGTGCCAATGCCAAACACTTCGGTGATCAATTCCGGCGTTTCGCTTGCAGCAGTTGCCAGGGCATCAACAGATCTAAAAGTTTTAGCTAGCGCTTTTGCGTTCACGTCGCCCACATGGTGGATGCCAAGCCCATAAAGCTGCCGATGCCAGGGCTTTTGTTTTGATGCCTGCAAAGCGGCCACCAGGTTTTCTGCGCTCTTCAGGCCCATGCGCTCCAAGCTGGCCAGCAGGGCTCCATCAAGCCGGTAGAGATCAGCGATCGATCGCACCAGGCCCTGTTCCACTAACTGTTCAATCAGTTTTGAGCCGAGGCCATCCACATCCATCGCCGCTTTGCTCACCCAATGGCGCAGGGTTCCCCGCAATATCGCTGGGCAACTGTTGTTAATGCAGCGGGTGGCGGCCTCATCCGCCTCGCGCATCAGCTCAGAGCCGCATTCGGGGCAGTTGTGGGGCAAGGCCAAGGCCATGGCAGCAGCGGGCCTTAGTTCGATCAGCACCCGCACCACCTCGGGGATGATTTCGCCCGCTTTGCGCACCACGATCGTGTCGCCGGCATGCAGATCAAGTTCGGCTAGGCGGTTGGCGTTATGCAAGGTGGCGCGGCTCACCATGGTGCCGGCAAGGGCTACCGGTTCAAATTCAGCCACCGGTGTGATCACCCCCGTGCGACCCACCTGGCAGCTGAGCCGTAGCAAACGGCTTGGCGCCTCTTCAGCCGGATATTTCAGGGCGATCGCCCAGCGTGGTGCTTTTTGGGTGAAGCCCGCCTCTGCCTGCAGCTGCAATTCGTTTAATTTCAACACCACCCCATCGGTGGCATAGGCGAGTTGCTGGCGCTTCAATTCCCAATCGCTACAAAATTGTTCAGCCGCTTGCAAATTGGCGAGTAGTGCGGTGTTTGGATTCACCTTGAAGCCGGCTTTTTTTAGCCACTGCAGTGCTTCCCATTGGCTGCTGGGGTTATCGCTGCCGTTTGGTAAGTGCAGGGTGTAGGCAAAGAAATCCAGTTTCCGTGCGGCTACCACCTGGGGATTTAATTGCCGCAGGGTGCCGGCGCAGGCATTGCGGGGGTTGGCAAATAGGGCTTCATTGCGGCCAGCCCGTTCGGCATTGATTGCAGCAAAGGTGCAATCAGGAATAAACGCCTCCCCCCGCACCTCCACCCAAGCCGGTGGATTATCCAGGTGAAGCCTGAGGGGCACGCTTTGAATTGTGCGGCCATTGGGGGTGATGTCTTCCCCGCTTTCGCCATCGCCGCGGGTGGCGGCACGCACCAATACCCCCGCTTCGTAGCTAAGGGCTAGGGCATTGCCATCGATCTTCAGCTCCCCCACCAGCGCTAATTCAGTGCTGGGGTTAAGTTCGAGCACCCGCAACAATTTGGCGTACCAGTTGGTTAATTCAGCTGCGTTGAAGGCGTTATCAAGGCTCAGCAGGCCAATGCGATGGGCCACGCTTTGGAAGCCCGCAGCTGGTGCACCACCCACCCGTTGGCTTGGGCTATCGGCGCTGATTAGCCCTGGGTTTGCTGCCTCTAGCTCTAATAATTCTCGATAAAGCCTGTCGTAAACCGCATCTTCCATGGCTGGAGAATCCAGCACGTAGTAGGCATGGGCGGCTTGGATTAATACACGCCGCAACTCTTCATACCTAGCGGTGGCAGCAGCGGAAGCCATCAATAAAGCTCTGCTTAGGAATCCAAGCGGTTGATCCGCTCCACCCGCCAGTTGTCTTCAAGTTTTACAAAGGTGAAATCAAGCGGTAGTTCTTCTTTGGCATCACTTTTTAACTTCACCGTGAGCATGATTTGGCCTTCTTGAATTCTGGGGCGCCCTGATTTCAAATTGCGATATTTATTCAGCTGTAAACCAGCCAGAAAACGGATGAACTGCTGCCTATTTACATGTTGCCGATAGCTTTTGGTGGTTAGGAGATAGGCGGCATCCACCCGGCCAGAGGCAATTTGATTAAAGAACTGCTTTAGCAAGGGATTGATGCCCCGGGCACTGATCACCAGCTTCACGGCGCTGATGGTCCAATACAGCAGTAAGGCGCCAGCACCAGCCAGCAGCAACTTGCTGCTTAAACCTCGAACAACAGACCAATCCAGATCCACGGGTGGGCGAGTTGAAGTGGTGTGAGTCTGAAGGACGGCGTTCCATTGCGTTGGCCTTTTGCTGGCGTCAAAATCAAGCCATGCCCCTAGAACCGTTACTACCACTGTTTCATCGCTTAGATCGGCAATATTTCGATGCTTCCCTAGCCGCCTTAATTAACCCCCCTTTGCTGTTGCGTTGGAGTGATGGCCGCCTCAGCCGCACCGCTGGCTTCTACCGCTTTGGCCCAGGGATTAGTGAAATTGTGCTGTCGCGGGTGGTGCTCGTTCCCCTGCCGCCAGAGGCCACTTTGAGCACCCTTTGCCATGAAATGATCCACGCCTGGGTGGATCGGGTGTTGGGCTTGAAAGAGGTGCATGGGCCCCAATTCAAGGCGCGCATGGCCCACATAAATCAGGCCCAGCCTGGCTTCCAGGTGAGTTTGCGCCATAGCTACCCCCTGCCGGTGCAGGCTGCCGCCTGGTGGGCCAGTTGTTCTAACTGCGGCAAAAAAATTGCCTACCGCCGCCGCCGTAAGGGCCTGGCCTGCCGCAGTTGTTGCGAACGCCACAACGCTGGGGTGTGGGATGCCCGTTTTGCCCTTAAGTTCAGCCCTAATACCGTTAAGCAACTTGGCTGAATTTCTGGGCGGAATATTGGTGAGTGGCTGGGTGATCAGCGCCGTTGGCCTATGGCGGGAAAGCCAATTGCGCCGCAGCAGCATTAAGGTGCAAGCAAGGCCCTGATGGCAGATGGCAGAACGTTTTTTTGATGCTGGTTTAGAAGAACGGCTTGAGGGCTGGCTAGATCGTGGCCGGGAGTTTGTTGATGGGGTTGCCGGTGCTCGCCCCGGTTCACGCCGCCCATCCAAACGCCCCTTAGATGCCATTTCACGCCGTTCGCCAGCCCAGGAAAGCTGGCCCGACAACGATATTTTCACAACACCCCATTGGCAACGCCCTGAGCCCAGACCAGCGGTGGAACCAACTCCAGATCCAGCACCCAGCTCAAGGCCAATGCCCCGTTCCCATCGGCGCCGTAACACTTAGGTGGGTTATTTCACCTGGGCCTGCTAAGCATTAGGCAGCTTTTATCAGCACCCATGGGTCAGTTGATTGTTCTTGGCTTTGATAGCGCCGCAGAAGCCCAAGATGTGCGTAAGGAATTGGTTGCTCTGCAGCAAGACCACCTGATCGCCCTTGAGGATGCGGTGGTGGTGGAATGCAATAGCGAAGGCAAAGTTGAACTGCATCAGGCCCTAAATCTCACCACCGCAGGCGCTGTGAGTGGTGGTTTTTGGGGCAGCTTGGTGGGTTTGATTTTCCTTAATCCCCTGCTTGGTGCTGCTGTTGGTGCTGGTGTAGGCGCTGCCTCCGGTGCCCTCACCGACCTGGGCATAAATGATGGCTTTTTGCGGGAGGTGGGCGACACCCTTAGGCCCAATACAGCTGCCCTTTGCTTGATGGTGAAAGAGGCAACAGTTGATCGGGTGATCGAGAAACTACGCAGCCATGCCCCCCATGCCCATCTGCTGCAAACCAACCTCAGCCACACGGATGAGGCTCACCTGCAGGAAATGCTCGATCAAGCCACTAAAAAACTGGGCTAGGCCCTAACCCAACAGGGGCGCGCCATCATTGCGGCGAATCGCCACCACCCCAGGGCGGGGCCAGGCATCACTGCTTCCCTGGGGCCAATTGGAGCCAAGGGGTACCCAGCGCAATTGCTTAAAGCTTTTGCCTGCATTGTTTTGCAGTTCAAAGCCACGGGCTTCCTTTGCTCCCCGTTGCCGCCTTCCGTTTAATTCGCCTGGATGCTGCACGGCGAGTAGAAGGCTGCGGCCATCAGCGCTGGGGCACGGACCGGTGAGTTCCGATTCCATCGGGCCGATCGCAAAGCAAAAAGCCTTGCCCGCTTGGCTGCCGCCAGTGGGCAGTACCCAGCAGGCATTGTTGCCATATTCACCACCGCTGCGGTAGTCGTTTTGCTCTTTGGTGCCGATGTCGGTAACCATCCAAAGGGCACCGCTGGGATCGAAGGCAAGGTTGTCGGGATTGGCAAAGCCAAGACCCCCCTCTTGGGGTGTGCCGCCAGTTGCCACCATGCTCCATTTGAATTTGCCGCCACCGCTTTCCCGCAGCCGCATAATCCAACCGCCATTCCAGGGGGTTTGGCCCTTAGGCCCCTTAAAGATGCTTTGGTCGGGCACCCCTTCATCACCGGGTAGGCCGGAGGTGAAGGCAATTAATAAATCGCCATTGCGGGGATCAATATCAGTGTCTTCTGGCCTGGCGGTGCCTGTGATGCCAGCCGCATT
The DNA here is from genome assembly GCF_024345595.1 of Synechococcus lacustris Maggiore-St4-Slac. Taxonomy (NCBI): domain Bacteria; kingdom Bacillati; phylum Cyanobacteriota; class Cyanophyceae; order Synechococcales; family Synechococcaceae; genus Synechococcus; species Synechococcus lacustris. The sequence goes on along the minus strand of NZ_JAGQBK010000007.1, from coordinate 88,241 downwards.
GGCGGCAAGGTGGGCATCGATCAAGATCGCGCCCAATTCGCTGTATAGATCGCCAAGGTTGCGGTATTGGTTGCTATAGGCGCTGATTTCGCTGCTTTGTTTGAGTAGTTGGGCGCCCCCTTGTTTGCGGTTGGCATGGGGCACTAGCACCGGTGCAGCGATCGGAGCTACAGCTGTTGTGGGCAGTAGGGGCCGCCATTCACCGCTGCCATTGGGATTGAAAACAGCGCCATGGAGCACGCCGGTATGAAACAGCTCGCTATTGGCTGGATCTTTAGGGTTTTGCACCAGCCCATTGCTCACAAACTTATAGATATGGCCGCCGCGGCGATCGCAACCGGAATAAACCTCTAAGGGCTTTCCGGCATCTGCCCTGATGGCTACCGCCTCATGGCGAAAGCGACCCAAAGCTGTGTGTTTTGTGCCGGGGTCGTTTGGGTTGGCCGGATCTAGCTCCACCATCCAGCCATATTTATTACCAGCTAAACCAAAGGGATTGCCGAGGCCATAAAGCGATTGTTGCGTGCATTGGAATGGTTTGGCACTGGGGGGAAAGGAGCTGCCGTCGGCATAAACAGCCTCCGGCACCTGGGATTGAAAGTTTTCCTCTGCACTCAACACCGTCCCCCAGGGGGTGGTGCCCCCGGCGCAATTAGCAAAAGTGCCGATAATTGCCTCCCCAAGGCCATCGTTAAAACCCTGGCGATTGCTGCTTTTAAACACTGCAACGGCAGGGCCAGTGCTGCGCAGCCTTTGGCTTGGCTCCTTAAGGCCCGCCAGGCCAGTTATGCGGCGATCGAGGCGGCCAGGGTTGCGGCGCCAACCGCCATTGCTCAAGCGTTGCAGTTGGATTACGCCTAAACCTTGATCGATTAATGCCTGTTGCGCCAGCTTTTCGATCTCAAGCCGCAATGGATCAGCTGCCGGCAAGCCCCAGGCATTGATTTTGCCGCCATGGGGTTCAAGCCCAGCCACCACGCTGCTGTAGGGCAGCTTTTCAGCTAACACCTCAGTGAATGCCTGGCGCCAGGGCAGGGGGCTGATGTATTCGAAATTCACCGTGAGCAGTGCCTGCTCCTGGCTTAGGGGGGTGAGGGCCAAGTAGTCGTTGTTGTAGCCAAATCGACTATTGCCAACCGGATCTCCCCAGCTGGCTAATAACTCTTGGCTATAGCCCTCAGGGATTTCGAGGCGATCGTTGATAGTTACAACTCGATATTGCAATAACTGCTCAGCGGCACTTAGGCCGTCGGTGGGCAATGGCAACGGCGTGCGTAGTGGTTTAAAAGCAAGCGGTTTATTGGCTAATGCCGCTACTGCAGGTTTAGCGATTCCGGCTTGGTTGAAGGCAAGGCCAGCGGCAGTGCCGCCAAGCAACAATAAAAACTCTCGCCGGGCAAGATTCATAAACGAAGCGTTTATTTCTTGTTGCCAGCGGCTACGGCTTCACGGCCACTTACTTGGAAGGAACTGCCAAGCAGTTGGAGCCGTTGGTTCACAGCAGGCACCAGATGACCGGGTAGATCCTCGGCCATTTGAGCAGGGGAAGCATCGATGGAAGGGGAGCCTTCATCTAGGGCGGCGAGCAAGTCGGCCCATTGCAATACCAGTTGTTGTTCATCCATGGGTTGTAAACCTTTTTCTAAGAGCAATTCGGAGCAACGCTGTTGGTGCCAAAGGATTGAGCGATTGGCGTTGTGTTCAGGCCTGCGGAAGGCGTAGCCGCCATCAAGGGCTGCATCATTTGGCATGCCGTCTGGGTCGCGCAGGCCAGCTTCACTCAGTAATTTGCCGCAGAACACGGCTGAGATACCAAATAAGCGACCAAGGTCGGTGAGGGTTAACCAGGGTTGGTTGGGATCCATTTGGAATTCCCATAGTGATAACATCCTGCCGCGAGAGCAGAAAAACGCAACCTGTCAAGCCGCTTTGGCAGCATCCCCACACACGTTTAACAAAAATTCATTATTTTTTGCTGCGCAGGCGGGGCCCAGCAACCCTTCCAGGGCAGGCGAAAACACCTCTCTGATCACCGTGAGGGTTGCCCCCTGCCGGAAAAAGCGGTAGTGCCTACTCCAAAAAGGTCCTGGCCTCTGGAAGCGTTCCTGCAGCCATGGGGCTTGAACCACAGTGAGGCCATCCACCTCACGAAATAGTTCGCTGCGGTTGCTGGTGAGGCTGCGCCAAATCGGTTGATGGCGCTCCTTCAGATTTTGATCCGCCTGGCTTTGGTTCCACCAGCTTTCAGCCCAGGCCATGGTTTCACCGCCACAGATCAGCCACACCTGGCGCCTTAATAGCGGTGCCTGTAGTTCCTGCACCTCCTGTGGCGCGGCGCTCAGTTGCTGATCTGCTGCCATTGCTGCCACCTCCACCTCCACGGCGTGGCCGGTTAGCAGTTGCAAATGACGGGTGGGGCTGCCATCACCAAGCAGCAGCAATTGCCAGGGGCCGCTGAGCGGTTCACCATCGAGGTTGGGGGCTGTCCAGAGCGCTGGCGGTGAGGGTTGCAGCGTTTGATCCATCTCAGCGGCTGCTCAAGCTGAGCTGGTGGATTACCCCCTGGCGGCTGATTTGGGCTTGATCATTGCTGGCACTTTGCAAGCGCCAGCCGCTGTTGCCTATGGCATCACCAATGGCCGCTGTTACTGAACCGTTGCTGGTGTTGAAGATGGCTGTGCTGCCCCGGCCAGGCACCTGCACCACCCCAAGCAGTTCAGGTAGGGGTGGTGTTGCCGTATTTGATGTGCCGGCTGCTGCTGGCTTGGTTGGAATCGGCACGCGAATTGGCTCTGGAGTGCGCTCAGCTGTTTCAAACGAGCCGGCATCCAGTTCCGGCAGGTTGGTTTCACTGGGCGGCAGCAATTGAGGAGGCAATGGCGGCGGCAGTTGAATCAGGGTTGGATTGGGGGGGCTGATGGGACCGAGTTCCCGCAATCTCTCCAGCACCAAGAGTTGACGTTCCTGGTGCAGGTCTTGCCGGGCCTGCATCCAGCTGCGCCATAGCAGCATTGAAAACATGGCTGCCACCGCACTGGCCAAGGTGAGGCCAATTAACAGAGCCGTTGGTGTGGTGAGCTGCCAGCGCTTAGCTGCTGGCTTACTGGGAATTGATGGCGTAAGTGTTGGTGTAACGATCGTTTTTTGACGCGCAGGGCTTCCCTCCAGGGGTTCAAATACCCGGTCCATGATCTGTTCTGCCCGCAATTCCCAATAGGAACGGTTGCGACGCACTTGATCGAGATGGCGCAGGTTGGTGGTCAGGGAGGGCGCCGCGAACGTGCCAACCTATCGATCTTTGGGGTTACTGGCGAGGGCTAATTGTTTTGCTTGCCGTTCTTGCAATTCCAAATGCAGCAATAGGGCGGTGATATCGGCGGCGCTAACGCCAGGAATACGGGCCGCTTGGCCAAGGCTTAGGGGTTGCACAGCAGCTAATTTTTCACGCGCTTCCCTCGATAGGGTGTTGATATCGGCGTAGGCCATTGCCATGGGGATAGCCCTTTTGCCCTGCTCCTGTACCCGTTGGATTTGCTGTTCTTGGCGGGCTAAATAGCCGCTGTATTTCACATCAATTTCCGCCCCCTCCTGCACAGCTGCAGGCAGGTTGGCAGCTGCTAGGCCATGGCGAACTAAATCAACGCTATGGAATCCAGGGCGCCGCAATAAATCGGCAAGGGTGATCGAACCGCGAATCGGAGCGCCGGTTTCAGCGATTACAGCCTCTGCTGCAGGATCATTTAGCCGCAGCCGTTGTTGTTCTAAACGTTGAATTTCAGCTGTTATGGCAACTTGTTTTTGTTCAAATAATTGCCAGCGACGGTTATCGATCAAACCCAACTCTCGGCCCAATGGAGTGAGGCGCCGATCGGCATTATCACCGCGCAATATCAAGCGATATTCACTGCGGCTAGTGAGTACCCGGTAGGGCTCGCGCAGATCTTTATTGATCAAATCATCAACCATCGTGCCGATATAACTGCCCTCCCTTGGAAAATGCACCGCTGGCTTTTGCCTCAGCATTCGTGCAGCATTCAGCCCCGCCACAAGGCCTTGGGCAGCGGCCTCCTCATAGCCGGTGGTGCCATTCAATTGGCCTGCGGAGAAAAGCCCAGCCACTCGCTTGGTTTCAAGAGATGGTTTCAGTTGGGTGGCGGGGAGATAGTCGTAATCAACGGCGTAGGCCGGCCGCAACATCACGCATTGCTCAAGGCCCGGCAGGGTGCGCAGCAATTCAAGTTGCAACCTTTCCGGTAGGCCGGTAGAAAAGCCTTGCACATAGATCTCTGGTGTATGGCGCCCCTCTGGCTCCAGGAAGATCTGGTGACTTTCCTTTTCAGCAAACCGAACAATTTTATCTTCAATTGAGGGGCAATAGCGGGGCCCTTTGCTATCGATAAAGCCGCCATAGATAGGCGTTAGGTGCAGGTTGTTTTTGATTAGTTGATGGGTGGCTGCAGTGGTGCGAGTGATGTGGCAACTGATCTGCTCTCCGCTTACCCAGGCGGCTGGATCAAAGGAAAAGAAGCGATCGGCCGCATCACTTGGTTGTTCCTCAAGCCCAGAAAAATCAATGCTGCGGCGATCCACCCGGGCTGGGGTGCCGGTTTTTAGCCTTCCCATCTGAAAGCCCAAGGCCTTGAGTGCTTCGCTTAGCCCAACAGCTGCCTGCTCCCCTGCCCTGCCAGCACTCATCGATTGGTTGCCCACCCAGATGGTGCCAGCCAAAAATGTGCCGGTGGTGAGCACTACGGCGTCTGCGCCATAAACACTGCCGAAATAGGTGTTGATGCCACAGATGCGGCCATTTTCGCCTGGTTTCCCTTCCACCTCGAGGCCGGTAACCATCGCCTCCCGCAGGGAGAGGTTTGGGGTGTTTTGCAGCAACTGCAGCATCTGTTGGGCATAGGCCCGCTTATCGGTTTGGGCCCGCAAGGCCCAAACCGCAGGGCCGCGGCTGGCATTAAGCACCCGTTTTTGCAAAGCGGTGGCATCAGCAAGGCGGCCGATCACACCACCAAGGGCATCCACCTCATGCACCAGCTGGCTTTTAGCGGGTCCGCCCACAGCTGGATTACAGGGCTGCCAGGCGATGCGATCTAAATTGAGGGTAAAAAGGGCAGTGTTGATCCCCAGCCGGGCAGCGGTGAGGGCCGCCTCACAGCCGGCATGGCCGCCCCCCACCACAATTAGCTCGAAGCTTTCAGTTGCTGCAGTGGAGAGGGTCATATTTATAAATTATGTTGCTGTTGTTTGGTTTTGAATTAAAAGCCGCTTGGTGCCGCCAGGTTGCGGAAGCGGGTGAATTGCGGTTCAAATAACAACTTGGCGGTGCCCACGGGGCCGTTGCGATGTTTGGTGATGATTACTTCGGTGATGCCCCGGTCGGGGGTTTCCGGGTTGTAATACTCATCCCTGTAAATCATCATTACGATATCGGCATCTTGCTCGATTGAACCCGATTCGCGCAGGTCGCTGAGCATTGGCCTTTTGTTAGTGCGTGCTTCTACGCCACGGCTCAACTGGGATAGGGCAATCACAGGCACATTTAATTCCCGTGCCATACCTTTTAAACCCCGCGTAATTCTTGATAGTTCCTGCACCCGATTTTCAGAACCTGAACCCTCCATTAATTGAAGATAGTCGATCACAATTAAGCCTAATTCACGGCCATGTTCTGCCATTAATCTCCGGCATAAAGAGCGCATTTCTAATACGCCAGTATTTGGCTTGTCGTCTATAAATAATGGCAATCTACCAAGGTTGCTAATGCCTTGCCCCAGCAATGGCCATTCATCTTGATGAAGCCTTCCCGTGCGTAGGCGGCCGCTTTCAATGCCCACCTCCATCGATAACAACCTATAGGTGAGTTGTTCCTTGCTCATCTCTAGGCTGAATACACACACAGGTAAGTTGTGGAGCTGGGCCACATTTTTGGCCATGTTTAACACAATTGATGTTTTACCCATGGCCGGCCTGCCAGCAACAATTATCAAATCGCTGCGTTGTAAGCCTTGGGTCATGGCATCGAGGTCGTAGAAATTGACCGGGATCCCAGCTACGGCTGTGCCTAGGGAGCGGGTTTCGATTTCTTCAAATGTGCGGGTGAGGATTTCAGCGGTTGGGGTGAGGCCAATACTTGGTTTTGCTTGGCTGATGGCAAATATTTCCTGCTCCGCTTCATCCAGCACCTGTTCCATCGGTTTGCTTTGATCAAACCCCAAGCGAATCACTTGGTTGCCAGAGCGAATCAATTGACGCCTCAGATATTTATCCATCACCAACTTCGCCACCTCGTCGATTGAGGCGGTGCTGAGGGTGCGTTCAACCAGTTCGCTTAAACGGCTGGTGCCGCCTACTTTTTCCAATTGACCGGTGTCGGCCAGCCAGGCACCCATCGCCGTGAGGTCGGTGGGTTTGCCCTGGCTGTGCAGCATCAGGGCGGTGCGATAGATCTCTCGATGGGCGCCCAGGTAAAAAGCTTCCGGTTGCAACACATCAGCCACCCGGCCGATGGCATCGGGATCTAGCAATATGCCGCCAAGAATTACCTCTTCCGCCTCCAGGTTTTGGGGCGGCAATTGATCTGGTGTGGCTTCAAACAGCTCCACACCAGTGCGTTTGGGGCGTTCCCGTTCGGGTTCGTTTATGGGAACAGCAACCATTGGTGAATTAGTGGCTCACCACCTCCAAATTGATCTCAGCTGTTACCTCGGGGTGGAGCTTCACCTGCACCTTGTAGCTGCCGGTGCGATGCACTTCAGGCACATTGATATTACGCTTATCAACCGCCTGCTTAGTGGCTGCTTCAATCGCCTCGGCCACATCCACGTTGGTAACGGTGCCAAACAGCACATCATCACCACCGGTTTGTTTCTTCACGGTGAAACGACCAATCGTGTCTAGGGCGGTGCGGAAGGCCACGGCCTCAGCCTTCAAGGCCGCTTGCCGTTCGGCTTCCTTAGCGCGGCGGTGCTCCACCTGGCGCAGCACCGCTGGGGTAACGGCAAGGGCCTTGCCGGTGGGCAAAAGGTAATTACGGGCATAGCCGGGGGCCACATCCACCAGGTCGCCGTTTTTTCCAAGGGTATAGATGTCTTCGCTGAGAACCACCGAAACGCGCTTAGCCATGGGATTTAATTGAGAGTTGTGCTACTGCTGGGTCGATCCATCAGCCTACGGCACCAGCTGGTAAGCGCACCTTTGTGGCAAGGCCTAGGGCCTTTAAAAGGCGGATGTGTTGCCAGGTGAGGTCGATTTGACCCGGTTGCAAACCGTGCTTAGCGGAGTGGGGGAAGGCGTGGTGGTTGTTATGCCAGCCTTCACCAAAGGTGAGTGCAGCCACCCAGGGGTTGTTGCGGGAGCCATCACCACTGGGATAAGCAATGCTGCCCCAGCAGTGGGTGGCGGAATTCACAAGCCAAGTGATATGATACACAAGTACTAAGCGCAGGGGGATGCCCCAGAGCACCAGGGCCCAGCCGCCGGCGCCGGTTACGCTGCCGATCCAAAAAAGCAAGCCGGCAAGGGGTAACTGCAAAACCAGAAACCACTTGTTCAACCAGCGGTAGTAGGGATCTTTGGCCAGATCACCAGTGAGCCTGGGCACGGAGGCCATGGCGGGGATTTCCTGGAACATCCAGCCCATGTGGCTCCACCAAAAGCCCCGGTGGCTGTTGTGGTGATCAGCATCCGTATCGGAGAACTTATGGTGATGACGGTGCAGGCCTGCCCAATCGATTGGTCCGTGTTGGGCGCTGAGGGCGCCGCAGGTGGCAAAGAAGCGCTCTAGCCATTGCGGTAGGCGAAAGGCCCGGTGGCTTAGCAGGCGGTGATAGCCAATCGTTACGCCGAGGCAGGCCGTGAGCCAATAGAGCACCAGCAGAGAAGCCAGGGCCGGCAAACTCCAAAATTGGGGCAGCAGGGCATAGGCCGCCAACAGATGAATTGCCAGCATGAAGCCGAGGGTGGCCCAGCGGGCGCCCTTTGGCACCGTGCCCGCTTGCTCGCCTTTGCGGGGGTTGCCCAGGCTGGGGGAGCGCCTGGGGGGAGAGATGCTGGCGAATGCTGCGCTGGTCATTCAGATCTAATTCGTATTGATCATCAAATCATAGCAATACGTATTCGGATTAAGCAAGGACTTGGGTGTGGAGGAGCATTAAGCTGAGCCGCATACGAATTCCCATCGCTAACCATTGGTGGATTATCGCCAGCGCTTGGAGCAGGGCCACGGCGCTTTTGCTGCCCTTTTGAGGGCCTGGCATGAACGCAATGGCTGGTCCCACAGGGTGCTGCCAGCCCTGGCGGAGCGCCTAGATCTTGGCAGGTTGCACAGCTCCCAGCTCTCAAATCTGCGCAATCGCAAGTTGGCTTCCCCTGGCCCAGAGGTGTTCCTTGCCCTCGGCTGCTGCAACCAGTGGTTAGCGCAAACGCCGATCCCCCTCGCCGAAATTGCCGATCAGCAGGAACTAAGCGATGGCATCGGGGCAGCTCCCCATGCCCTAATCGATGCCGCTGGCCTGGTGTTAGGCGCTGGTGAATTGCTGGAAATCTTTGTTGGTTTAAGGCCCCTTCCCCCTGGTTTTGATCTGCGCATCAGCGAAGCGGAATCCCCAGCCCTAAGCGCTGCCTTGGCTGATCTGCTCGCGGCTGGCCAGCCCTGGCGCAAGTGCAGCGGCCGGGTAATGGCGGCCTATGGCGTTGAAAAGCGGCAGCGCCGCGACAAATTTGCCGCTGTGATGGCTGGCCTCCAGGATTACAACGCCAGTGAACTGGATCTGGAATTACCAGAACTGCTAACAGCGCTTAATGCGTTGGAAATTAACTTTCCCAGCGTGGATAAGTTATTGGAGCGTTTGCGTCAACCGGGATAGCGGGCAAGGCGCAACTTGCGGGCAAGGCCAAGGCGACGCAGCACTTTGATGTGTTGCCAAGTGATATCAAATTCAAACCAACGCAAGCCGTGGCGGGCGGAATGGGGGAAGGCGTGGTGGTTGTTGTGCCAGCCCTCACCAAAGCTCAAAAGCGCCACCCACCAGCAGTTGGTTGAGCGATCTGGGCAGGCGAAATTGCGATATCCAAATACGTGGGTGGCTGAATTAACAAGCCAGGTAACGTGATAAACAACGGTGAGCCTTAGCGGTATCGCCCAAAGCACTAGGCCTAAACCACCGCCGTGGATTTGATTTGCTTCGCCAAACCAATAGAGCAGCCCACCAAGGGGTAACTGCAGCAATAAAAACCAACGATCCAACCAGTTGTAGAAGGGATCGCGGCGCAGGTCGCCAGTGAATTTATCTACATGTTCCAGGGCAGGGATGTTGTGCAACATCCATTGGCTGTGGGCCCACCACAAACCCCTGCCGGCATCGTGGTGGTCGTTTTCCTGGTCGGAAAATTTGTGGTGGTGACGATGCAAACCCACCCATTCCACCGGCCCGCCTTGGGCACCCAAGGTGCCCATCAACACCAGCAGGCGCTCCAACCATTGGGGCGTTTCAAAGCTGCGGTGGGCCACCAATCGGTGTAAGCCAAGGGTTACGCCAAGCACTGTTACCCAATAGAGGCTTGCAAAAGCCAGTAGTCCCCACCAACTCCAAAACATCGGCAGCAGTGCCGCCACGGCCCCCACATGGTTGGCCAGCATGAACAAAAAGGTGCCTTTTTTTAGCTTTCTTTGTGTTGGCGGCAACGGGTTGCGCTTGGCATACAGCCTTTCCTGCAGTTCTTGCTCACTTAATGCGGCGGTACTCAAAGAGGCGTTAGGGGAAGGCTGGGCAGCGGCAACCAATTGAATCTCCAGAAAAAGCCCAGTTGTTGCAACCGGGGAAACCAGCTTGTTTTGTTTAAAACAACTGAAGGTTCAAATTTAACGGTATCGAGGGTGCCACCGCTGCAGGAATGTGGTTAGTGGTTAGCAATTTTTTGTTTTGTACTCCTATCCCACCTGGCCCGAGGCAAGCCCCGCCGCCTGGGATGCCGTTGCGGCCGCCCAAGCCCAGCTGGAAGCTGCTGCCAAGCAGCGCACCGCAGCGGTGCAACCCCAATTAGCCAAGGTGTTGGCTGCTTTCCAAGCCGAAAAACTTGGCAGCCATCACTTTGCTTCGGTGAATGGCTACGGCCACAACGACCAGGGCCGCGACACCCTTGATCGGGTATTTGCCAGGGTGCTGGGGGCGGAGCGGGCCGCAGTGCGTTTGCAATTTGTGAGCGGCACCCATGCGATTGCCGCTGCCCTGTTTGGGGTGTTGCGCCCTGGTGATCGGCTCTTATCGATCACCGGCCGCCCCTACGACACCCTGGAGGAGGTGATCGGCATCCGCGGCAGCGGCCAGGGCTCCCTGGCGGAATTTGGGATCCAATACAGCGAATTAGCGCTCACTGGCGAGGGCCATGTGGATGAGCTGGGCCTTAGCGATGCCCTCAGCCAGCCAACCCGCATGGTGTTGATCCAGCGCAGTTGCGGCTACAGCTGGCGCCCTTCGCTTTCAGTGGCTCAGATCGGCCGACTGGTGGAGCAGCTGAAAACAATCCAGCCAGGTGTGTTGGTGTTTGTTGATAACTGCTATGGCGAATTGGTGGAATTTGAGGAACCCACCGCTGTGGGGGCCGATCTAATCGCTGGTTCCCTGATCAAAAACCTCGGTGGCACCATTGTTCCCAGTGGTGCCTATGTGGCTGGCGTGGCTGAATTAGTGGAGCAGGCTTGCTGCCGGCTCACGGCCCCTGGGATCGGTTCAGCCGGCGGCAGTGGTTTTGATTTGCATCGCCTTTTATTTCAGGGTTTATTTCTCGCTCCCCAAATGGTGGCGGAAGCTTTGATCAATGCTGATCTAATCGCCCAGGTATTCAGCAATCAAGCTTTAGAGGTGCAACCCCTAGCGGGGGCAGCCCGCAGCGATGTGATTCAAGCGGTGAAATTTGGCGATCCCAGGGCGTTGCAGGTGGTTTGCAATGCCTTCCAAAGCTGTTCTCCTGTTGAGAGTTACCTAAAGCCTGTGCCCGCGCCCATGCCTGGATACGCAAGCGAATTGCTGATGGCAGGCGGCAGTTTTATCGATGGCAGCACCAGTGAATTTTCCGCCGATGCCCCCCTGCGGGAACCCTATGTGCTCTATAGCCAAGGGGGCACCCATCGCAGCCATGGGGCCCTAGCCCTTGCCGCTGCCCTCACAAGCTGGTGGGCCCTTGCTCCAAACTGAGGGAGCTTTCCAGCCCATGGCGATGGCCCTCTCCTTTCCCGCTGATCTGCGTTATGCAGATAGCCATGAATATGTAGCTCCAAATGCAGCCCCCATGCGGGTGGGCATCAGTGCTTTTGCGGTGCAGCAACTGGGCGACATCGTTTTTGTTGAACTGCCAAGCCCTGGCACTGCTTTAGAGCAGGGCAAAAGCTTTGGCACCGTTGAATCCGTTAAGGCGGTGGAGGAGATGTATGCCCCCATTGCAGGGCGGGTGCTGGCCTGCAACCAGGCGGTGATCGATCAGCCTGAGTTGCTCCAAAGCGATCCCTATGGGGCCGGCTGGTTGCTGGAGCTGGAAGCCACAGATGCGGCACAGCTTGCTGCCCTCATGGACGCAGATGCCTATGGCGCCAAGGTGGAGGGCAGTAGCAAGTGAATCAAATCGATGGTTTTGTGCAGCGCCACCTCGGCCCTTCCCCTTTTGATCAAGCATTAATGCTGGAGCGGCTTGGCTGCCAAAACCTGGAGGAGTTGCTGCAGCAATGCGTTCCTGCGGCGATCCTGCTGAGCCCTGAGGAGGCCCTTGGCGGTTTACCCGAGGGTTGCCCTGAAGGTGAGGCCCTGGCCGATCTGCAAAAACTGGCCAGTGAAAATAAGTTGCTGCGCAGTTTGATCGGCCTCGGCTACTACAGCTGCCCCACCCCGGCTCTGTTGCAGCGCCATGTGTTTGAAAATCCGGCCTGGTATACGGCTTACACCCCATATCAAGCGGAAATTGCCCAGGGGCGCCTCGAGGCCCTACTCAATTTCCAAACCTTGATCAGTGAGCTCACCGGCTTACCGATCGCCAATGCCTCCCTGCTGGATGAGGCCACCGCAGCAGCGGAAGCGATGGGCCTAGCTCGGGGAGTGAGCAACCGGCCGGAGTCAAAGCGTTTCCATGTGCAAGCGGATCTGTTTCCCCAAACCCTGGCGGTGCTGCAAACCCGCGCTGAACCCCTAGCCATTGAGTTGGTGCTGGAGGATCCGGCCGAGATGGAATTCAGCAGCGATAGCTTTGGCCTACTACTGCAGCTGCCAGGGGCCAGTGGTGCTTGCCCAAACCCTGGGGCGGTAATCGCTCGGGCAAAAGCAGCTGGGGCCCTGGTTATTGCCGTTGTGGATCCCCTGGCCCAGGTGTTGATGGAACCAGTAGCCAATTTAGGGGTTGATATTGCCGTTGGTAGCGCCCAAAGGTTTGGCGTACCACTGGGCTTTGGCGGACCCCATGCCGCTTTTTTTGCTTGCAGCGAAACCTATAAAAGACAAATCCCCGGCCGTTTGGTTGGGGTATCCAAAGACAAAGAAGGCAATCCAGCCCTGCGGCTTGCTTTGCAAACCAGGGAGCAGCACATCCGCCGCGATAAAGCCACCAGCAATATCTGCACCGCCCAGGTGCTGCTGGCGGTGTTAGCTGGCTTTTATGCCGTGCACCACGGCCCCGCTGGTTTGCGGGCCCAAGCCCAACAGGTGCAGCGTTTAACGGCAGCTTTGGCCAAGGGTTTAAGCCAGCTGGGTTTTGAGTTGGTAGCCGAGCCCAGTTTCGATACCTTGCGGCTAGTTGTGGCGGATCCCGCCAGCTGGATTGCCAGGGCTGAAGCGGCGGGTTTCAACTTTTTAGAGCTGGCTGATGGGCTGGGCATCAGCCTTGATGCCTGCAGCGATGAAAAGGAGCTGGAGCAGCTCTTGAACCTATTTGCCGCTGGCTTAGGGCTAGCTGCACCGCCGCTAGCAAGCTTGTTTGAGGCTTGTCCCCCTGGGGTGGGGGGGATTGGGCCGCGGCTGAAACCATGGCTGCAGCAGGAGGTATTCCAGTGCTATCGCAGTGAAACCGAATTGCTGCGCTACATCCAAAGGTTGGTGGCAAAGGATTTTTCCCTGGTGCACGGGATGATCCCTTTGGGCAGCTGCACCATGAAGCTGAATGGGGCGGCGGAACTGTTGCCGGTTAGTTGGCCTGCCTTCAGTGCCATGCATCCCTTTGCGCCGGCAGGTCAATACAGGGGCTACAGCCGTTTAATTGCTGATTTGGAACAGTGGTTAGCGCTGCTCACGGGCTTTGCTGCGGTGTCGCTGCAGCCCAATGCTGGCTCCCAGGGGGAATATGCCGGCCTGCTTGTGATTCGCGCTTGGCACCGCAGTAGGGGGGAGGGCCATCGCAGGGTGTGCCTGATTCCCACCAGCGCCCATGGCACCAACCCAGCCAGTGCAGTGATGGCAGGCATGCAGGTGGTGGCAGTGCAATGCGATAGCAATGGCAATATCGATCGTCAAGATTTGGCCGCCAAGGCAGCTGAATACAGCAACCAACTGGCGGCATTAATGGTTACCTATCCCTCCACCCATGGGGTATTTGAGGAGGGCATCACTGAGATCTGCAGCCTGGTACATGGCCATGGGGGCCAGGTTTATCTCGATGGGGCCAACTTGAATGCCCAGGTGGGAGTGTGCAAGCCGGGGGGGTTTGGCGCTGATGTGTGCCATCTAAACCTGCACAAAACCTTCTGCATCCCCCATGGCGGTGGTGGGCCAGGGGTGGGGCCGATTGCGGTGGCAGCCCACTTGGCCCCCTACCTGCCGGGACACCCCCTGGTGAGCTGCGGCGGCAGCCAGGCCATTGGTGCCGTAGCGGCGGCCCCTTGGGGTAGCGCCAGCATCCTGCCGATCAGTTGGATGTATATCCGGATGATGGGAGGTGCAGGCCTGCGCCAGGCCACTGCAGTGGCGCTGCTGGCTGCCAATGATTTAGCTGAAAGGCTTGATCCCCATTACCCAGTGCTATATCGCGGTGCCAATGGCCGGGTGGCCCATGAATGCATCCTCGATTTACGACCTTTAAAAAACAGTGCTGGTTTGGAGGTGGATGATTTGGCCAAACGGCTGATGGATTACGGCTTCCATGCCCCCACGGTGAGTTGGCCAGTGGCGGGCACTGTGATGGTGGAGCCCACAGAAAGTGAATCCCTTAAGGAACTGGATCGTTTTGTGGAGGCGATGGTGGCGATTAGGGCTGAGGTGGCAGCCATTGAAACGGGCCAATCAGATCCCCAGAACAACCCACTCAAAAGGGCGCCCCACACCCAAGCAGCCCTCACCGCAGATCAATGGGATCGGCCCTATAGCCGCCAACAAGCTGCTTTTCCCGTGGCTGGCTTGAAAACAAACAAGTTGTGGCCAGCTGTGGCCCGCATCGACAACGCCTACGGAGATCGCAACCTTGTGTGTAGCTGCCCATCGGTGCAGGAGCTGGAATCTGGCTAAAACTCTGCTGTAACTGGGATTTGGCCAAAAGTTTAGAAGCGATTAAATCCAGCCAATTAAAATTTAAGATTTTCTACTTGATTTGTGGCTTGCCTTTGGTGCATTATCTGGTCCAACTGCGGTGGAAACCCCGCGGTTTTTCGCTCAACGCTGCTTGATGGGGATCATGGCCAGCAAATTTAGCGACACCAAAAACAGGGAAGCTTTAAACACAGAAGCTCTCCTGCCAAAGATCTTGGCGAATGGCGAAACCATAAATGTGGAAGGCACCAATGTGGTGAGGGTTCCATTTGGAGTGCGCAAGGCCAAGCGCCGGCGGCCCGAACGCCCTGAACATTGGGCAACCTTGGTTTTACCTATCCATAGCTGGGATCCAACGCCACCACCCCAAGCCGCTTAAGCGCAATATTTTTGTTGTTTCCCCGCCATTGCCTCTAGGCGCAATTGGCTGGGGCTAATGCCCCGTGAATCGGTTTGTTTAGGAAGTAGATCGAGCCGCGGCCGCCTATCCCTTCCCAACCGCGCTAGGCGCCAATCCACCAAGGCTTTCACATCAGAAATTGAACAGGCAGGTGCCCGAAAAGGCAACACATGCATTGGGCTGCGTTCAGGCCGCACCAGCCAACTCAAATCTGGTTGGGGTATTAATACAAAACCCCTGTATCTAACCGCTGGTTCTAGGGTTTTGCTGATCGGTTCGCCTGCTTGCACAACTAGAAATCCCTTTCTCAATGCCATTTGAACCCAACTTTCAGCTGTTGGCACGCTTTTTTGCTAAAGCCAGATAATTAAGCGGTTAGTAGTTGGCGCCACTGCGGCGGTGGTGCAGAGCTGTTAGTGCTGTTTCATCAAATAAGCCCCCCGCCGTTACTTGGGCATAGAGCACCCAGTGGTCGCCGCAATCCATCCTTTGTTGCACCGTGGCTTCCAGCCAAGCTAGGGCCTCCGGCAGCAGCGGCTGGCCGGCAGGGCTACTGCGCAATTCAAGCCCAGCAAAACGATCACTGCCGGGGCTGAAGGGTTGGAGAAATTGCTTCATCGTTGCCAATTCACGGCCTTCTGCCAGCACGTTTAAGGCAAAGCGATCGCCAATGTGTAGTAATGCCTCCACGGCGCGATCTCGAGCTACCGCCACACTGAAACCAGGCGGTTGAA
The DNA here is from genome assembly GCF_024345595.1 of Synechococcus lacustris Maggiore-St4-Slac. Lineage (NCBI taxonomy): Bacteria > Bacillati > Cyanobacteriota > Cyanophyceae > Synechococcales > Synechococcaceae > Synechococcus > Synechococcus lacustris. The sequence continues at coordinate 72,603 of NZ_JAGQBK010000007.1, read as the reverse complement.
AACTTGCCTGGCTCACCCAGCTGGCCACCATGGCGCCACTGAGGCTTTGCTCCCCTTCCCCTTTTTGGGCTGTGAGCACGCATAGGGAGCCGATCACCCGGCCTAGGGCTAAAACAGCCGGGTCGCTGCGGCTTTCACTGAGGCCACCAGAATTGCGTTTTTGTTGGCGTTTTTGTTGTTGTTGCAGTAGCCGCGCTAGGGCCATACCGGTTTCCTCGCAGCGTTTAAGCGTTGGTGGATCAGGGCTGAATTTCACCCGAATCGTTTCAAAAGCCTGTTGGAAGCCAGCATCAGTGAGCTTGCTTTCCAATAAATCCAAGGCTTCTCCACTCCAGCCAAAACTGCCAAATACCCCCACAGGTTTGCTGCGATCACCCTCAGCCAGCAAGGTGCCAAGGGCCGACACGATTGGTGTTGGCGCATGGCCCCCCAAGGTTGGCGATCCAATTAGAACGGCATCGCAATTTTTAATTCCAGCCAGCAGTTGGGGGGCTTCACTGAATTCACAATTGAGGCTGTTAACCCGCACACCTGTTTTTGCTATGCCTTGGGCGATGGCATCGGCAATCGCTGCGGTGTTGCCGTAGGCGCTGGCATACAACAGCGTTACAACAAGGCTGGCTTTGCGTTGGGCTTCCCCCCAGCGGCGGTAATCGGCAAGCAGGCTGCGCCAGCTATCAACAATGGCTGGACCATGGCCCGGGGCGATGCTGCGGATTGCTAATTCCTCCAGGCGATTCACCACCAGCTCCACCTGGTTTGCCATCGGTGCCATCAAACAGTCGTAGTAGTAGCGGCGATCTTCACTACTGCTTGTTGGGTTGGTTTCGGCGTAGCTCTCGGTGCAGAGATGGGCGCCAAAAAATCGTCCGCTCATCAGGAGGCCACTGGCGCCATGGAAAGCAGCTAAACCGCCGGGCCAACGGGGTGTTGGCAATGCCAACAGTTGCAACTCAAACCCATCAGCTAGGGGTAGTTGAAGTTCATGTTTAACTATCTCAATCGCTGGTAGTGGTGTTTGCTGCCAAAGCTCCTCTAGTAGCTTGGCGCCTGCATTAGATGCCACCAAATTGAATTGGGGCCAGATTTGCACTAATTGCTGCAGTAATGCCACCCGATTTGGATTCACATCACCCTGCACAACCGTTAATTTGCTTTGGGTTGGCACCAGTTGAGTGAGTGCCTGCAGAAATGGTTCAGCAAAAGCAGCACCTGGGGGATGCACCAACAGGGCTGAATTGCCAACACCTTGAAATAAAAAGCTGTTGTGACAGGTGCCACGCTCTAATCCATATTCCACCTCAAAGCGCAAGCGCCTAGGGCTTATGCCCCGCAGGCAAACCAAACCATCTTCCAGCGGTATCTGGATAACCCAACGATCAGCCATTAGTAGTGGTTCCCCACTTTGCGGTGATGGGTGGCGGTGAGGGCCTGTTGGTTAGCAACGTTGCCGTTGCGAACATGGGAGTAGATGAGCCAATGGTCGTTGCATTCAAGGCGCTGCTTCACTTCACAATCAAGGAAGGCCAGGGCTTCACTCAAAACCGGACCACCATCCGCTGCATTCTCAAGGGTGGCAACACCAGCAAAGCGATCGGCGCCGGGGGGGAAGCGCTTGAGGAAATGCCGCAATAGATTCTGGTGATTATCGGCAGCTAACACATTTAAAACAAACCTATCTCCCACCTGCATTAGCGCTTCGATGGCGCGATCTTTAGCTACTGCAACGGTGATACCAGGAGGATTAAAACTGGCCTGGCTCACCCAACTGGCCACCATGGCACCACTGCGTTCGGCTTGTTTCGCAGTTACCACATACAAGCCACCACTGAGGCGTCCGAGCGCTTTGTCCAGGTCGGCATCAAGGGCCTTCATGGCGGCGATTGCCTTATCACGCAGCAGCAATTGGCCCAGATCTGTGCCTGCTTCTTCGCAGAGTTGATAGGCGGCCGCATCAGGCACCGTGCGAATCCTTAGGGGTGCAAAGGCTTGAGCATGACCCAACTCCCGCAGTTGGCCGGCAATGGCATCTATGGGGTCGTCGTTGCCGCCATAGGCGTCGTATAAACCCACGGGTTGCTTGGCATTAAGGGCAGCTAACACGGTGCCCCAATTGTTTTGTAATTCACTATCCCTGTTGCTGGGGGGTGTGGGCAGCACTACTGCAGCCGCTTCCCCGATTAAGGCTGATAGCTCTTGGGCATCGGTGCCGCGTAGATCAACCAGTTGCACAGGCAATTCGGTTTTATTTATGCCGCGGGATATGGCTTGGCTGAGGCGATCACAGAAGCCATATGAACTCACGTAAACAACAGCGGCGTAGCGGTCGCCTTTACTGCGTTCACGGCTCCAATCGCCGTAGTCGGTTAGCCATAGCTTGAGATGATCGCGCAATAAAGGGCCATGGCCGGTGGCGATTAGCTTCAGCGGTGGCAGCGCCTCAATTCGTTTAAGGGCCTGCAATACACTGCGGGCATTGGGGCCCATCAGGCAGTCGTAGTAGAAGCGAAAGTCTGGAGCGATTGCACCAGGATCCAGATCAAAAATTTCATTGCTGCAGTAGTGCAAGCCAAAGGCATCACAGGTGTAAAGCACGGCGGTGCCGTGATCAAAACTGAAAATAGTGTCTGGCCAATGCAGATTCGGCGCACTGAGAAATTCAAGTTTGTGGTTGATACCACTGCTGCTATTAGTGCCAAGATCCAAGAAATCACCGCTTTTTACGGCGCGGCTGCGAAAGGGGCGATGCACCATGCTTTCGAGGTAATTGATCGCCACCTTGGAGGCAACAACTTCTAGTTCGGGGTTGAGATCTAATAGGTCTGCAACCAAACCGGAATGGTCTGGTTCTGTGTGGGAAATAACTAAGGTATCAATTTCAGTGGGATTAATTAAATCCGTTAAGGCCGGTAGCCATTGGTTACGAAATTTTGCGTGGCTTGAATCAATTAAGGCGGTGCGTTCACCCCTCAGCAAAAAAGCGTTGTAGGTGGTGCCATTGCGGAGGCCAAATTCAATGTCAAAACGGCTGCGATCCCAATCAAGCGACCGCAAGGTGGTGGTATCGGCGGCTATTTCAGCCTGCTGCAGGGTGAGCCGGGGCTCCATGGCAATTAATCACTAAACCAAGCCTAAGGCTGGGTTGATGCTGTTGTTGCGCAAGCTCAGCCCTGGGATAGATGCCACCAGGGCGCACACCTGATCGCGAAATTGCTGCAGGGTTTCATCGGTGCCCGGTTCCCCGTGCCATTGAAGGCGGGTTAAAAGTTCAAGGCCCCCTTGTTCTCGATCCGGCTGCAGGGTGGCATCAAGGCAAAGCAAACCTTCAATATCTGGGTGGCTGGCCCGCAGTGCTCCGTGCACTGCCCCGTTGTCGATAATCTCCACCCGGTGGCCCAAACGCATGAGGTCTTTACGCAGGGCGTTTAGCCAAATGCGTAAGCCTGGGGCGGTGGCTGTGCAAACGCGAACCAATTCCATCCCATACCGTGCATTGATTCTTAATGAGTCTTACCTGTTGCAGGCTTAAACAACTGTGCCCTAGGCCACCTTGGCCCATGTGTAGAAGCAGGCTATAATGTGTGTATGTTTTCGCGCGGCGTCAAAATTGCGAACAAACATTGTTATTGATGATCAGTTGATGGAGGAGGCCATGCTGGCGAGTGGTGCTAGCACAAAAAGAGAGGTTGTGGAGAAGGGTTTGCGTGCTCTTGTGCTGCTAAATCAGCAGCGTTTGATAAAAAATTTTCGCGGCCAATTGCCTTGGGATGCTGATCTGGAGCTAATGAGAATGGATCGATCAGATTAATAAATGATCGTTGTTGATTCCTCCGTGTGGATTGATTTTTTTAATGGAAAAAATACCCTTGAGGTGGAGCGTTTGGAATCTTGTTTGGGTGTTACGCCCATTGCCATTGGCGATTTAATCCTAGTGGAGGTTTTGCAAGGTTTTCGCAATAGCAAGGATATGGAGGTTGCCAGTGAAATATTTAGTTCCCTAGGCAGCATAGAAATGCTTGCTGATAATTGTAAATATAAAGCTGTGGAAAACTATCGATATTTGCGAAGCAAAGGAATCACCGTGCGTAAAACAATCGATGGAATTATTGCTACAGCATGTATTGAAACAAAACTGCCGTTGCTTTTTTCTGATCGTGATTTTTTGCCCTATGTGGAGCATCTCGGTTTGCTGGTGGCCTAAACCTAAATGCTCCACATGGGCCCTTTGGGTTTAGCCCTCAACCACAACACTTACGGCAGCATTTGATTCTGCTTTTGGTGCATTTATTTGCAATAAGCCATCTTTGTAGTTGGCTTTTAAGCTGTTGTGATTGATGCCGCGGGGGAAGCGAAAGCTGCGGCTCCAATTGCCGTAGCGAAACTCTCTCACCAGGGCTTGGGCTTCGGTTTCGTTTGCTGATTCGGGCGCCTTGCGTTCAGCGCTAATAACCAAGCTGCGCTCGGTTGCTTTCACATCGATTGATTCGCGATCAACACCGGGCAATTCCAGGGCGATTTGGTAGCTGTCGTTGGTTTCAATAACTTCAGCTGCGGGCACCCTTTCGGCTTGGGCTAATTGCTGCTCAAGTTTTTCGAAAAGATCAAAGGGAGTGGTGTGGCGGGTGAGCATGATTCGAATATCAATGAACGAATCAATCTTCGGCAATGGAAATGCTTCTGCGTAGTGGGGCAACCGTACTTTTTGGTTCGGCACTCCATACCAGATTCGGTTCTCCACACCACCACCAATCGCTAAAGCAAGCGGCCTGACCCCGATAGTGCTGTTCGGCATCAAACAAATTCCATAGCCTTGCACCTCTTATTTGAAAGCGTTTGCCTTGGCTATTAATACGCTCACCTGCATAACCATCAATGCAATTCTTTTCCCTTACTTGAGCGAGAAACTTTTCACGATCTAAGCGTTGCTGTTGGCTGGCGCTAAGCCGAGATGGCATACCCACCATCTCCTGCCAGCTGCGCTGAAAAAGACATAGGGCGGCACGATTGGCATAAATAAAACTTGGATCTTCAGCGCCGTTGTGGCATAGCACCACCTGGTCGAGCACAAATAACTCCTGGGCGGCAAGGCGGCTGCCTTGGGCCTTAATCAGGGGCCGGCCGAATAGTTTTTGATGGGATTGCAGGATCAAGCTCACCAGCCCCAGGGCTTGGGGGCTAAGCCATGGCGGATCCGCAGGCATTGTTAGCTTCATGGGCTGCCAGCGGCGGCTGCGGCCATCGCTTCAACCATGGCCAGTTGGGCTTTTTGGTTGCCGTGTTCTCGTAAACGCTCCAAAAACAATTGATTTGCCTGGGGGTGCAGTGGCTCCTCCGCTAAAGGCAGTTCACCTGCCTCCGCTAAGCCCGTACCCCCTTCGATTGCAGGGGTGATCACCACCAAATCAGGGTCTAATGGGGAGTTGTAGCTCCACCAGTTCGCTGGATCGGGGCCATTGTTAGAGCCAGCAGTTTGTTTTGCAGGGGCACTGCTGTTTTGCAATAGTAACCGCCGCCTTTCGGCTAGCTCCTGCAGTAATTGATTGCGACTGCGGCCGCGCAATTGAAACAACACAAAGGGATCTTCAGTGAAACGATCACCCATTAAATAATAAACAGCGCTTATATGTTTGCAGGGGTTTGCCTTGTCAGGGCAGCTGCATTCACTGCCAACTTCGTCTAATTTAAATGGAAATAACCTGCGGCCACTGGCGGCAAATGCCCGCTCAATATCCTGGGGCATGATCCCCGCCAGTAGTTGACAAGCCCAGCGCGCTTTTTGGCTGAGGGCCTCTAGAACAAATTCCCAATCCTCATCAGTTAACACATCAAGCCATAATTTCACCCTGTAGGGTTCTGCTTCGGTGCCTTGCACTTGGGCCTGCACCTTGCGACCCTCAAAACGTATGGAGAGCACATTCCCCTCCCGCGCATATATCCAAGCCCTTTCCAAACGCTTTTTATAGCGATAGGAATTAATTAATTCCATCCATTCCAAAACCCACCAGGGCTGCTGGCCTAAGCCATCGCTACCCAATTGGGTGGTGATCGAATTGTTTGAGCTATTGGCTGGCATTGTTTAATTATCCTCCAGGGCTACCAGATCTGCCAATTGGCTGAATTCAAGCCCCCCTAACCATTCCTCCCCGCTGCCAATAATATCAGCAGCAAGCTTTGCTTTTTCACGAATCATGCGATCTATTTTCTCTTCAATTGACCCGCTGGTAATAAATTTATGTACCAGCACCCTATTGATTTGACCAATTCGATAGGCGCGGTCGGTGGCCTGGTTTTCTACGGCCGGATTCCACCAGCGATCGATATGAAAAACATGGCTGGCACGGGTGAGATTTAAGCCCACCCCACCGGCTTTTAGCGATAGTAAAAATAGTTGCGGTCCGCGGGGATCCAGCTGGAAGCGATCCACCATTGCCTGGCGATCATTTTTACTGCTGCCCCCATGTAAAAAGGGCACTTCCTGGTGCCAGCGCTGCTGTAGATGGGCCTGTAAAAGGTGGCCCCATTCAGCAAATTGGGTAAATAGTAAGGCGCGATCACCTGCTTCTAATAACTCCTCAAGTAGTTCATCTAAACGTTGTAATTTGGCCGACCTGGCAGCAAATCCATCGCTAATTGATTCCTCCTTAAGGGCGAGGGCTGGGTGATTACAAATCTGCTTTAGGCGGGTTAGCAGGGCAAGCACCTGGCCATGTTTTTTGCCGAGTGGTGCCCTTTGAATCGCTTCTAAACTAGCGGCAACGGTTTTTGTATATAGCTGTTTTTGCTCTTGGCTAAGGCCAACCCATTCATTTAGCTCAAGTTTTTCTGGTAGGTCGCTAATTATTGATTTATCTGTTTTTAGGCGCCTTAAAATAAAGGGACCCACCCTAGCTTTGAGATCTTTTAACGACGAGCTATCGCCATAGCGCTCAATTGGTAATTTATAGCGTTGCCTAAAGAAATCCTCCTCCCCTAATACGAGCGGATTTAGATAATCCAGCAATGGCCACAATTCACTGGCCCGGTTTTCCACTGGGGTGCCGGTTAGGGCAATGCGAAAGCGACCCTGCCGCAGGGGCCGAGCAATTTGGCGGGCGGCTTGGCTTTGTTTTGAGGCGGAATTTTTAATCGCTTGGGCTTCATCGATCACCACCCCCTGCCAATCAACACTTTCCAGCAGGTTGCCGTCCCTTTGCAGCAAGCCATAGCTGGTGAGCATCAGATCTACCCCCTTAAGGCTTTTGGCTAGGGCAGCTTCGCTAGCAGCTCGTTTTGGCCCGTAGTGCTCCAGCACTTTCAGTTTTGGTGTGAATTGGGCCGCTTCCCGCAGCCAGTTGGTGAGCACTGAGGTGGGTGCCACCAACAACACCGGCCGGCGCAATTCTTTTTCTGTTTTTAGGTGTTGCAAAAAGGCCAGCAGTTGGATTGTTTTGCCAAGCCCCATGTCGTCTGCCAGGCAGGCGCCTTGGTTAAAGCGATGCAGAAAGGCAAGCCAGCCAAGGCCCCGTTCCTGATAGGGGCGCAGCTGGCCGTTAAAGCCCTCAGGGGCGGGGAGGGGGTCGGGGGCTTTTTGCTGATGGTATTGCTCTAAAACCGCCTGTAGCCGTGGTCCGGCTTGGAATTGATGAACGGGCAAGCGCTGCAGGCTTTCACCTTCTGTGGCAGTGAGCCTGAGGGCGTCATTGAGGCTGAGGGCTGGATTGATGGCGCAAAATTTTTCAGCATTGCGCAGGTCGCCAGGGCGTAATTCAAGCCAGGCCCCTTTGTGTTGCACCAGGGGGCTGCGTTTGGCCTGGAGCCGTTCCAGCTCTTTCAGGCTGATTGTTACGCCGCCGATCATCAGCTCCCACTGCCAATCCAGGCTTTCTCCCAGGCTGAAGCCCTTGGTGCCAGTTGGTAATTCAGCTGTAATTGCCAAACCAAGCCTGCTGGCAAGGCCGCCGCTGAGGCTTGGCGGTAACACCACCCCAACGCCCACATCCCGCAGGCGGTTAGTGGCTGTGCGCACCAGAACAAAGGCCTCGGCTGGGGCCAATTGCATTTGTTCAGGGGTGGCTTCCTCCAAACCCCTGGCCAGGGGTTCAAATGCCACCAGGGCCCTGCCCAAGCCCTCCAGCAATAATTCCGCCGGTTCTGGCACCAAAATCTCACCCAGCTGCAGGTTGCCTGCGCCTGCAGCCCACACCGCCGCTGCCGGTTTTTGCAGGCTGGGATCAGCCTCGGCCTGCAAGCCAAATTGCAATTGCCACAGTTCACTGCCCTCTGGTGGCACCTGCAGTTCCAGAAGGGCCCTGGCTGGTGCCATGCGTCCCGCCACTGTTTCGCGCCAATGGGCCGTTGCGGTGGCAAGCCTTTCCCCCTCTTCTGGGGGCAGTTCAAGGCTGGCTGTGGGGCTGGCTAGGGCCGCCTGCCAGGCGCTGAGCAGGGGGTTGAGCTTGCTGGAATCAATTGTTTGATCAGCGCGCAATTGGCCATCGAGCAGCACGGCGAGGATGGCTGCCACCTGCTGACGCGCCGCTGTTGGTTTTTGGCAGGCGATCGCCGTTGCTTCATGGCTGCTAGCGCTAAGAACCACCGCTGGCATGCGGTTGGCTAGATCCTCGAGGCGGCGGCGGTCGTCCTCATGGTTGAGCAGTGGTTCCCAGCGGGCTTCTGCTTTGCCGCCTTGCCCGTTTTGCACAACCGGCAGCCAGCGACCCCTTGCGATCAAGCTCAATACCCAGCGCTGCAGGTGGCTCCACCACAACAGTTCATCGCCAAGGCAGTGGTTGCTGCCGCTCGCCAGGGGTAATTTGCTAAGCCACGGGGCAGCTTTTGCTGCTGGCACCACAAGGGCCGCCACCCGCCAGGGCCACCACTCCAACTGCTTAGGTAAAACTTCACCAGCCATCAGCGGCAGGCCATTGCTGCGGGTGGGCAGGCTCAGCTGCAGTTCCTCGCCCCTAAATCCCTCCGGCAGGAGTTGCTGTTCGCCAAGCCAAGCTTTTAATTGGCCCTCATCAAGGGCGAGGGGGTGCTGTTGAACCTGCTGTAACTGGTGTAGTTGCAGTGGTTTTGCCACCTGCCAATCATCTGCCCAGAGGGCTAGGCATGGGTCAGCAGGTTTCTGCAGCCAAACGGCATGCAGCAGGCTCATGGCCTTAGCGGCATAGGGGGCTGCATCATGGCCTGATCAGGCTTAAGAAGCTTCACCATGGCAAGTATCCCCCGTAACGGCATTCCCCGTAGCGGAGCCGAAATCCGCGAAGCCTTCCTCGCTTTTTTTGAACAGCGGGGCCATAAACGGGTGCCCAGCGCCTCCCTGGTGCCGGAAGACCCCACGGTGCTGCTCACAATCGCCGGCATGTTGCCCTTTAAACCGGTGTTTTTGGGCCAGCAGCAGCGGCCGGCGCCGCGGGCCACCAGTTCCCAAAAATGCATTCGCACCAACGACATTGAAAACGTGGGCCGCACCGCACGGCACCAAACCTTTTTTGAAATGCTTGGCAATTTTTCTTTTGCTGATTACTTCAAGGAAGATGCAATCAAATGGGCTTGGCAGCTGAGCACCGAAGTATTTGGGCTTTCAGCAAACAACCTGGTGGTGAGTGTGTTCCGGGAAGACGACGAAGCCGCTGAGATTTGGCGCAGCAGCGTAGGCGTTAACCCCAAACGGATTATTCGCATGGATGAGGCCGATAACTTTTGGGCATCAGGCCCCACCGGTCCCTGTGGACCATGTTCTGAAATTTATTACGACTTCAAACCTGAACTGGGCGACAACAATATCGATTTAGAAGACGACTCGCGCTTTATCGAGTTCTACAACCTCGTGTTTATGCAATACAACCGCAATGCCGAGGGTGAACTCACACCGCTAGCTAATCGCAATATCGACACCGGCATGGGCCTAGAGCGCATGGCCCAGATCCTGCAGCAGGTGCCCAATAACTATGAAACCGACCTGATCTTCCCCCTAATTGAAACCGCTGCCGAGTTGGCGGGCCTGAACTACAGCAACCTCGATGCCAAAGCCAAAACCTCGCTAAAGGTGATCGGCGACCATTCCCGTGCAATTACCCAATTGATCTGCGATGGCGTAAGCGCCAGTAATTTAGGTCGCGGCTACATCCTCAGGCGACTGCTGCGGCGGGTGGTGCGCCACGGAAGGCTACTAGGAATAAACAAACCTTTTTTAACCACTATGGGTGAAGCGGCGATCGCCCTAATGGCTGAGGCCTACCCCCAATTGTTGGAGCGTCGCGAGGCGATTATTGGCGAACTGAGCCGGGAGGAGGAGCGGTTCCTCGAAACCCTCGAGCGGGGCGAGAAATTGATGGCGGAGGTGCTTGCCAGTGAGCCCAGCCAAATAACTGGTGAACAGGCATTTGAGCTCTACGACACCTATGGCTTCCCCCTGGAGCTAACGGAAGAGATCGCAGCGGAACAGGGTCTCAAGGTTGATCTAGCCGGCTTTGAAATGGCAATGGAGGCCCAACGCAAACGGGCCAAAGCTGCCGCGGTAAGCATTGATCTCACCCTCCAAGGGGCTATCGATCAGCTGGCCGCCGCCGCTATTGCTACCACCTTCACTGGTTATCAAAGCCTTGAGCGCTCTTCTGTTGTTTTAGCGCTTGTGGTGAACGGTGAACCAGCCCAGCAGGCCACCGCCGGCGATCGAGTGCAATTGCTGCTCGATGGCACCCCCTTTTATGGCGAAGGTGGCGGCCAAGTGGGTGATCGGGGTGTGCTGGTTGGCGCCGCCGGCAGCGATTTAAAAGTGAATATTGATGCTGTTAGCCGCAACCGCGGTGTATTTGTGCATAGCGGCACTGTTGAACGGGGTTGCCTTGCCGTAGCCGATGGCGTAGTTGCCCAGGTGGATCGCCTTAGCCGCAGCCGCGCCCAGGCAAATCACACTGCCACCCACCTGTTGCAGGCTGCCCTCAAGCAATTAGTGGATCCAAGCATTGCCCAGGCAGGGTCGCTGGTGGATTTTGAGCGGCTTCGCTTTGATTTCCATTCGCCCCGTGCCGTAACGCTTGAGGAGCTCGAGCAGATCGAGGTTTTGATCAATGGCTGGATCAGCGAGGCCCACCCTCTGGAGGTGGCCGAGATGGCGATCGAGCAGGCCAAGGCCGCTGGGGCGGTGGCGATGTTTGGTGAAAAGTATGGCGATCTAGTGCGGGTGGTGGATGTGCCGGGTGTGTCGATGGAGTTATGCGGCGGCACCCATGTGGCTAACACCGCTGAACTTGGTGCCTTCAAAATTATTGCTGAATCAGGCGTTGCCGCAGGCATCCGTCGGATTGAAGCGGTTGCTGGCTCTGCCCTTTTGCCCTACTTAAACCAGCGTGATGGGGTGGTGAAGGCCCTCGGCGAGCGTTTCAAGGTGCAACCCACTGAAATCCTGGAACGGGTTGCGCTTTTGCAGGAGGAATTAAAAGCCACTGGTAAGGCATTAGCTGCAGCCCGGGAGGAACTGGCATTAGTTAAAGCAGCGGCATTGCTGAACCAGGCCGAAACCGTGGGGGATTATCAAATTTTGGTGGCCCGCCTTGATGGCATTGGCGCTGATGGAATGCAAACCGCCGCGCAGCAACTACAGGAGCAGCTCGGGGATGGGGCAGCTGTTTTGCTTGCAGGGGTGCCTGAGCCAGCCAAGGTGACATTGGTGGTGGCCTTTGGCCCTGAGTTAATCAAACGTGGTTTACAGGCCGGCAAATTCGTGGGCGTTGTTGCAAAAGCTTGCGGCGGCGGCGGTGGCGGCCGGCCGAATTTGGCCCAGGCCGGCGGCAGGGATCCAGGGGCCCTGCCAGGCGCATTGGCTGCAGCCCGATTGGAATTATTGGAACTGTTATCGGCTTAATCTGGTTGCACAGCTGCAGTTTTTCCAATGCGTTGGTACCTGCCCCTTATCGGCCTAGCCCTGAGCTTGCAAACCTCCTTGGCATTTGCTGCGCCGGCTGCTGGATTATTAGCTCGCCTTAAATTGCCTTTACCCAAGCCAGCAGCTCCTTTATTTGCCGCCAATGGCCTTGGCCAAACGAGCCTAAATACCCAGCTCAGCGCGAGCCCAGAAGACTTACTAACAAAATTAAAAACTGAATTAACCGCCCAGGGCTACAAGGAACGCCAAATCAATACCGTGGTGGGTGCTTGGGGATTCAATTTAGTGATGGAACCCCCTGGTGGAACAAGCGTTGATGGCACCCCCGCCGATAAGGTTGCGTTGCTTGTGGCCCAAGCTGCAGCAATTGCTCCTGGCCGCTTAAATCTCAATCTGCGTTTTGAAGCATCTGGGCGCTAATTAGCCGATCCCAAATGCTTGTGGGTAGTAATTCACTGGCTAACACTGAAATTGCTTGATGGCCGCAGCGGTAGCGGGCGGCTGGTTTTGGTTTTGTTAAGGCATTTTCAATCGTTTGCGCCACCAGCAAAGGCGAGGAGGCGCCTTGATAAACCCTTTCCCAGCCGGCGCGCACATTGCGCATCATTTTGCCGTAGATGTTGCATTCCAATGCTTTTTGCATAGAAGGAAAAGCAATCTCACCAAAATTGGTAGCGATTAAACCGGGCTCCACGATCACCACCTGTAGCCCAAAACTTTTTAATTCCAGCCTTAGGGCATCACTAAGGGCTTCGAGGGCGAATTTGCTTGCGCCATACCAGCCGGAACCAGGTGTTACCCAACGCCCGGCAATGGAAGACACATTCACAATGCGGCCGCAGCCCCGTTGCCGCATGGCAGGCACCAACAGTTGGGTGAGCCCCATCAGGCCAAAAACATTCACCTCAAAAATTGCCCGGGCTCTCTCCAATTCCATTGTTTCTAGGGGGCCCACTTCGCCAAAGCCAGCGTTATTCACCAAAGCATCCAAGGCACCAACCCGGTTTGCTATTTGAGCTGCTAGATCACTGCGGGATTCAGCATTGCTGAGATCAAGCTCCAGGAGCTCCGCCCCCTGGGCCGCTAGGGGTGCCATTAGCTCTAAACGGCGCGCGGCGGCAAAAACTCGCCAACCCCGATCCAGCAGCAGGCTTGCGGTAGCAGCGCCAATTCCACTGGAGGCACCTGTAACTAAAACACTCGGTTTTGTTATCTGCATCAAAGCAACCTAATTTCAATGCAGCTTTAAAGCAAATGATGCAGATATTCAGCCGCTGGCCTGAATCGCAAGCACGGTTGGTGCGCTGGGTTTTGCTGCTCGGCTGGTTGCTGTTGATAGTTTCCTTGTTGTTTCCAGTGATTGCCCTGCCGGAGGGCCTGACACCGGCATGCGCCGATTGGATGGATTCATGCATGGTGCATCGCCATCCGGGTAACCGCCTTTTTTGGGGTGTGGTGGTGCCATCGGGCTTGATGCTGATTGTGCTGCTCAGCCACGAGCTATGGCGGCGCATCTGCCCCTTGGCCTTTGCATCGCAATTGTTTCGCGCCTTAGGTCGCCAACGCACTCGCCTCGGTAAGGGCGGCAAACCTGAGGTGGTGAAGGTGAATGCCGATTCATGGCTGGGGCGCCATCACATTCAGCTGCAGTGGTCTTTATTGATCTCAGGGCTTTGCCTGCGCCTGTTGCTGGTGAACAGCAGCCCCATTGGGTTGGCGGTGCTTTTGCTGCTCACCCTCTGCGCTGCAGTGCTGGTGGGTTGGGCCTATGGCGGTAAGGCCTGGTGTCAATACGTTTGCCCCATGGGGCCAGTGCAAACGGTGCTCACCGGTCCGCGGGGCCCCCTGGGCAGCACTGCCCACATCGGCAGTTCAAAAATCAGCCAATCAATGTGCCGCACCATCGGCGACAGCGGTAAGGAGCAAAGCGCCTGTGTGGCTTGTCAGGCCCCTTGCCTTGATATCGATGCAGAGCGTCATTTCTGGAACAATTTGGCGGCAAAACCAGGTTTGGAATGGGCCTGGTATTCCTACCCGGGCCTGGTGCTGGCCTTCTTTGAATTAATGCGCCGAATGGTGGCTGGTGCCACCGATTACAGCGCCCATGTTGGTTATTTGCGCAACGGTTTATGGGCCTACGACGCAAACCTGCCGCAACGGGCTCTGCAGCCCATAGAGCCGTGGTTGCCCATGCCTGCCCTGGTGGCGGTGCCCATTGCCCTTAGCCTCGCGGCGGCTATATCAGTTGTTTTGTTTCGCTGGCTTGAAAGCCAGATGCAAAAGCAATATGAGCGGTTAGGTCGCCGCGAAGCGAAAGCATTGGCTACCAGCCGTTGCCGCTTAATTGCGAGTTTTTTGGCGATTAATAGCTTCTTTTGGTTTGTGGATCCAAGCCAAGGGGCCCTTGGCTCCAATGGCGGCCAAGTGATTCGCTCCTTGGTATTAACGGTTTCGGCGATTTGGATCTTTCGCGGTTGGCAGCGGGATCAGGCCACCTATAGGCGTGAAAGCACTAGCGAAAGTTTGCGGAAACAACTGCAGGATCTACCTGAATTGCAGCAGGCCCTCGATGGTCGTTCCTTAGAGGAGCTTTCACCCCAGGAGGTGTTCACTTTGGCAAAGGCCCTGCCTGCGGTGGGGCAACAACAAGCTCGCAATATCTATCGCGGTGTAATTGCAGACATGTTGCGCTCCGGCCGCTTGGAGCGGGCCAGTTCCCTGTTGCAACTGCAGGATTTGCGCCAAACCCTGCACCTAGAGGATCAAGACCACCACGAAGCGATGCGTTTATTGGCAGAAGAGGAACCCAATCTGCTCAAACTTGATGCGCGCCAACGCCAGATCAATGATCTACGCCAGGAAGCGGTTACCGAGGCCATTGAGGAGTTGCTTGCAACTGCTGGCCTGCAGGTGCTGGATCTAGCGAGCATTAGTGAAATATTGAAGCAACGCTTGGAGCAGATCCGTCAAAGCTGCGGCCTGGCTGAGGAAAATTGGCAAAGTGCCTTGGCAAAGTTTGGCCCTAAGGGGGAACAAGCCCTAACTCGGCTCAGCCAGCAGGTGGCTGATTGGCATCAGCAGGCTGGTTTGGCCGCTCTACTAAAACAACAAAGCGAGCAAATCGCCTTGTTGCGCCCCCTGTTGCTAGCGATGCAATTGCGCTGCGCAGGGCTTGAGGCGTTGCTGATTCCAAAATTGCAGCAGGCAAATTTAGAGCCACTGCCCAGCTGCGTGGAGCCGGCGGGCAGCTTGGAAGAGGCTTTGGATTTGCTCTTTAGCGACCCCGACCCCGACACCGCAGGTTGGGTATTGCTACTTGAACGTGAGTTATTTCCAGAGAGGCTTGCCCGCAGGCTCCAAAATCCGCGCCAAGGTTTGGCTAGTTCAGCATTTTTGGAAATCCAATTAAGCGGCCAATCCCACCAAGATGCAGCGGAATTTCCTTTTCTTGCCTCATCACCACTGTTTAGTGATCTACTGCCGGCTGGTTTGGTTTGGGTGGCAAGCCAAGGCCATATCCACCAGTGGCAACCTGGCGAGGTGGTGATTGAGCAGGGGGCTGTTAGTGATGGGGTTGCCGTGGTGCTGGCTGGTGAAGGACGCCTCACTGGTCAAGGGGGATCTGTTGTGATCCTTGGGCCCGGCCAAACCCTTGGTGAAATGGGTGTGATTACTGGCATGAGCCGCAGCCGCACCGTTTTGGCCGGCCCAGAGGGCCTCAGGGCTTTCCAATTGCCAAGCGATGCCTTTGAGGAATTGCTGCATCGCTCCCCTCAGTTCAGCCGCGACCTATTGCGGCAACTAGCGCAAAGGCTCACAGTAGCCACGCTTTAAACAGCCTTTGCATGCGCAGCAGCAGGTCTTGTTGTTGGGTTTTTGCCGCTTCTGCTTCAAGTTGTTGTAGTTGAGCTTGGCGACGGCTCACTAAAAGGCCAATGCGATCGAGCAGGCTTGGATCATCATTTAAAAGGCTGGCTAGGGCTTCGCGATCGATTTCCAATAGGCGCACCTCCCCTTCAGCTCGCACCGTGGCGGAGCGACATTCGCCAGTGCATAGGGTCATTTCACCAAATAAATCGCCCCGTTTTAGTTCTGCAATCGCCAAATTCTCGCCATTGCTTTGCAAGCGGCTTACCGCCATGCGGCCGTGGCACACCACAAATAATGAATCACCATCGTCTCCCTCTGCAACCACAGTTTCACCATTGCCATAGCTACTGCATTGGCTTGCTTCGATTAGATCCTCCAACTGGGTTGAGCTAAGGCCGCCAAACAGGGGTGTTTCTTCAAGTAGCTGTTTGATCTCATTTTTATTTGAAGTATTTGTTGTGTTTTTGGCATCGCTAAGGCGTACGTCGCGGATGGGATAGGGGATGCTTTGGCCTTGGCGAGCCAGGGCATACCACAGTTGTTCGAGTAGATCGCTGCGTAATCCCAAGCTGTTGCCGTAGCTGGCTTGCCACACCAGCCATTCGTAGCGGATGGCACTGTCGTCGAAGCCGGCAAGGCGCACCACTGGGGCTGGATCGCTCAATACCAGTGGGTGTTGATGTGCCAGCAGCAGCAGTAGTTCTTTGGCTTGGCCCGGTGGCAGGCTGTAGTCGAGGCCCACAAAGATGCGATTGGCATGGGGCCCATAACCGCTGAAATTGCGTAGGTCAGAAGCGGTTACCCGGGCATTGGGCATAACAAGTTTTGAACCATCCACACAACGCAATTGGGTGTCGCGCCAACTGATCGATTGCACTTGGCCGATCAAACCACCCACCTCAATCCAATCTCCCTCCCGAAGCACCTGCTCCAATTGCAGGCTGAGGCCGCCGAGCAGATCTTTAAGCGGTTCCTGGGCCGCCAAACCAATAATTGCAGTTAGCACCGCTGAGGTGGTAACGATGCCGAGCAGGTCTACCTTGGCCCGCTGTTGCAAGGTAATCACCACAAGCAAACCGCTAATCAGCACAAAAAGCAGATCCCGCAGGATTTTCGGGCTATGGGGCAGCAGGCGCCAGCGGGGTAATAGTTCCAGGCCAAACCAAAGCAGCACCCTTGTGATTGCAAGGGCCACTAGCAAGTCATCGGCTAGGCCAAAACCGCCAGACATTGGAAATGTGGCGCCAAGGGCCCAGGCCAAAAGGGCGGCGCTGCTGATGCGCCAGGGGAAGCGATAGCCCCAAAACCTATGGATGCTGCGGCTGAACAGCTGCAGTAGAAATAGGGCGGCTATGCAGATCAGCCACGCAGCCATGGCGTTTGGGGGAGATTTAAACCTCATCCTGGCGCCAGATCGTTCTTTATCAATGCCCAAAGGGCTTTTCTATGGCGTTCATCAACTTGCTACTGCTGCTGCTGATGGGGCATTTCCTTGGCGACTTTGCTCTCCAGAACGGCCGCATGGCGAGGGAGAAATGCGCGGGGCCCAACCATTCCTTGCCATGGGGCTATTGGTTAACAGCCCATGGTGCAATTCATGGTTTGATCGTGGCTTTATTAACTGGGGTACCGTTGCTTGGCCTTGCTGAATGGCTTGTGCATATGTTGATTGATTGGGGCAAGTGCCGAAATTTGTATCGCTTACCCGTTGATCAAAGTTTGCATTTGTTTTCTAAAGCAATTTGGACCCTGCTGGCCATTGTTGTGTTTGCCGTTTAGCCATGGCCATCGCTCCCCTCACCCCTGAACTGCTGCGCGCTTTCCCACTATTTGAAAGTTTAGAACAGGCTGATTTAGAGCGGCTGCTGGAGCGTCATCTGGCCAGTGCCCTTGGAGAAGATCAGTTGCTTGTGCAGGAGAGCGACTGGGGTGAAACCCTTTTTTTGATCCGTGCTGGTTTAGCAAAGGTGCGATGTTTCAGCCCTGATGGCGAAGAAGTGGTGTTGTGTTTGCTTGGGCCTGGTGATGTTTTCGGCGAAATGGCTTTATTGGATGAAAAACCGCGTTCCGCTGATGTGCTCAGCCTCACTCCATTGAATTTGGTTAAGTTCTCAGGCGCATTATTTCGGCAATTGATGCTTAGCCGAGCGCCCCTTTCATTGGCGATTGCCCAATTGCAAAGCAAGCGCTTGCGGGAGTTAAATCGCCGTTTTGCGATCCATTCAGCCGATGCCAGCACCCGCCTCTTGAATGCTTTGGCCCAATTGGCTTGCCTCAGCCAATCTGGCGCCAATGTGTTGAGTGTGTTCCCCGCCCTTGGCCAACGGGAACTGGCGGCAATCGCTGGTTTATCAAGGGAAACAACCTCGCGCACCCTAAGCAAATTGCGGGAGCGGGGTTATCTGGAGGAAACGGCTGCAGGTATGCGTTTATTGAGTGAAGAACCGCTCAAACGGCGCTGCTTGTTGTGAGTTAAATCACGGCGGCCCTTGTGTTGGGCCATGGGCTTGATTCAACAAGTTGTGCAAAGGTAAATGGGTGTTCCAGGCAGTTGATTATGGGTTTGTTTAAACACTTGCTTTTTGCGCTGTGCGCCACAGCACTGCTACCAAGCCTTGGCTTCGCCCAAACAACAGATACCCGCAGTCAATTCCCTGGCCGCCGGGTGGGGGGAGGCACCAGGGGGGAATGCACTTCAAGGTTGGTTGCCCACCTGGTGTTGCCTGCCAATATTCAAGAGGTGGCCAAGGGCAAACCAGCCACCATTGCCATTTTGGAGGGCCCCGCTGTCCAAACCTATCCACTATTAATAAATTTGCAGGGGCTGCGCTCCTACCAGTTGGAGCCCATGGCCGCTGGGGTGAGGCTAATTACCCTGCCCGCTTTAACGGCTGAAACCCGCTGGGAGAGTTCTTTCCTTTGCCCTGGGGCAGTTGGTTTAGCTGGCGACCCCCTTGGTTTTATTACCACTGCCTCGCCGCCTGCCCTTAGCTTGATTCGCCCCGGGCAAGGGGTTGGATCTGGAACCCTCCTCAACCGCCTGGCGGCAAGCTGTGGTTCAAGCATTCCTACAACTGAAATAAGCAAGTTTTTAGGTGGTGACCCTCTGCCAGGTAATTGGCCTGAGCAATTACCGGTGCGCTGTCAGAAACTTTAGTTATTTATACCTGTTAATTCGTATACCTCAACGCTTTGATCTCTGCCCTTGAGGGGGAAGCTGCCCCAGCAGTTGAATTGCCATTGCTCGGGATTTGTTAATAGATTTAGGGTCTCCTTCGATAGCAATACCCTGCAGAGATTAACCTGGCGTTCCTTATTCAGTGATTCAAGGCGCGAGCTAACATTTACTACATCGCCAATAACGGCATATTCCATACGTTCGCTACTACCCATGGAGCCAGTGATTACTTCGCCGCTATGGAGGCCCACCCGTAATTTCATTGCAGGCCGATTTTCCGCTAGTAATTGTTGATTTAATTCAAGTAATGTGTGCTGCAATGCGGCGGCACTATTTAAAGCTTGGTTTGCGGTTTGCGTGGGGTTTTGAGCTAGGGGCACCCCAAATACCGCAAGGAAACCATCACCGGTGAATTTATTTACCATGCCCCCATTGCTATGGATTACCTGCACAAATTTTTCCATGCCGGCATTAACCCATTGCAGCGTTTCAGCCGGTTGAAATCCCTCAGCCACTTGGCTGAAGCCAACAATATCGGCAAATAGAATCGTTACGGCTAATTCCCTGCCAGGAAAGCGCCCCTCCTCCAATAGTGATTCCCGTTGTTTCCACAATTCAGCAGCCACCTCGGGAGAGGTGGTTTGCCCCAATAAACGTTCGATTTGGCGCCGTTGTAACTGCCCGGCAGCACCTCGCCGCAGCCAACCGGCGGCTGTGATCAAGGCAAGGGTAGTCATGGGGATGCTGATGCCAATCCAAATGCCTTGAAGCAGCAGGCCAAAACCAATGGCCAGCAGTAAAAGCTCGCCACTAAGCAAAATCCAACCGCTGCGCCGTAGGGCCTTAATTCCTTCGCCAATGGCGATGCCAGCGGCTGTAATCAGTGCTAGGGCAATGGTTTCAGTGAAAGCCGGTAGCACATTCATCTGGTAGTGGTTGCCCTGCCCTAGGCGGCTTAGGGCTGCTAAGCGGTGGGCATGCACTTCCACGCCAGGCATTGTGGCCAGTTGTGCCGCACCACTAAAACGGGTGTGGGGGGTGTTGAAATTATCCCGAAGAGAGGGTGCAACACTACCGATTAAAATAATTTTGCCCTTTAGATCAGCCTTTGGAATTTTGTTATCTAAAAGGGATGAGAGGTTCCAAATAGGAAAGCTACCAGGTTGTAAAAAACTCAGCATTCTTTGTCTACCAGCTGCATCAACTTGCCTGTATCCACCGGAACCTGGTGTTAACCAGCGACTTTGCAGTTGGGGATTGTTAAAAGTTGAACGCAGTTGCTGATTGCTTTGAGCCTTTTCCCATAGGCGTAGCGGTAAAGCTAAATAGGCAGGTGGTTGGCCATCAACGTGCACCAGGTCGCGCCGTAGCACCCCATCGCCATCTAAAACCAGATCATTGAAAGCTTGCTGCTGGGGGCGGGTGCCCGGAGGCGCTGGAATTGCCTCAGCGGCATTAAAAATTGCCACCAACTTTGGATTTTCTTTTAACTCTTGGCGTAATTCAGCACTACCTGGATCGACACCCTTATCGCGGTAGATATCTAAGCCGATGGCGGTGGCGCCAGCTGCCCTAAGGATTTGCAAACCTGCTGTGAGCTGCCTGTCGTTTATGGGCCAGCCATATCTACGGATATCCGATTCATTGATACCAATTAAGCGAATTGGTGTATCGATACCGCTGGGTGCTTTGCGCACTTGGATGCTGGCGTCGTAGAGCAAAAGGTTGAGGTTTTCGCCAATGCCGCTACTGCTTAATCCCCAAAGCAAAATTCCAGCAACCCCATAGGGGGTTACTAAGCTGATCCAGTGGTTCCAGCGCCTTGGGCTGGGAAAAAGCATTTTCAAAAACGCACTTTTAGTTGGCTATACAAACCATCACTTATCAGCCAGTTATTCCAAAGGGTTTGCGCTTCTGTTTGGAAGGGACCCACCCAGCCGAGCTCCGCACTCCAAGTATTTCCCTGCTGCCAACGTAAAAATGCCCCCCCCGCTCCAGCGGTGTCGTTGAAATTGATTGAGTTGCGGTTGCTTTCAACCCCGCCGGCACCGATAAAAGGCACTAGCTGTAGGCGATTAGAGCCACCTTTCCAAAGGGTATAGGCGGCCTCTATGTAGCCCAGATAGCCGCTGTCGCCACTAACCAGCTGGCCCGGCAAACCGCGGAGGCCGCTATCACTGCCAATGCTGAATCCCATGTCGCTGCTGAGGGGGTTAAAGGCCCATTGGGCAGCGCTGCGAATGCTTAATTGCAATTGGGGTAGGGCTAACCAACTGCCCGATAGGCTTGCCCCTATTGCCCTGGCTTCTCCAGGGCGAATGCCAACTTCGCCAAGGGCAAGCTGTTGGCTGGGGGTGGAAAAGCCCTGAATTCCCTGTAAGCCATATAACTGCCCTCCCCAGGCAAGGGATTGGCCAGAGTTGTTGAAGCCAAGGCCTGCTCGAATGAAACCGGTGCGCAACCAGCCGTTGCTATTGCCACCAACAAGTAGGGGAACTGCTTTATCTGCTAAAAACACATCGTTGCGGTTAACACTGAGCCCAGTGAATGCGTACAATTGAGAACTTAAGCCATCTATTAGGTTCCAATTTAATTGACCATAACCTTGTAATTGCCTGTAGGAAAGATCATGGTATGGTTGATCTATTTCGATTAGATTGCGGCGACTATAACCAAAGGCACTGGTGAAACTCAGTTGATTATTTAGATTAGCTGTGTAACTAATTGATCCGAGTACATAGCCAACTTCTGGGTCGCGATCGGTATTGATTTCAGCAAAAACAAGGAGTTGATCGCTGTTTTGGAGAAGGCCAATTTTGCTAAGACCAAGCACTCCGCGGGCTTCTCCAGTGCCTGGGTTACCATCATTGCGAAGGTTTATTTCACCTCTGATCGGTTGAGCAGCGGGCTCCACTGTGATGTTTAACACAGCCTTGGCTGGATCACTACCCAAACGGCCCAAGTTGCCCCGCACCGCTGCTATATCAGGCCGCTGTCTAAGCTTTTGTAAGCTTTCTTCTAATAAATCTACCCGTAAAGCCCCCTGTTGGAGAGGTGCCAACCATGCTTTAACTCTGCGCGCTAAGGAGGCATTACTGCTTTGCACCCTTAATTCAACTAGCCTGCCTTCCACTAATTCCAACCGCGCTGGATTTGTTAGTTGATCAACGATTACCCTTGAATTTAAGTAGCCCTTTGCAACGAGCTGGGCGGTGAGGGCAGCGGCGCAATTGTTCAGGTTTTGAATATTATTATTAATTGGATTCTCTTGCTGGCAGCGCTCTAATTGATCTTGCAATGCCTCTGGCGTGTATAAACGAGAATCTTTTAATTCTGGGCTTAGTTCAACCGCTGGCGCGGCCGTGGCTGGCGCGGCTCTTTCGATTGGCACATTGCTCGGCAGCCTTACGGGGCCTGGCTGCAGGGCCGGTTCAACCAATTGGGCTAGCAGCCAAAGCATTTGTGAGGGGCCGCACAGTATTTAGTGATTTTTGCCTGTGTTTATGAGATTGTCTGGGGGGAGGATTCACCAATTCCACTGGCAGCCCATGGCACTGGCAAAAAATCGGAACATCACAGTAGGCCTTTTTGCAGTGCTGGGCTTGAGTTTTGGGCTGTCAACCAATGCCACTGCCCAAGTGCTGGGTAGCAGTGGAGCGCGTAATTTATCTACACAGGTTGGTGGCACCAGTTCTGAAGCGGTAATAACAGGGGGCACCCAGCGGGGCAACAAGCTTTTCCATTCTTTTAGTCGTTTTGATATAGCTCCGGGCAGTTCCGCCGTATTTGATGGCAGCGGCAGTACTGGCGTCGGGATGATTTTTGGCCGGATCGAAACGGGGCCAAGCAAATTGGCAGGTCCTTTGGGAGGTCGCAATTGGGGCGGTGCCAGCCCTGCGTTGATGTTGATGAATCCGTTTGGATTCATCGTGGAAAAGGGCTTTTCGAGCAGTGGTTTAACGCCTCTATCACTGTTTGCGGTGGATGCATTGATGTTTCGTGATCCATCAAGCCAAGCTTTATTTCCATTTGATATGAATATTGATAGAAGCGGGTTGCAAGTAACAACTCCTAATTGGATCACAGCGGAGTATGTGGGAATTCTAATGGATTCCACCAGTTCAACAATGGCCCAGGGGCAAGGCGGTGCTCCTATTAGTGTGCAGGGGGGCTTTAGTTTGCCCCACTTAAATCTTGCTGGCTCAAAAATTAATATCGAAGGTGATCCTCTAAAAGTGGATAAGTTGCGTATTTATGCCCAAGCTTTTAACGGTACTTTTATAGCACCTTCTTCAGATATTGCTACTGATTTTCAGGTGGGTAGTTATAACCCAAGTGCTGGCACATTTACTCCTTATACAAGTGCTTCCCAGGTGGGTGGCATCGCTTCACAATCTGGCTTTGTAAGCACTACGGCCGACTTGAACAATTTAGCTGGTTTTGGAGTGCCGTGCGGGGCTAATTGCCCTTCAGGTAGTATACAAATTAAAGCTAATATTGAACCTTACGATAATACTGCAACTTCCTTAAGAGTAACCGGCCGTGAAACAATTTTTGGGCCATGGACTGTTGCAAATAACATCACCAGCGGCACAGTTGCCAACTTCACTCCCTATTTAGGCGGCGGGCTTTATCAATCCTTAGTTTCATTACCAAATTCAGTAACGCCAACGCCAACGCCAACACCTACACCAACACCAACACCTACGCCTACACCTACGCCAACACCTACGCCTACACCAACACCTACGCCTACACCTACACCTACGCCTACACCAACACCAGATCAAAAGCCCCGCCCAACGCCGCCAGCGCCAACGCCCGCGCCGCGCGCAGTTGCACCAGCACCAGCACCTGCCGCACCAGCCCCTGCGGCTCCAGCACCAGCGGCTCCAGCACCAGCACCTGCCGCTCCAGCCCCTGCGGCCGCAGCACCGCCTCCGGCGTTAGCGCCTACTGCATCTGAGCGAATTGCATCGGCTCAGGTGATTGCTTCTTTGGAGCAATCTGAGCAAAGAAATAGTGAAAAAGTAGCTGTTGCCTTAGGGCTTTCGTTGCAGGAGGCTGCGAAATCACTCAGCACTGTTGATATTCAAAATGGCTTAAAGACTGCGATTACATCAGTGAGAACAGCGGCTGGAAAGCAAGCAGGATTAGGGCTTGATCCCGGCCTTGGTTTGCTAGCAAGCGCTGCAACTAACAATCAGGCGCTGCTTAATCCTGCTTTTAATCGCGCTGCTTATAATCCAGCGGTTTTGCATCTGCGCTACTCAAATGCTGCTGTTGGCGGCTTTGATGCTCAATTAGATTTGGTTTTAATTACAGCAACAGGCGAACCAAAAGGAATCCGTGTGCCATTGCGCCAAGCTGATTTCCGCGATTCACTGCAAAAGCTTTATGGGGCACTTTCCCGTCAGGAAAATCTGGCAGTTAATGATGCGAATGGCCCTTCCCGCAGTTTATATCGCCAAATCTTTACTTCCCTAGAGCCAATTCTGCAGGAGCAAAAGATCACCACCTTGCTTTTAAGCGCCGATCAAGGTTTACAGGCAATTCCCTATGCGGCATTACATAACGGTAAGCAATTTCTAGGTGAACAATATGGTTTATCACTTACGCCTTCTCTCAATCTCACTAATCTTCAGGCACCCCTTGGCCGCGGTGGTGATCTGCTTGCCCTAGGCGCATCTAGCTTTGATGGTTTGGCACCCTTACCGCTGGTGCCAGAGGAATTGCGGGCAGTGTCGATTGGTCAAAAATCAGAGATTTTTCTTAATCAAGCTTTCACCCCAAGCGCACTTTTGATATCAGCTGCCGACCCGCGTTTTCGGCGGGTTCATGTGGCTACCCATGCTGAATTTTTGCCGGGTGGTCCATCCCAATCGCGCATTTATACCGGCACAGGAGCTGTTGCGCTCAAGGAATTCGCCTCCTTGCGCAGTCGCCGCGCTGATGCCAGCCTTGATCTAATCAGCCTTAGCGCTTGCCGTACGGCCATTGGTGATCCTGATAGCGAACTTGGTTTTGCGGGCCTTGCGCTTCAGGCGGGTGCTCGCAGTGCAATCGGTAGCCTTTGGTATGTGGATGATGTGGCAACTTCTGCTTTCTTTGTGCAAACCTATCGCCATTTAGAAGCTGGCGTGCCAAAGGCTGAGGCTTTACAACTCACCCGCCAAGCTTTTTCTAGGGGCTTAATACGTTTAGAAGCTGATCGTGTAGTTGGTGCTTCTGGTGAAGTATTGCTGGCTGGTTTGGATGCAAGCCAAAGGCGCATAGCAGCATCGGGATTAACCCATCCCTATTTTTGGGGTGGCATTCAATTGATGGGTTCCCCTTGGTAATCGGCTTCTAGATAGGTACTTTGTTGAAGCGATTGTTCAAGGTGTTCCATTAATTTGCGGGCAGCTGCAATCGATAACTCACCGCGGGAGATTGAAGCTTCACTGGCTTGACGCAGGCGCTCAAGCAGGATGTTTGGGTTATGTTCCATAGCCTTTAATACTTCTGCATTTGTGTTGCCGCGTACCACGTGATCAACTTGATATTGGCTGCCGGCACCTAAGCGAATATTTACGGCATTAGTGCTACCAAACAAGTTATGTAAATTACCCATAACTTCTTGGTATGCGCCAGCAAGGAAAAGGCCAATCCAATAGGGTTCCCCTTGTTTAAGGCTATGCAGTTCTAGTAATGGCTTCTCACTACCAGAATTAATAAAACGGGCTAATTTACCATCGGAATCACAGGTTAAATCAGCAAAACTGCCCAATTGATTTGGCTTTTCATTTAGGCGGTGAATTGGCATCACCGGAAATAATTGATCAATTGCCCAGGTATCTGGAGCGGAGCGAAAAATCGATAGATTCGCGTAGTAGGTGTGGGCTAAGGCAGCTTGCAAGCTGCGGAGATCCTCTGGCACTTCAGTTGAAGGTAATTCACGGGTTATGGCCCAACAGCAGGCCCAGTAAAGCTGTTCCGCCAGGCCCCTGTGCTGCAAGCTTAAGTAACCAAGCCTGAAACTAGATAGGGCATCGTCTTTAAATTTACGGGCATCATTCCAGGCTTCTTGTAGATTTTGGGGATTAATGCCAGCGAGAGTTTCGCGCAAATTGCGCACAATTAATGGTTCCTCTGGTTGCTGATCAGGCACCTGATCAGCAACGGCGGTATTACCAAGAACGTTAAAAACTAATATTGAAAAGTGGCTTGCTATCGCCCTGCCACTTTCACTAACTAAAGTTGGCACCGCGATCGCTTTTGGTTCGCAGCATTCTTTGATGGTTGCCACCACATCATTTGCATAGTTTTGCAGTGAATAATTAGTGGAAGCAGCGCTGGCCGTGCGGCTGCCGTCGTAATCAACACCAAGGCCACCGCCCACATCTAGGTAACCCATGGGTGCACCTAATTCGGCAAGTTGCACATACAGCTGACCCGCCTCCTGGAGCGCATCTTTGAGCACTGCAATATTATTAATTTGGCTGCCGATATGAAAATGCAGCAGCCGCAGATCATTAAGTAGATTTGCTGCCCGTAATGCCTCCACGGTGGCCAACAGGTCGGGAACCGATAGGCCAAATTTTGCCCTTTCCCCCACGGAGCTGCCCCAGCGGCCAGTGCTGCGGGTAGATAATTTGGCCCGAATGCCTATTAAAGGTGCGGCACCAAGGGTTTTGCTGGCGCTGATGATGCGTTCCACCTCATCGGCTTGTTCGATAACCACCACCGGTTGACGGCCCAACTGCCTTGCCAGGATCGCGGTTTCTATATAGCGATTGTCTTTGTAGCCGTTGCAGATCAACAGCGCAGCGGGATCGTTTAGTAGCGATAGGGCGATCAGTAATTCCGCTTTGCTGCCCGCCTCAAGGCCAAAATTCCAACGGCGACCACTCTCCACCAGCTGTTCCACCACATGGCGCTGTTGGTTGCACTTAACTGGGAAAACACCCTGATATCTACCGCCATAGCCGTATTGGGCGATTGCCCGTTCAAAGGCGCCATGGAGCCGCTCCAGCCTGTCTTCCAGGATGTCGTCGAAGCGAATCAAAAGTGGCAGGTGCAGGTTGCGGTTTTGCAGGCCCTCCACCAGTTCCACCAAATCCAGGGAACCACCACGGTCACCGCGGGGCTGCACGATCACATGGCCGCAACTATTAACGCTGAAATAGGGATCACCCCAGCGCTCTAGGCCGTATAGGGCAGCGCTATCGGCACTGGTCCAGGCTTGTGCGGGGCTGGAAGTCACCATATCGATTGCACGTGGGCGTATTGCCTGATTCTGGCGTCAGCAGACACCAACGGCAGATTTAGTTGGCGAGCTTGAGCCACAAGGAAGCGATCGGCTGGATCGGCATGGAACGGTTCTGGCAGTTGGGTGGCGTTTATGGCAACTCGAGGCTGAAGGGGCAGGAATTTGATGGCAGGGATGGAACTGATCAGGTTGAACCATTTTTCGCTATCCATGCTGAGGCTTAGGCGGCCGCGTTTTAGCAGCATTGCCACCTCCCAGCAGCTGATTGCACTTACAAGAAGTTGTTGTTTTTGATTGGATTGTTTATGTAGATCTATCGCAGCTAGGGCTGCTTTTGATAAACGGCTTAAATCACCATTTACCCACCAGATCAGCACATGGGTATCAAGCAAAATCACTGCAATGCTTCCCAGTGCCCTTGATCCACCGGTTCCGTTGGTTCGATGTAGCTAATTACTGAGTTGCGCAGTTGATCCAAAGGGTCTAGCTCGGAATTTGGCAGGGGCTCATAGGGGCGGATTTCCAAGGTGGGGTGGCCGTGATCGGTAACCACAATGGTTTCGCCGCTGGTTTCAACATGGCGGAAATATTCCAAAGCCTTGCTTTTGAATAGGGATTTTGAAATCCATGGGCCCTGATCTTGGGGTAGAGCCATAAAAACAAGTCTCTAATTATGACTATAGGCACATGACTATAGGCAAGTGATTGGAGCTTGAAACTGTGTTCTTGCCAAGCAGCCCCCCAGGCACCCACCATGGGGCCGAGCTTTCCCCCTGCCCAATGGCCACCGAACGCACTTTTATTGCCATCAAGCCCGATGGTGTTCAACGGGGACTGGTGGGTGAAATCCTCGGCCGCTTTGAGCGCAAGGGCTTCAAGCTGGTGGGGCTTAAGCAGCTAACCCCTAGCCGCAGCTTGGTGGAGGAGCACTACGGCGTGCATCGCGAAAGGCCATTTTTTGCTGGTTTGGTGGATTTCCTCAGCAGTGGCCCTGTGGTGGCAATGGTTTGGGAAGGTGATGGCGTAATTGCTAGCGCCCGTAAATTGATTGGTGCCACCAAGCCTTTAGAAGCTGAACCCGGCACCATCCGCGGTGATTTGGCGGTGAATATCGGCCGCAATGTGATCCATGGTTCCGATGCAGCAGAAACAGCTGAATTTGAAATTGGCCTCTGGTTCCAAGCCGCTGAATTAAGCAGCTGGACCCCTGCCGACCAGGGGTGGCGCACGGAAAGCTAGTTAAATAACTAACTACTCAAATCGTTTGTAGCTGAAGCAGGCGAGCATTGCCGCTTGATCAGGATCGAGTTGATTGCAGATGGCGGCAACTATCAGTTCAACGCTGATTGCTGCCAGCAACACCCCATTGCGATGGTGGCCTGTTGCTAGCCATAGGCCTGGCACGGCGCTGCGGCCAAGAAGCGGGCCCTCATCGGGGGTGCAGGGGCGAAAACCCCACCAGCGCTCCATGGGCGGCCAATGGCTTGCTTCCGGCAGGAGGGCGCAAATGCCTTGCTGCAATTGCCGTTGCCCCGTTGGGGTGAGGCCATCGGTAAAGCCGGCTTCCGCTTCGCTAGTGGCACCCACCACCAGCAAACCATCATCCCTTTGCACTAAGTAAGTGCCGGGGCCGAATAACACTCGCCCTAGGGCCTGCCGCGGTGCCTGCAACGACATCATTTGCCCCTTCACCGGAAAAACGGGCAGGTTTGATAACAACTCACCACTCCAAGCACCACAGGCGAGAACGGCATGGCCACATGGCAGCCGCTGCCGTTCACCTTCTGCGCTGATCAGCTCAACAGCCTCTAGGTGCCCGTTTTGCTGGCGCTGCAGCTTTTGCACCTGGGCACCCTCTTGAAATTGCACACCAAGGCCTGTGCAGGCCCGCTCTAGGGCCCGCATCAATTGGCGGCGATTATCAATTTGACCGTCTTGCTCAAACAACAAGCCCGCCTGCCATTGGGGGCCAATCCCAGGTATTTCCTGCTCCAGGCCAGCTCGATCAAGGCTTTTACCCATGGCAGCAGTGGGATAGGCATCCCGGTTGCTAGCGCTTTTAAAGGGCACCACGATGCCGCAGGGTTTGAGTTTGCAATTGATGCCGCTATCTGCCTCTACCTGGGCTATCCAGCTTGGATAGGCCGCCAGGCTGGCTTGCCCCAGCAGCAGTTGATCACCGCTAAGGCCTTCCGCATGGGGGGCCAACATGCCTGCTGCCACAAAGCCAGCCGCTTCATTGCGGCGGCGGCTCAACACGGTTACGGCATGGCCACGGCGGCCGAGGCCATGGGCAATGGCAAGGCCAATTAAGCCACCGCCAAGGATCAGGATTGGTTCAGATCGATCCATAGCGGCTGAGTTCATAGGATCAATGCCATTCAAGGCTGGAGCAGAGCGATGGCAGAGGCCAATTGGGAGGCGGTGATCGGTTTAGAAACCCATGTTCAACTGGCTACGGCCAGCAAAATCTTCACCGGTGCCTCCACCGCTTTCGGTGATGAGCCAAATACCCACATCGATCCTGTGGTTTGCGGATTGCCTGGCACCCTACCGGTGTTAAACCAAAAGGTGCTCGAATATGCCGTGAAGGCAGCTTTAGCTTTAAATCTGAATATTGCAGCCCATAGCAAATTTGATCGTAAGCAATATTTTTATCCAGATCTACCAAAGAACTATCAGATTTCACAATTTGACCAACCGATTGCTGAGGATGGTTGGATAGAAGTTGAGGTGGCTGAAAAAGGCAAAGAAACCTATCTAAAACGCATTGGCATTGAACGTTTGCATATGGAGGAGGATGCGGGCAAGTTGGTGCATGCCGGCAGCGATCGATTAGCCGGCAGCACCCATTCCCTCGTGGATTACAACCGGGCGGGTGTGGCCCTGGCCGAAATTGTTAGTAAACCTGATCTCCGCACCGGCAGGGAGGCGGCTGAATATGCATCTGAAATTCGCCGCATCATGCGTTATTTAGGTGTTAGTGATGGCAATATGCAAGAGGGATCATTGCGCTGCGATGTGAATATCTCTGTGCGTAGGGGGCCGGATGCACCCTTTGGCACAAAGGTGGAAATAAAAAATATGAATTCATTTTCAGCAATTCAAAAGGCGATTGATTTTGAAATCCAGCGCCAGATAAAGGCCTACGAAAGTGGTGAGCGGGTGGTGCAGGAAACGCGCCTATGGGATGAAAGCAAACAGCACACCAAGAGCATGCGCAGCAAGGAGGGTGCCGCCGATTATCGCTATTTCCCGGAGCCGGATCTAGGGCCGATTGAAGTATCAGATATTCAACGGAATGCTTGGCTTGCCGAGCTTCCTGAATTGCCAGCCGCTAAACGGCATCGCTACGCAGATCAATTTGGTTTATCAATTTATGATGCCAGGGTATTAACGGATGAACGCCAGATGGCTGAATATTTTGAAGCCACAGTAGCGGCTGGCGCTGATGCAAAGGCGGTTTCAAATTGGATAACCGGTGATATCGCAGCCCACGTGAATGCCAATCGACTTTCCTATGTTGATCTGCCCTTAAAGCCTGAGCAATTAGCGGAATTAGTGGGTTTAATAGAAGCTGCTGAGATCAGCGGTAAAATCGCCAAAGAAATCCTGCCCCAGTTATTAGCTGAGGGTGGTTCAGCTAAAGCGATAGTGGCAGCGAAGGGCCTGGGAATGATCAGTGATCCTGCGGCAATTACTGCAATTGTTGATCAGTTGCTTGCGGATCATCCCGCTGAAGTGGAAGCTTTTAGGGGCGGTAAGAATAAATTACAAGGCTTCTTTGTGGGCCTATTAATGAAGCAAACTGGCGGCCGAGCTGATCCAAAGCTTGCTAATCAAATCCTGTTAACTAAGCTCAAGGGTTGATGGATAAGTTTGTGAATGCAATTGATTGATTTATTGCATTAATTTGGCTTGAATACTGCCACATCGCCCATGCCTTTTATTGAATGTTTGCCAAGGTTTTGAGCCCCCATTTGCGGTTGCATCAATTCGGCAGTGCGTTGATTGATTAACACTGGAGCATCCAACACACGGGTGAGGCTTTCCAGCCGGCTTGCCAAATTAACAGTGTCGCCAATCACAGTGAAATCCAGCCGTTGCGGGCTGCCGATTTGACCCACCACAGCATCTCCGCTGGCAATGCCAATGCCACTGGCAAGGGGAGCGATGTTATCTATTTGCCATTGTTGATTTAGTTGCTCCAGGCGCTCGCCCATGGCAAGGGCACAACGAACTGCTTGAACTGCTTCTATGGCAACACCACGGCTTCGGGGCGAGCCAAATACCGCCATCACAGCATCACCAATGAACTTATCTATGGTGCCGCCATGGGCTGTGATCACCTCCACCATGGCGCCTAAATAGGTATTTAGTTGCTGCACTAAATCTGTGCTGCGTCCTTCTTTAGATAATTGTTGGGTGAGGGCAGTAAATCCTTTTAGATCACTAAATAACACCGTTACGGGTAAGGTGCGGCCCAGCAAGATTCCCTCGGCTGCCTCTCTGTTTTGCAGGATTTCCGCCACAACACTGGGGGCTACATAACGTTCAAAGGTGCGGCGCAGTCGCCTGCGTTCTTTCTCTTCCCGCCAATAGCCATCAATACCAAAACCACTAGCCAGCAGGATCAGAGCGGCGGTGGGAGCCAATAGGGGTAGGGCTCGCTGCCAGCGCAACAGTGCGCTCGTGCTGATCAGCAAAAGCAAGATCAAGCCAAGGCCGCAGCAGGCCAAGCGCCAGCGCAGTTTTGGCCGCTGCAAACCAATCAGGCCAATTAGCAGCAGTGGTAGCGATGCCACCAGGGCGCGGGGCCAAGCTGTGG
This sequence comes from Synechococcus lacustris Maggiore-St4-Slac, assembly GCF_024345595.1. Taxonomy (NCBI): domain Bacteria; kingdom Bacillati; phylum Cyanobacteriota; class Cyanophyceae; order Synechococcales; family Synechococcaceae; genus Synechococcus; species Synechococcus lacustris. Next base: position 40,610 of record NZ_JAGQBK010000007.1, on the reverse strand, counting down.
CAGGCCATGGGGCTAGGCCTGTGCCGTCGATGGAGTTGGCACTGGCGGTACCTAATAATTCCAGGCCCGAAAGCACGCCAAAGGCGCTGCTGTGGCCGTTTTCCCCTTGATCAAGGGTGGGGCCCACAAGCACCAACGCCCCTTTTAACTTTTTACGCAAAGGCTGTTGTTGCCAGCGATCGGGATCAAGTATTTCCCATGCTGATATACGCGGTAGGTGTCCCTCTGGCCCGTATGGGCGCAGGGCCCTTAGGGCATCGGGTTGGCGGCTTTTTTGTGCGCCTGCATCCAACAGGGCAAGGGGTAGTGAACGCTGTAAACCAATGCCATGGGGCTTAAGGATTTGGCTTATGTAGGCCTCGGGGTGGGGGCCAACGGCGTTGTCTTCCCCCTTAAGCATGTTTGTGAGCCCAAGTGCTTTGCTGCCCCCGGCTGCTTTCTGTAGTGCCAAAAGGGGCGGCGCCAGGCTGAGCCCACCAGCCCCCTGGGAATCATTTGGTTCCAGCATTTCAGCGGCAAGCACCACATGGCCTTTGTGGCGAGCCAGGGTTGCTGCCAATTGGCTGTCGTCTTTGGGGCTACGGCTGCTTGGGCCTTCAAACAAAACATTCAGGGCGATTGCTTCGGCGCCAGCGGCCCTGAGTTTTTCCACCAACACGGCATAACTAGCCCTTGGCCAAGGCAATTGGCCTAAACCTTTGCTCCAGCCAGGTGCATTTTGTTGTTGTTCAAACCATTGGCCCTGCTGTAGAGAAGCGTCGTCTATGGCAACTAAAAACAAACCAGCCGGCGGCGTTTGCGGGCCGGCCCAAGCGAGTATTTGGTTGTAGGTAGCTATTGCCCAGCTGCGCCATAACGGAGGAGCCCAACCGCTCAAGCCACCACTAATGATCGCCAGGCTTAAAACAAAAATGCTTAAACGTGAATTCGATCCAAGGGAGGGGGCCATCGCTGCCTATTGCAGATTTGCGATCAGAAAAAACGCGGTAGGGATAGGCCGGGCACGGAAGGCGTTGTTGGTATTGGCAGGCTAGGGGTAATAGGTAGATTTAATCCAGGCATATTGCTGCGTAGATAACTTTCAAGGTTTGCATAAGCCGGCAAGGGCAAGCTGTAGCCACTAAATAGAGGGCCATCAAGTATTGATTGGTAATCACCAAGGGCAAGTTTCACCAATCCCAGCACTACACCCGCGGGGCTTAAACGCAAGCGCTGGCCAGCTTGAACTGTTACGGGTGCTGTTTTGGATTCAGTTGCTTCCACTTGCACAGTGCCTTCCAAAACTGCGAGATCAGCATTGCCATTTTCGTCTACCTGCAACAAATAATTAGTGCCCCTCACACTCATCCGAGCGGAGCGGGTGCAGCCATCTTGGCGGCCAGACACCAGGACTTGTCCTTTATTAAGCAGGAAACAACTGCTGCCTAATTTGAGCAGGGATTGGCGATTTATTCTTGCAACGGCACCACTTTCAAAACCCAGCTGGCCGCGGCTATCGCCGGTGCTGATTACTTGGGGAACTTGGGCCGCTTGTTTTAGCCGGGCTTGGTTGCCATCAATATAAAGTTGATTGCCATCAAGGATTTCTTGCACTGTGGCGGTTTCCCCAGCTGCAAAAGAAGGCACTGCTAAACAGATGGCATTTAAAAAAAGCAGCCACCTAAGCAGTGGTTGCGAGGCGTTGTAGTTAATCACCATGGCGCCAGCAGTGAAGTGCCCTAAATCTAGGCTTCAGGATGATCCAAGGCCAGCGCCACATGGTTTTCCAGTTCAGCACTGCTGCCGCGGTTGTTGATCAGGCGATCGGCTAGGAGGCGCTTACGGGCTAAAGGCCATTGGGCATTAATGCGTACTAATGCCTGTTCATTCGTGCATATATCCCTAGCAATTAAGCGTTCTAATTGTTGATTTTCATCGCAATCTACAAGCCAGATTTCCGTGCATAGTGATTCAAGGCCCGCTTCGAATAGGAGTGGGATCATTAACACTATGGTTTCGATTGTAGTTGATTTATTTAATTCCTCAGCTATCTTTTGCCGCACAATTGGATGCACCAGTTGTTCAAGCCATATGCGTTCTGTGGGGTTATTAAAAACCAGATCACCTAGGGCCCTGCGATCAAGATGATCACCGCAAAATAGCTTTTGCCCATAGCGCTTCAGCACCGCTTGGCTAGCCGTAGTGCCAGGGGCTAGGGCAGCGCGGGCATAGCGATCAGCATCTAAAACCAACAGGCCGTATTTTTCCTGCAGCAGTTTCCCCACGCTCGATTTACCACTGGCAATTCCACCGGTGAGGCCGATGCGGCGTTGGCCCATGGCAATCAATTGATTGAGCATCACCATCTTCACCGGCAGGATGGTGCCAGTGGTGTGAACCGGCCGTGAATCAATGGCAACCAATTAGCGGTGGCATCACAGCCCCAAATGGTTTCAAAGCCGCTGGCATCACAGCTGGGCTTAAGGCCAGTGGTAAGCAAGACCTAGCACTCCTCTTGGCGCCAGAGGCGGCGCTGGCGGCTGGGGTTTTCACCACAAACATCGTGCGGGCTGGCTGCGTTGATCTATGCGTTGAGAGGTTGCAACAAAGCCAAGGCACGGCAAGGGCAGTGCTTATAAATTCAGGCCAAGCCAATGCCTGCACTGGCGATCTTGGCTTAATCGATAGCTTGAGGGCCACTGCTGCTTTAGCTGATCGGCTTGGTTTAGCCCATGAAGAGGTGTTGATTTGCTCCACCGGTGTGATCGGTGTGCCGATCCCAATGGATGTGTTATTAACAGCTATCGATCCCTTGGTGGATGCATTAGCTGCTAATTCAGAAGCTGGTGCTGCAGCTGCTACCGCGATCCTCACCACTGATTTAGTGGCAAAAAGCCATGCATTGGAGTTGCAAATAGGTAGCCAGCTTGTGCGGCTCGGAGGTATTGCAAAAGGGTCGGGCATGATCCATCCAAATATGGCAACAATGCTTGCATTTATTAGTTGTGATGTGGCTGTTCCTGCGCAGCAATGGCAGGCAATGTTAGGGCGGGCTGCTGATAATTCATTCAATTCAATCACTGTTGATGGCGACACCAGCACCAATGATTCATTGATCGCTTTTGCCGCTGGGCTCCAGCTAGAGGAACAATATTGGCCATTATTAGAAGCTGGTTTAAATCAAATGTGTGAATATTTAGCTCGGGCGATAACCCGTGATGGGGAAGGCGCTAGTTGTATAATTGAAGTGTTGGTGGAAGGCACTGAAACTAATAACCAGGCCCGCCAAATAGCTCGCACAATATGTGGCTCTTCCTTATTTAAAACTGCAATCCATGGCCGTGATCCCAATTGGGGCAGAATCGTTGCAGCAGCGGGTAGGGCAGGGGTTTGTTTTGATCCAGAGGCCGTTGCCCTATGGATTGGCACCCATCAATTAATGGCTAATGGCGAACCGCTTAATTTTGATCGGCCGGCAGCATCATTGTATTTACAAACAAAGGGATCTGGCAAATATCTAGAGAGCGATCAAGTTGATATTCATTTAGTGGTGGGATCTGGCTCTGGTGCTGGCCGGGCCTGGGGTTGCGACCTGTCGGCTGAATATGTTCGCATCAACGCCGATTACACAACGTAGATTTTTAATTCTGTTTGTTTATAAATAAAAGTCTCCTGGTGTGCACTGAGTCATCCATTGTTCTAAAACTTCAGCTGGTGTTTCCAAATCTTGATGTTCATCAATTAAATCCCAGATTTCCCAGTAGATCTGTTCCACTTGCAATGGCAAGCCCTCATATCCCTCCAGGGGGTTTGCATCACTTATTTTTTCATGAATTAATAGTAGTGATTTAAGCACCAGTCCAGTTTTGCCTTGGATCGTGGGCATTTGATCCCACCTTTTTTTGATTAAATAGGTCCATTCTTTAACGGCCTTAGTATTTTTTGTTTCGGGATTGCTGGAAGCTGGCTGCAGTGTTGGTTCTGGCAATATTGCAGTTTTATTTGGCTCACGTAAAATCCAAAGCAAGCTTTTTCTTAGTAGTTTTCTTATCGGCAAGCTGCACCTAAGCTATTTGCTCATATTCTAGGCAGCTTATTCTGGTTTTGCGTTATTTATAGCAATATGCCCACAGCTTCGATATGAGCTTTTAAACCGCCATGTTCAATGCTTTCCCAATGGGTTATGTCTATTTTGTAAGGAGTAGCAAGTTCATCAAATGCTGTTGCCAGTTGAGTGCTGTAATCTATGGGGCTACTGAAGGCAATATCAATATCGGATCCCTGTTTTTCAAGCCCCAGAGCCCTTGAACCATATAATTTGAACCAGCGGATTTCTGGATATATTTGCTTTACGGATTGAATTTGTTCAATTGTTTGGCTTGGCAGGCCGCCAATAACTGCCTTCACGGCCGTTTCTCCAGTTCAGCTGCAAGTTGCAGTAATTCTGGCGCAAATGTTTCTCGAATAAGCATTAAAGCCTGATTTGCCCTGGCTTGATCGTAGGTGTGGGCCATCAAATTGCGCTGCTCAAGCATATCAATCCACAACTGACCATTTTTAAGTAGCCCATAGCTAAATGCCTGCCTTAAAACCTCCCTTGGTAACTGGGCATCAATGCCTTCGTAGGAAAGCAAATCCTTCAAGGTTTTCCAGCTCAATTCAAAGCTGAATTCGTAGGCTTTAACAACAGCCATGCCAATCACCTCATCGTTGATGCAGGCGTTGTGGGCTTCTAGGGCAGCTTTGAGCTGGCCTAGGGCCCTTTGCAGGTTTTCTAGCCTTTGCCGCCAGCGTAGATCGGTGATTTTTCCTAAAGCAATGAATTTGCCCTGATTTTGCCTGATATCGGCGCTATTTGCCCCTTCCGCGCCAAAGGCTGCTATTGTGTAACGAATTCTTAAGCAGCTGATGTTTCTTAGTTTCTTCGGCTTTTTATTTGCGGCACTTTCTTTTGTGCAGGTGCCCCAGTGGGATAACGATTGGACAAAATGTTCAGTCCATGTGCCCGACACCGCATGTCATTGGTATGTGGTTAACCCCGACAACACCTTTGGCAAGGGTTTTAGTTGGCTCACTGCCCCTGAATACGACGTGGCTGCCCTGCGTGACATCGGCTACCAACACGATCTAACCGTTGCCCAGGGTTATAAAACAACGGTTGAATTAATGAATGTTGATGCAGGTGTTAAATACGGTGATGATTATTAATTGTATATAGCTATATATAACTTTTGATCACTTTTTAACTAATTTCCACAGCCACCAAACTGCCAAGGCAGCTAACACCCAGGGTAGTAAAGCCCTAACAATAATCAGGGAAATTACTAATATCGCACCTGAAATGGCCAAGCGTTTTGCTAGCGCTTTTGATTCCTCTGTCATGTATTGCCAGCGGGGAACTAAGGCCATGCAGATTGGTTTTTCAATTTGGTTAAATCTGCCACACAACTGCTCCCGATAGTTGTTACGATTTGTAAAATTATTCATTTCCATGACCTCTGATTGGGACGCACTGTTTTCCGCCCTTCCCCCTGAAGAGCTAGATAAGGTTGCCTTGCTGCGCATGATCGAGTGCACCAACGGTGTAATCCAGCACCAATTCAGAGATGGTTCAGATGATGCTTTGAGTGTGGAAGAAACCAGGGCCGCCATGAAGTTTTCCATGGGCTGCATCAAAAATATGACTATTCCCCTGGGTGACGAACTCATTAGCTTTGCCCCTGCCACAGCTGAACTTGTTGGAAAACTGCGTGATTTGTATGTGAGTGGGGTTAAAAATGGCAATCAAATTGCCATGGCTGAATTCTTTATCGCTTCTGAAGCAAATCTCAGGGCCGTTGGGATGGAGCGAATCGAAGCTGCTAAACGTTTAATTTTTTACCACATATATGAACTTCCGCCCCACACCCTCGATTGGGGAATCGACTACATCCGTGGATTTGTTGGTGCAAATAGATAGTTCTATTCGCGATTAGCAAGTACCCAGAAACCAGTTGCTAAAACCGCCAGCAAGGCCATGCTGGCGGCCCAACTGGGGCTAAGCGCCCAGCTCAACAGCAATTGCCACACCACGCCAACTCCCACCGCTAGGGCCACACTGCTCAGCACCAAAAGCACTTGGCGTTTTATTTCTGCCACCCCCGCAGCCACTAATTCAGCCTCAAACCTCGCGATTGGGCCGCTCAAGGGCACATAAAAAGCCAGTGCCCATAAAGCGCTGCCGCTGAATAGCACACTTAAATCAGCATCAACCATGGGCAGAGCTAACCGTTGCAGGTGGAGCATCCTTAGCATCCGCAAACATCTTTGATTTGGCCGTGAAGGAACCCTGGAGCTTTCGCGGCCACCCCATTCACAGCCTTGAGCGCACCAGCAGCGCCGGGATACCAGTGCTCTTGGTGCATGGTTTTGGTGCTTCCACCTACCACTGGCGTTTCAATATCCCCGCCCTGGAGCAGCACCATCCAGTGCATGCCATTGATCTGCTCGGCTTTGGTGCCAGTGCAAAACCAGCTGGTGAGGCCTATGGCGGTGAACTATGGCGTGATCAACTCTGCGCCTATGTGCACGAGCGCATCGCTGAACCAACGGTGTTAGTGGGTAATTCCCTGGGCGGTTATGCAGCCCTAGCCGCCGGTGCCGCCCTCAAGGAGCAGTGCGCTGGTGTGGTGCTGCTTAATGCCGCCGGGCCTTTTAGTAGTGAACAAAAACCAGCCCAGGGTTTAGCTGCCATCGCCCGCCAAACCATTGCGGGCGCCTTGCTGCAAAGCCCTGTGCTGCAGCGCTTGATCTTTGAAAACCTGCGCCGTAGAGCCACGATCCGCCGCACCTTGAATCAGGTTTACGTGGATAAAACCAATGTGGATGAAGCCCTGGTGGAGGCCATCAGGACCCCATCTTTGGATCCAGGTGCCTTTGGGGTGTTTCGTACGGTTTTTGATTTCCCTAAAGGCGAACCGCTCGACCATTTGTTTGCTGAGTTGCAAGCCCCGTTGCTGTTGCTTTGGGGTATCCGCGATCCCTGGATCAATGCTGTTGGTCGCAGGGCCCTATTTCAAAGCCACGCCCCCGCTGCCACCACTGAAGTGGTTTTGGAAGCTGGCCATTGCCCCCACGATGAACAGCCGGCAGTTGTTAATGCAGAGCTGCTGCAATGGTTAAGCACGCTCGCTTAAATTCAACGGCTATGGCCCTGCAACAACAAACCAGCCCCTACCCCCATTGGCTATTCACTGATGCCAGCAGCGGTGATCAAATCCGTTTAGTGCCTGAACGGGGTGGCTTGCTCAGTGGTTGGTGTTGCGGTGGCAATGAAATCGTTTACCTAGATGAAGCCCGCTTTTTGGATCCAAGCCAGTCGATCAGGGGCGGAGCACCGGTGTTGTTTCCCATTTGCGGCAACCTGCCAAACGACCAGTTGCCCCTAGCTGATGGCCGCATCGCCACCCTTAAGCAGCACGGTTTTGCCCGCACCATGCCCTGGCAAATATCGGCCCTGGATGATGGCCGTGGGGTGCGTTTAGAGCTCAGTGATACCCCTGCCACCCTGCTGGATTTCCCCTTTGCTTTTTTGCTGCAGCTTGATTACCGACTAGCCCCTGGCGCCCTTGAGGTAACTGCCACCCTCCACAACAGGGCAAACCAGGCCCTGCCATTTAGCTTTGGCATCCACCCCTATTTCAACGTGAGTGGCCTTGGCGATCTCCAATTTGAAGGGATGCCTGAGGAATGTTTAAACCACAAGCTGATGGCCCCCGGCGCCACCAGTGAGCAACTGCAACAGTTAGAGCAGGGCATCGACCTGCTGGTGCGCCCCAGCGCTGATGTGGCCTTAGTTGATAAGGCAGCAGCAAGGCGCCTACGCATGGAACTGAGCAGCCCTTGGAACCTGGCAGTGTTTTGGACTGATCCCCCCAGACCGATGGTTTGCATCGAACCCTGGACTGGTCCACGTCAAAGTTTGATCAGTGGCGATGGCAAGTTGGAGCTGGCTGCCGGTGCAAGCCAGGTGTTGCAGTGCCGTTATGTGGTGGAAAGCATTTAGTGCTGAGGTTTAACTACCGCCCTGATATCGATGCCATGCGTGGCATCGCCGTATTGGCGGTTTTTATTTATCACCTGAATGAGGCCTGGCTGCCCGGTGGCTTTACCGGTGTAGATGTTTTCTTTGTGATTTCCGGTTACGTGGTAACCGGATCGTTGCTGGGTCATCAAGGGGAGGGGCCATGGCAGCAATTGGCTGGTTTTTATGTGCGCAGAATTCGGCGGCTACTGCCAAATCTCTTGGCATCTGTTGGTGTAACCAGCCTTGGCATAGCGCTGCTGGTGCCACCATCAGAAACCCGCAGCCTCTTTGTTGATGCGGTAAAAGCGCTCTATGGCTGGTCTAACAATCGCTTTGCGGCAAAAGCAACCGATTATTTCGGCCTTGATTCCAACCTCAACCCCCTATCCCACACCTGGTCTTTAGGGGTTGAGGAGCAGTTCTATCTGATCTTTCCGCTCTTGCTATTGCTGATCGGCGTGGGCCGCAGGCGGGCACTACCAATCCTGCTGGGCCTTTCACTTGCATCCCTCGGCCTCAGTTTGTGGTGGACCCAGGAAGCGCCGATATTGGCGTTCTTTTTGATGCCCAGCCGCTTTTGGGAATTGAGCGCCGGTGCCGTGCTGTTGCTTGCCCAGTTAAAGGGCTTTGGCGGCCACTTAAACCGGCTTTGGTTGCGCCTTGGCGGCTATGGGCTGATGTTGCTGGCCTTGCTTAAAACATCTTCCCTGCAATGGTTTCCAGCCCCTGGCGCCCTGGTGGCGGTGTTAGCAACTTTGTTGCTGTTGCAGGCGGGCTATGGGGCTACATCAGAACGGTTTTTGCCATGGCGAGGCCTTGAGCGCTTTTTAGTGGCTTGCGGTTTGATTTCCTATTCGCTCTACCTCTGGCATTGGCCAGTGCTCACCTTTTTGCGCTGGACCTACGGCATCGATCGCTTTTGGCTCTACAGCCTGGCGATTGGTTTGTCTTTTGGCTTGGCCTGGTTGGCCTATGTGCTGGTGGAGCAGCCGGTGCGGCGGCGGCCCCTATCAGCCCCCTTGCAATGGGGCCTTTCCTTGGCAGCCATCGCTGTTACCTGGACGGGCATCGACGCTCTAGCCCATCCCTATAGGGGCAAGTTTTTTCTTGGTAGTGGCGTAGATCCTGTGCCAAAACTCGAAAAGATTGCTGAACATCGGCCTGTGATTGTTGGCACCGATATCAGTGATGCCAGTTGCAGTGTTGCCAATTGGTTGCCTTACAACATTAAGAACAGAACCGATTTCAGCCGTTGCAGTAAAGCGGGGCGTGCCGGTGCCGGAGAAATATTTCTGCTTGGTGATTCCCATGCCCATCACCTGCTGCCAATGTTAGATCAAGTTACAAATAAAACTGGTCAAAGTATTAGTTTTACATTTAAAAGTAGTTGTTTAATCAGCCCTGATATAACAGTTAGCTTTGATAATAAACCCTATGAACCCTGTCGTTCATTTGCAGCAGGTGAAATCGACCGTGCCATTCAGCGGCTGAAGCCAAACGACATCGTTTTGGTTTCTACCTGGTTAAATAAACAATTGGCTGATATTGATGGCCGCGGCAGGCCAAATGATTTCCCGGTTTATGTGAATGGCAAACGCCTAACCCCAGCCCAGGTTCGCTCTGCCTACATTGCAAGTAGCCGCCGCATCGCCAAGCAATTAGCGGCAAAAGGCATTCAGTTGGTGTTGGTGCTTGATATCCCAACCCTGGCTAGGGAGCCCGTGGTTTGTGAAGCTTGGGGCAAATTATTAGCTAATCGAGAGGGGGGCACATTTTGCTCACCCACGGCTGCAATCACAGCCGAGATGCAAACCACCCTGCGCAACACCCTGGCCCAGGTGGCAAAGGGTTTACCAAATGTGCATATCTTTGATCCCACCGATCAACTTTTATTTGCAGGTCGCGTGCAACATCGACGCCCAGATGGCACCTTGCAATATGCCGATAGCCATCACCTTAGCTATTCCGGCAGTAAGGGTTTAGCAGAAGGATTCCAACGTTTTCTTAATAGCCAAGGTTTAACAGGAGGCAACACCAGGTAGGCGGCCGCGGCAAAGTTGATTCAATGGGTCGAATTGTTTTTTAACAGCTTCTATTAGGGGCTTTGCTTTTATATCGGCCCAGGCATCTAGCTTGCTGTTATTTGGGCTTTGCAGCACTGTTAGGTAGCCGCTGCGCCTTTCGCAGGCCCGCCTAAGGGCTTCCACCCTGTAGGGCGCCATCCCCTCGAAGGCAGCCTGGGCAAGGCCTAGGCCACTGGCTGCCCCCAATTGCAATTGCCAACCCTGGGCAACTGGATCTTGCATAAATTCAATTATTTTTACTGGTTCAAGGCCCAGCCGCAGCAACCATTGGCCAGCTTCCACGGTTGTTGAAGTTGTTGTTGAACTTGTTGGTTGGGGGAGCTTTTCCAATTGGATATTTGGCGTTAATTGCAATTGCAGTTGTTGCTCTTGAGCAAGGTTGCATAGGCCCAGTTGCAGGCAGGTTGCTGCCCCTGGCCCCTGGCGCCATTCAATAAATTCCAGCGCCATGGAGCTATGCAAAAGCAACTGTTGGCGCAGTTGTTGTAGATCTTCCAGTGCACCTTTTAGCTGCACTATTTGCCGCCCCTTGGGCAATGGCATGGTGCGCAAGGTTAGTTCGCTGATCAGGCCAAGGCTGCCCCAGCTGCCACAAAACAAACGCATTAGGTCGTAGCCGGCCACATTTTTAACCACCTTGCCGCCGGCTTTTGCTGCGGTGCCATCACTGCGCAAGAGGCTGATCCCTAGCAATTGATCACGCAGGTCGCGGTAGCGGTGGCGCAGGCGGCCGCTTAAACCCCGTGCCACTAAACCGCCGATGCTGCTGGGGCCAGCCAGGGGTGGATCCAAGGGCAACCATTGATCCTGGGCGGCAAGAACCTCCTGCAGTTTGGCTAGGCCCAATCCGGCTTCTACCGTTACGGTGAAATCGGCTACGGCATGGTGAATAACGCGGTTGCAGCGGGCCATGCTCAGCACCATGCCTGCATCCGCCTGCAAGGCAGCACCCCAATGCAGGTGATTGCCAAGGCCGCTCGGTACCCATGGGCTGCCATCGGCATGGAGTTCAAGCACCAATTGGCTTAATTCCTCGCGCTCTGGCATTACAACTGGAGCGAGATCCGGCATGCCGGCAGATGGAGCACAACATCAAGATCATCGTCTTTGACGATGACCCCACAGGCTCACAAACCGTTCATGGTTGTTCTTTGTTGTTGAATTTCAGCAGCAGCAACCTGGCGGCGGGCCTTGCAGACCCCTCTGCCCTCTTGTTTTTAATCACCAATAGCCGTGCCTTAGAACCTGAACAGGTGAGGGATCAACTGCAGTTGATCTGCGCTCGGCTCAAGCCGCTTTTGGAAAATTATCAACGGCCTTGGCTGGTGGTTAGTCGCGGTGATTCCACCTTGAGGGGCCACACCCCCTTGGAGCAGGAGCTGATCAGCGCTGGCCTTGGGCCATTCCACGCCAACCTGTTGGTGCCAGCATTCCCCCAGGGGGGTCGCACCACTGAGGCGGGCAGCCATTTGCTCCATGGCAAACCGGTGCATCTGAGCGCCTTTGCCGCAGATCAGCGTTTTGGTTATCAAACCAGTGTGCTTAGCGAGTGGTTGGCTACTAAAAGTGCTGGCCGCATAAATGCAGCCCAGGTGGCGCTTTTAAGAGCAAATCAACCATTGGCTGATTTAGCGGTAGGCCAATGGGCGGTGATTGATGCCCACACACCAGAAGATTTAGATGAGTTAGCTAAAACCCTGCGGTTTGAATTGATAGCTGGCGGTAGGCGTCACTTTTGCCAAAGCGCCGCCAGCTTGCTGAATGGTTTGGCTGAGCTCAAGCCCCGTTTACTTAGCAAAGCTGATCTACCCCCCTGCCGCGGCCCTGGCTTGGTGATAGTGGGATCCCATGTGCCCCTGGCGGATCAACAGTTGGAACTGCTGCTTGCTGAACCCGGCTGCAGGGGTGTGGAATATCCAGTTGATCAGCCAGCAGCAACAGATTTTGAGCCGTTGTTATTAACCAAGCTGCAATCAATCCGCAGCCAGGGGCTAACGCCAGTGCTGTTTAGCAGCCGCGGTGAACGGCGTGGCTTCAGCCCAGCCCAGCAGCAGCAACTAGCCCTAAGGATGGCCAAATTAGCCCTAAGCCTGGGGCCACCTTTGGGTTTTGTGATCGCTAAGGGCGGCACCACCAGTTTTACTTTGTTGCGCGCTGGCCTCGGTTTAGATCGTCTGCAACTTTTGGGCCAGTTGCTGCCGGGCCTTTCCCTGGTGCAGCCCCAACCCCACCATCCAATCTGGGGCGATCTGCCAATTGTTACCTTCCCCGGCAATCTCGGTGATGCCACCAGCCTGCGGCAGTGTTGGCAGTTGCTAGAAGCTTGGCGGCTGGATTGCTAGCTATAGCAATTAACCAAACTCCAATAAACCAGCGCTGCGGGCCAGTAATTCCATGGGATGGGCAACGGGTAAAGGCTTTTTTTGCTCGAGCATGTGTTGGCGTATCTGCAGGCTGCAACCGATGTTGGCGCTGGCCACCATTGCGGCACCGCTATTGATTAGATCTTTCGCTTTTATTGCACCTAATTCCGCTGCTTCCTCTGGTTGCACCAGGTTGTAGATGCCGGCGCTGCCGCAGCACACCCCCGCTTCCATCGCTTCTCGCAACTCCAGCCCTGGGATTGCCCTAAGCAATTGCCTTGGTTGCTGGCTAATGCCTTGGCCATGGATCATGTGGCAGGCATCGTGATAAACAACCAGCGCTTCTTTTAATGGTTTAAGCCGCGCCTTAAAACTATCGCTTAGCCCTAATTCATAGAGGAATTCATGCACATCTTTTACCGCTGCCTTAAATCCTGGATTGCCTGCTAGAAGCTGGGGATATTGCTTCAGGGTGTGGCCGCAACCGGAAGCGGCAACAAGGATTGCATCAAGCGGTTCGTTGGCGGCGGCTCGATTGAAGCTGCCCACTAAATCCATGGCGAGGGCTTGGGTTTGTTTTAGTTCCCCCTGGTGATGACTCACCGCCCCGCAACAGCCTTGACCCTCCGGCAGCAGCACTTCCACCCCATTGGCTGCAAGCACCGCCAAGGTGGCGGCGTTAACGCCAGGATCAAATACGCGCTGCACGCAGCCAAGCACTAGGCCAACCCTGGCGCGGCGCGGCCCTTCAGCGGGAATCAGCCCCACCGGATCTTTGGCCTGGGGTGGCAAGGGCGGCAGCAGCTGTTCCATCGCTGCGATTTCCGCGCCAAATAGGCGCGTTATGCCGCTGCGGCGAGCAAGTTGCTGCAGCGGCGTGCCGGCATAGGCCTGCAACGGCAGCATTAAGGCCCGCAACCGCTGGGGGTAGGGCAGTAGGGCAAGTAAAAGTCGCCGCAATTGCCGCTGCCAGGGGGTGCGCAAGCTGGGGTTGTTTAGTTGGGGGCGCACCTGCTCAAGCAGTTGGTCGTAACGCACTCCGGCGGGGCAGGCGGTAACGCAGGCAAAGCAGCCAAGGCAGCTATCAAAATGACTAGCCACGGTGGCATCAAGCGTTAGTTCGCCGGCCTCGATCGCCTTCAGGCTATGGATGCGGCCCCGGGGTGAATCCATCTCCGTGCCCAACACCCGGTAGCTGGCGCAACTGGGCAGGCAGAAGCCGCAGTGCACGCAGGGGTCGGTGGCTAAGGCTGAAGATGAATTCATAGCAACTATTCTGCATATAAAGATCTATTTTTTAGCTTCATTCGAATTTCCACCCAGGGTTCACCCTCCCGCAGCAGTTCTAAAGCCTTTGGTAGCGTGGAACTAAGAACTTGCTGAAGAAAAATATTGTTGCTATTTCCTACCCTGAGCCAGATCACCTGGGGAGGTGGGCCTTCATCCTTGAGAAGCAACAAAAAGTCTCTGTCTTTGGTTACAATAATTGCGCCAGACATTCTGGCTTTTTGAAAGATTTCTCGATCGCTTGCTTTCAGTAAACCAATATCTCTGAGCGGGGTTGCTGATACTCTTAGGCCTTGATCATTTATCCACTTAGCTATCAGTGGAGACAGCTGCGCGTCAAGCCAAAGATTCATCCTAAAAGCACTGGATGGTCTATCTCGTTGGCAGCATACTGAAGGGCTGCATTTAGATCTTCTTGTTCTAGATCAGGAAAATCATCGAGAATTTGATTGCTGCTTAATCCTGCGGCAAAGAGATCAAGAACATCTTTAACTCTTATGCGCATTCCTCTTATGCAAGGCTTTCCTCCACATTGAGCGGGGTTATAGGTGATCCGATGAAACTCCATGCAGGTCCAGTTTATATACGTATTATGCCTTGAAATGACGCACCACCGCTTCTGCAAAACCGGAACAGCTAAGCGGTTCCACCGGCGGTTCCAAGAGGCGGGCTAGGTCGTAGGTAACTTCAGCATTGGCGATGGCAGCGCTGAGGCCAGCAGTGATTAAGTTGGCCGCCTCTTGCCAGCCCATAAATTCCAACATCATCACACCGCTGAGAATCACCGAACCGGGATTAATGCGATCAAGGCCCGCATGTTTTGGTGCCGTGCCATGGGTGGCTTCAAAAATGGCAGCGCGATCGCCGATGTTGGCCCCTGGTGCCATGCCAAGGCCCCCCACCACCGCTGCAGCAGCATCGGAGATGTAGTCACCATTGAGATTAAGGGTTGCCAGCACCGAATATTCCTGGGGCCTGGTTTGGATTTGTTGAAAGATGCTATCGGCGATTCGATCATCTACCAGCACCATTTCACGCCATTTGCCATTGCCATGGCTGGCGCCAATAGTTGCTAAAACCAGCTCAACTTCAGCATCGATCGCCTCGCGTTTATCAGGGGTGAGATTGTTGTAACCCGGTTCGATCAAGCGGCCATTATCTGCAATTGAAAGCAGTGGATTCTTTTCTTGATTCGCCAGGATCCAGCTCTCCCTTTCGGTAACACAATCGGCACGAAATTCAGTGGTTGCTAATTCATAGCCCCAATCCCTAAAGCCACCTTCGGTAAATTTCATGATGTTGCCCTTATGCACCAGGGTTACGTGGCGGCGATTGCCCTCAAGCCGCAGGGCATGCTGCATCGCCCGGCGGATGTGCCTTTGGGTGCCAGCTTTGCTAACGGGTTTGATACCAAGGGCAGAACCCTCCTTAATGCGTTTCTTACCTAATTGCGGGCTGGCGGGAATAACGGTGTTGTTTAAATGCTGCAGCAACTCTTGGCCCACGGGGTCGGTGGCGGCCCATTCGATGCCGATATAAATATCTTCTGTGTTTTCGCGGTAAACCACCACATCAAGGTCTTGGGGGCGTTTGTGGGGGCTTGGGGTGCCGCTGTAATAACGGCAGGGCCTCACACAGGAATAGAGATCAAAGATTTGCCTAAGGGCCACATTCAAAGAGCGAATCCCACCGCCGATTGGTGTGGTGAGGGGCCCTTTGATGGCAACCCCATAGGTTTCGATTGCGGTGAGCGTGTCTTGGGGCAGGTATTGATAGGTGCCATAGAGCTCACAGGCTTCATCACCGGCATAAACCTTGAACCATTCAATGCTGCGTTCACCGCCATAGGCCTTAGCCACAGCAGCATCGAGCACCATTTGGGTGGCGGGCCAGATGTCAACACCGGTGCCATCGCCGCGAATAAAGGGAATGATCGGGTTGGCTGGCACCACAGGAAGGCCGTCCACAAATTTAATTGCGGCGCCGCGGCTTGGGGCTGTGAGCTTTTCGTAGATAGCCATCTGGGCGTTAGCCGCAAAAGTTATGGGTTAGATGAGCCTAGTTTTGCGTGTTCTGCGGTTATTGATGCTGCCGAACTGGCCCAAGGGCTCGTAATCCTTCGCAACTTTTGCAGCCCTTACTAGCTATAGGGCGCCTACGCTCCAATCAAGATTGCCCGTGCACCTGGCCCCATGGCTGTTGCCCTCGATTCAAACGTTGCCCTCACTAGCGCTGATGCAGCTGTTCCCTTAGCTACCCAGCTGCGGGAGGGAACTAAAAAATCCCACACCATGGCAGAAAATACTGGCTTTGTTAGCTGCTTTCTAAAAGGGGTGGTAGACAAACTCAGCTATCGCAAGCTGGTAGCAAGTTTGTATTTCGTATATGCGGCAATGGAGGAGGAGATCGATCGCCTCCGGCAAAATCCAGTGCTGCAACCGATCGCCTTTGAGGCCTTAAACCGTCGCGGCGCCCTTGAAGCAGATCTTGTTTATTACTACGGCGAAAATTGGATCGAGCAAATCCAACCAACAGCAGCGGCTAAGGAATATGTAGCCCGCATCCATGAATTAGCAAATAGCGCCCCCGAACTACTGGTGGGTCACCACTACACCCGTTATTTGGGTGATCTATCCGGTGGCCAAATTCTGAAAACCATTGCCCAAAAAGCAATGAATATGCAGGGTGATGCTGGTTTGCAGTTTTATGTATTCCCTGCAATTGAGGATGAAAAGGCTTTTAAAAATACCTACAGGGCTGCATTGAATGCGTTAGTGATTGATCAGGTGATGGCTGATCGGATGGTGGAAGAAGCCAACCATGCTTTTCACCTCAATATGAAACTATTCCAAGAGCTCGATGGCAATTTGGTGGCTGCCATTGGCAAGGTGTTGTTTGGTTTCCTCACCCGCCGTCAAATCACTGGCAGTACCGAAACTGTTAATAACTGAGTGAGTAGCCGCCCCCTGCGGTTTTTAGTACCGGGTACCAGCGCCCGTTTCCGCTGCGGTGGCTTGCTGGTGGAGCTGCAAAGTGCTCGCCTATGCGCTGAATTAGCGCCTTCGGTGGAGGTTGTTACCTATCGCCAAAGGGAACCGGGCCATCTGTTCCTTGCCGATCTGTTGCAACAGGAAGCAACACCAGGGGAAGCCCTATGGATTGTGAGTTGGGGTTTTGATGTGCCCGCGTTATTGCGGCAGTTGCGCGGTAGACCCGTTGCTTACCACGCCCATAGCAGTGGTTATGGCTTTCAGCTACCCCCTGGGGTGCCGGTGCTGGCCGTGAGTAGAAATACGCTTGGCTATTGGGGTGATCGCGCCCCAAGGGCACCATTGCAACTGGTGCCCAATGCTTTGGATCCAGCTTTTGGCAACAACACAACTGCTGCTAGCAACACCAGAAGCATTGATGTGTTGGTGCAGGCCCGTAAAACCAGCAGTTATGTGCTCGATTGCTTGGTGCCAGCCCTGCGCAAGCGGGGGGTGGCCGTTGAGGTGCAAAGCGGCTGGGTGGAGGATCTAGCGGCCCTGTTTAGCAGCGCCAAGGTGTTGCTTTACGACTCCGCCGATTATTGGCGCAGTGTGGGCGTAACGGAGGGTTTTGGTTTGCCGCCCCTGGAGGCTCTCGCCAGTGGTTGCGTTTTATTTAGCAGCTTTAACCATGCCCTCGCCGATAGTTTGGATCCAGGCGTAAGCGCATGGCAGATCGGTTGCGGCAGCCTTGCCAATGATTTGGAGCAGATCACAGCAGCAGTTGCAAACCCTGATGCCTTTAGGCCAAAGCCTGAATTACTGGCGGCCCTGCTGGCGGCCCATTCAGAAAGCAAGGTGCAGCAGCGCTGGCAGCAGGCCCTAAACGCTGTTAATCAGCATTGGGATCAGTTGCTTGCTGGTGCACCGGCCTTAAAAAGTGTTCCCAGTTGGCGATTGCGCTGGGGCCGGCGCTTGAGCCGGTTGAAAAGACTGTTCTGAACCGCTTTGGCGCCATAGGGTTGCCGGCGTGACTGCCCATCAACCCCACCGGCCGTCCGTAGGCGGCATAGCGCCCATGGCGTGGTTGCGTAAACGCAGCCAAACCATCGACCAACTATCACGCTTAATTAGTTATTTGCCCCAGGAACGGCGCAAGGCCCTCTGGCAAATCCTGCCGATTTCAGTGCTGCCAGGGCTGCTGGATTTAGCGCTGGTGGCAGTGGGTGCAAGGTTAGTGGGGGCCCTAGTTGGCAATAACTTAGAAGATAAGTTGCCTGGGGTTCGTGTATTTGGCGGCAAACCACTTGATCAAACCCTTTGGTTGATTGCAGTGTTTATAGGCCTTGCCTGGTTTGCATCATTTTCAAAATTATTTCTGCAATTAGTTCAGCAGAAATTAACAGCACGGATTTGGCGTGATTTATCAAATGAAATTCATGCGCGGGTGTTGCGTCAAAAATATGAATATCACCTCACCCGTTCCACAGCGGAATTAACCACCTCAATCCTTTCCAATATCCGCCAGGCAGCCAGTGGTGTGATCAATCCCACCTTGCGCATATTTAGTGCACTGGTATCAATTCTGCTTTTGTCTTTTGGCATTCTTTGGATCGGCCGCTTCCCTGCCTTTTTGCTTTTGATCACGGTGGTGCTGGCTTATTTGGGCCTTTCCACTTTTGTTACCCCATACCTGCGCCACGCCCGCCAACAAAATTTACGTTTAGAGGTGCGCTCTACCCATTTGCTATTGGAATCATTGGCTTCCGTGCGGGATATCACCCTCACTGGCACTGAAGCCCATTTCCAAAAGTCATTTAGTGTGGCAGGGGAAAGAGCCCGCCGTTATGCCTGGATGTCGGCAATGTTGCCGATTGTGCCGCGGCTGTTGATCGAACCATTGGGAATAACTTTGATATTTGTAATCGGTGCAGTGCCTGCATTGATGCAGGGTGAACCGCAAAAGGTATTGGGAATTTTGCCCTTCCTTTCGGCCCTTGCAATTGCAGCCCAGCGGCTAACACCACCCCTACAGGATTTATTCCATTCCCTCACTGAATTGCGGGGGGGGCTGCCCCAGGTGAGCCACACCGTTGATCTATTGGAACTACCTGTGGAGCGGCTCACCCTTGGCTGCCCTGGGGTGCCAAGCCCTGCCGGCATCTACCCGCAACATTCGATTCGCTTGCGGGATGCCTGGTATCGCTATCCAAATACTGAAGAATGGGTTTTGAAGGGCGTGAATCTCACGATTCCGCTTGGTTCCCGCATCGCCCTAGTGGGCAGCACCGGCAGTGGTAAAACCACCACCGCCCATCTATTGCTTGCCCTATTGCAACCGGAGCTGGGTAGTTTTGAGCTGGATGGCAATCCCTTAACGGCAGAAGAGGTGCCGGCTTGGCAGGCAAATTGCGCCCAGGTACCACAATTTATTCAGCTTTTAGATGCCAGCGTGCGGGAAAATGTGGCCTTTGGCATTAATAACAACCGCATAGACGACGACCGGGTATGGGAAGCATTAGAAGCAGCCCAGCTGGAGGAATATGTGGCTGATTTGCCCTTTGGCCTGCTCACCCAAGTGGGTGAAAATGGCCATCAACTTTCCGGTGGCCAACGCCAACGGCTTGCATTAGCAAGAGCTTTTTATCGCAATTCAGGCTTTTTAGTGTTGGATGAAGCCACCAGTTCCCTCGATAACCGCACTGAAAACGAAGTTATTAATGCTCTTGAGGTGGTGGGTCGCCGCTGCACCACCGTTGTGATTGCCCACCGGCTCAGCACGATTGCCCGCTGCGATCGCATCTATGAATTTGAAAAGGGCGTAGTTAAAGCCTCAGGTAGTTTTGACGAACTGCGGCAGCGATCAGCCAGCTTCCAAGAATTAGCCAGCTTGGAGCGCTTTAGCTCAATTAATTAAGGCGATGCAAAAGCTTGTGCAGGAGGTGTTGTTGCAGGAGGCAGCAGCAATTGCCGCCGCCGCCCAGCGCTTGGATCCAGGCGAAGTAGATCGCGCCTTGGCTTTGCTTGAGGGCTGCCAGGGCTGCGGCGCTAAATTAGTGGTAACTGGCGTTGGTAAAAGCGGCATCGTTGCCCGCAAGATCGCAGCCACATTCACATCGATTGGCCTGATGGCCATCTACCTAAATCCCCTTGATGCCCTCCATGGTGATTTAGGTGTTGTAGCGCCAAAAGATGTGGTGCTTTTGCTATCGCGCAGTGGCGTTAGCAGTGAATTATTGGCGATGCTGCCCCACCTACGTCGCCGCGGTAGCCGTTGCATTGCAATTACCGGTGGTTTGCAATCTCCATTAGCGCTTAGTTGTGAAGTGGTGCTTGACGGTGGTGTTGATCGGGAGGTGTGCCCCTTGAATTTGGCACCCACCGCCAGCACTGCGGTGGCGATGGCGATTGGTGATGGCCTGGCGGCCGTGTGGATGCAAAGGCGCGGCATCTCAGCCCAGGATTTTGCTTTAAACCATCCCGCTGGCGCCCTTGGTCGCCAGCTAACCCTCACCGCTGCTGATTTAATGCTGCCTGTGCAGCGCTGGCCGCCCCTTGCCGCCATGGCGCCATTGCCGGAGGTGTTGGCTGGCCTCACGGCCGCTGGCGTTGGCGCCGCCTGGGTGGCGGATCCCCAGCGGCCTGGCCGCCTGCGGGGTTTAATCACCGACGGTGATTTGCGCCGCACCTTGCAACAAAAGCAGGCCCATCAATGGGCAGGGCTAACCGCCAGCCAGTTGATGACGGCAGACCCAATTACGGTGCAACCCCAGTTATTAGCGGTGGCGGCCTTGGAATTAATGGAACGCAACCGGCGTAAGGCGATCGCAGTTCTACCGGTGCAGGCGGAGGATGGTGAGTTGCTTGGCCTGTTGCGGCTCCATGATCTGGTGCAGGCGGGTTTTAGCTGATGGCCATTGATTTCCCCTTCACTTTGATCGCCGGGCCCTGTGTGATCGAAAGCCGTGATTTGGTGCTGGAGGTGGCAGCAGAACTAAAGGCAATCAGCGAGCGCTTGGCGATCAGGGTGATATTTAAAGCCAGCTTTGATAAGGCAAATCGCAGCGCTGGCGATAGTTTTCGTGGCCCTGGCCTAAACCGCGGGCTTGAAATTTTGGCTGAAGTGAAGCAGCGATTTGGCTTGCCGTTGCTTACCGATATCCACGAAAGCGAGCAGGCATTGCCCGTGGCGGCCGTGGTTGATGTGTTGCAGATACCAGCTTTTCTTTGCCGCCAAACCAGCCTTTTGCAGGCAGCAGCGGCGGCGGTTTTAGCTGGCCGCGGCGCCTGGGCAGTGAATGTGAAAAAGGGTCAGTTTTTGGCGCCATGGGATATGGCGGCGGTGGTGGAGAAATTGCGGGCGGCGGGCTTAAGGGAGCCTGGTCAGCTTTGGCTCACGGAACGGGGCAGCAGCTTTGGCTACAACACCCTTGTGGTGGATTACCGCAGCCTGCCCCAGCTCCAGGCGTTGGCTTGCCCGGTGATATTTGATGCCACCCATGCGGTGCAACAACCGGGTGGGCTTGGCAAGAGCAGTGGCGGCCAACGGCAATTTGTGGCGCCCCTTGCCCGTGCTGCTGTGGCCGTGGGGGTTGATGGTTTGTTTATGGAAACCCACCCCAACCCTGAAGTTGCCTGCAGTGATGGGCCAAATATGGTGCCGTTGCAGCGGCTGGAGCCATTGCTTAAACAACTGCTCGCAATTCGCGCCGTTAGCCAAGCTGAAGCCTATGCAGCATCAAGCCTATGAATTGGTTTGGCTTAAAACGGCGTTTAGCTGCCATTGAATTGTTGGTTTTAGATGTGGATGGGGTGCAAACGGATGGGGGCTTGATTTATGGCGATGATGGTGTGGTGCAACGCCGTTTTGATGCCCGCGACGGCCTTGGTTTGAAATTGCTGCAGCAGGCGGGCTTGGAATTGGCATTTTTAAGTGGCGGCCGCGGAGAAGCAATCAAGCAACGGGCGCGGCATTTGGGGATTAAGCATTGCTTCACGGCGATAAGAGATAAGGCAGGGGTTTTGGCGGAATTGCAGGAGCGGTTGCAGATTTCAATTGCTGCCACTGCTTTTATTGGAGACGACGTTAATGATCTGCAGGTGCGCCCCAGCGTTGGGTTGTTAGTAACCCCCGCCAATGGCTGCATTGCCTTAAAACGCAAAGCTGATTTGGTATTGAATCAACGTGGTGGTGATGGGGCTGTGCGGGAGCTGGTGGAGCAGATCTTGCGGGCTAAGGCCAATTGAGCTGCGGTATCAACCGATAGGGAGTCACCAGCCACCTCAAGGCCGTGGATGCTGATGCCGGCCTCTAGCAAACGCAACTGCTCTAGCTTTTCAGCCTGCTCCAGTGGCGATGGCGACAGATTTGGCCATTGCGCTAACACCTCGGCCCGATAGGCGTAGATGCCCACATGGCCCCAGTAGTTGGCATGGAGATGCCAGTTTTCAGGCTCCACATCACGCACATGGGGCAGGGCACTGCGGGAAAAGGTGAGGCATTGGCCGTTGCTGGCAAGCAAACATTTCACTACGGCAGGGTTGTGGATTTTGTTTGCTGGTAGCCGATAAACGGGAGTGAGCACTTTGGCAGTGGTGCTTTTGCAGGCGGCAGCTAAAGCATCGATCACCGCTGGATCAAGGAAGGGTTGATCCCCTTGCACATTAAGGATCCAGCTGCTTTCAACTAAACTTTTTTTAGTTGAATTGTTTTTAATTAAATTGTTATTTAAAGCGAGCAGTTCCGGCAGCACAGAGGCGATGCGTTCACTACCGCTACTGCAATCAGGGCTACTGATTAGCACAGGCACCTGCTCAGCAAGGCCCCAGGCGTGGATAGCGGTTTTAATCTCTTGGCTATCGGTGGTGAGCACCACCTGTGGGGCTGTTTGAGCCAGTAGGCAACGCTCGATCACCCGAAGCAGCAAGGCTTTGCCACCCACATCAGCCAGCAATTTGCGGGGTAAACGCTTGGATTCAAGCCTGGCTGGGATAACTACAAGGCAGCTCATGTGGGCTGCTGCCAAAGTTGGCTGGCCCGATCTCGGGCGATAAACCATTCGGCTGAGTGGCTGCTTTCTTGGCCTGCAAACCATGGCCCGCCGAGGGTGAAATGCAAAAGTTTTGCCTCTGGATCAGGCGTTTGCACATCAACAAGGTGGTTCCATTGCTCGGGTAGGGCGCCAATTTTGTGATCTTCTAACCACTGGAAACGATGTAATTCAAGACCGCTAGCACTGTTCACATAGGCAGCTGTTAAAGCCTCACATTTGGATGCATTAAACAGCATCAAAGAACTCCAGTTTTTGCGTGGGTAGGCAGTTTGCGGTTCGCCTAGGAACTTAGTTGTTTCATTTGGTTTATGGTTATGTTTAACGCACATCAAGGCATAGGTTTGATCACGTAGGGCCCATAGTTCGCTGATATCAGAGCGGCAGAGCATGTCGCAATCCATAAAAATACCCCAACCTTGAAAATTAAGCAGCTGGGGCACAAGGAAGCGAGTAAATGAAAAGGCGGTGCTTTGTTTTGGATCCTTAGGGCGCCAGTAGAGGTTTTGCTTTTGCAGCTGGGGTGTGATTAATGCTGTGATCGCAAGCGGTGCACTGCTATGGGCTAATAGTGAATCGATCAACACATTTGCAGCGGCCCGTTCGCGGGGATCAACGCCGATGAAGATGGGAATCGAAGGGCTGCTTTCCATCTTATAATGATAGCGGCATGGGCATTTGCTCGCCAGATGCAGGCGCGCCCTAATCTGCCCGAATGACCCAGGGTTTCCTCGCCGGACTCAACGACGCCCAGCGCCAGGCGGTGGGACACCACTGCGGCCCATTGCTGGTGGTGGCGGGGGCAGGCAGCGGTAAAACCAAGGCGCTCACCCACCGCATCGCCCACCTAATCGGTCACCACGGCGTTGATCCAGCTGAATTATTAGCGGTTACCTTCACCAATAAGGCAGCCCGGGAGATGAAGGAAAGGCTGGAGCTGCTGCTCACCCAGCGGTTAGCCCAAAGCAGCTTTGGCCAACCGCTCACCAGCCTTGCAAGCCACGAGCAACGCCAATTGCGCAGCCGCATCTATCGGGAGGTAACAAAGGAGCTATGGATCGGCACTTTCCATGCCCTATTTGCAAGATTATTGCGCTTTGATATTGATAAATATACGGATCCAGATGGCCTCAGCTGGACCCGTCAGTTTTCGATTTATGATGAAGCCGATGCCCAAAGTTTAGTTAAAGAAATTACCGTTCAAGAGTTGCAATTAGATCCCAAACGGTTTGAACCTAAAAAGATGCGTTGGGCAATTAGCAATGCGAAAAACCATGGTTGGTTGCCGCAACATCTAGAGCAGCAGGAGCTGGGCCAGGGGCAAAGGGGCCGCCTGTTGGTGGAAACCTATCGCCGTTACCGCCGTGCCTTAGCCGCTAATAATGCCCTTGATTTTGATGATTTATTGCTGCTGCCAGTGCAACTATTGCAGCAAAATAGCCAGGTGCGTTCCTATTGGCATCGCCGCTTTAGGCATCTTTTAGTTGATGAATATCAAGATACAAACCGCACCCAATACGACCTCTTAAAGTTAATCGTAACCGATGGTGTGGATCCGGCTCAATTCAAGAGCTGGGAAAACCGCTCAGTTTTTGTGGTGGGTGATGCTGATCAAAGTATCTATAGCTTTCGCGCTGCTGATTTCACAATCCTGATGGGTTTCCAGGGTGATTTTGGTGATGGTGTGGCAGATGGCAGCACCCAAACAATGGTGAAATTAGAAGAAAACTATCGCTCCACGGCAACTATTTTAGAGGCGGCGAATACCTTGATCTCCCGTAATACGGAACGGATTGATAAGGTGCTGCGCCCCACCCGTGGGGCCGGTGAATTAATCAGGCTAAGCCGTTGTGATGATGAGATTGCAGAAGCGGAAACAGTGGTGCAACGCATGCGTGAATTGCAGGCTGCCCACCCTGAATTGCGCTATGGCGATATGGCAGTTCTTTATCGCACCAATGCCCAATCCCGCGCCATTGAGGAGAGTTTGGTTCGCTGGCGGGTGCCTTACACCGTGGTGGGTGGTTTGCGCTTTTATGATCGCCGCGAGATCAAAGATGTGCTTGCTTATCTGCGCCTATTGGTTAATCAAGCTGATTCGGTGAGTTTATTAAGGGTGCTGAATGTGCCTAAACGGGGCATTGGTAAAACCACAATAGAGCGGCTAAATGATGCCTCGAGTCAATTGGGAATACCGCTTTGGGAGGTGGTGAGCGATGCGGAATCGGTGCGCACCTTGGCGGGCCGTTCAGCCCGGGGGCTACTGCAATTTGCCGATTTATTAGCCGAATTACGCGGCAAGCTTGATGCTTCAAGCCCAAGCGAAATGGTGCAACTGGTGCTGGAGCGCAGTGGCTATTTGGCCGAACTCATAGCTGAAGCAACAGATGAGGCAGAGGAAAGGCGCCGCAACCTGCAGGAATTGGTGAATGCAGCGCTGCAATATCAAGAGGAAAATGAAGAGGGCAATTTGGAGGGCTTTTTGGCATCAGCAGCCCTTGCAAGTGATGCCGACGACAAAGATTTAGCCGCAGAACGGGTGGTGTTGATGACCCTCCATGCCAGCAAAGGGCTTGAATTTCCGGTGGTGTTCATGGTGGGCCTAGAGCAGGGCTTATTCCCGAGCTATCGCTCTTTGGATGATCCAGCTTCGATGGAAGAGGAGCGCCGGCTTTGTTATGTGGGGATTACCAGGGCAAAGGAGCGTTTGTTTTTATCCCATGCCAGTGAAAGAAGGCTATGGGGCGGCATGCGAGAGGCGGCGGTGCCATCTGCGTTTTTAGCTGAACTGCCGGAGGGTTCACTGCAAGCCGATATTCCCCGCAGCGGTGCCAGGGAGCAGCGGCTGGAGCGGCTCACCAGGATCGATCGCGAACCGGCTAAAAACCCTTCCATGGGGAATAGAAATGCTGCCCAAGTTTGGGCGGTTGGTGATCAATTACAGCATGATGTGTTTGGGGAAGGCAGAGTTACCCATCTATTTGGTAGTGGCGAAAAGATCTCAATTGCCGTGAAATTTCCTGGCATGGGCCCAAAAATTCTGGATCCGCGTTTAGCTCCGATCCGGCGTAGTAACTGAGCCGTTAACGCTAAGGGGGATTGCTAGCAATATTCCTGTAAAAACTTGGGTGATGGGCCAGTGGATGAGGGACACATCAAAAAAACTCTGGAGCAATGTATATGCAAGGGCAGCTTGACCAACACGCCTTGGTAGAGGTTCAAGCAAGCCTTCTGATTGGCGCCAACTATTCAATAACAATGTTATTAGTAGGCCAAGGCCAATCAACCCCAAAAGGCCTGCATTTGCCCAGAGTTGCAGGTAGAGGTTGTGGGCATGGTCGGCGATGCCACCGTTAATTATTTGATGACAAAACTCTTTTGGTCGTTCAAATCCAACCCCATGTAGCAAGCGATTGTTTCCTGAAAAGGGTAGGTTGAAGTAACACTGGCCTATGGCTAGGCGACCCATATCTGAACTTGGATTCAATCCAGGAATGCCAGTACTCGATGGACGTAATAGTTGTTTTCCAGCTAAGCCTGCTATCGCTAAAGCAATTAAAATAAATAGATTTGGCAGCAAACTAGCTTCTTTAGCCCTTTCGCGTAAATAAACAAAAGCAAGTGCTAAAACCGAGCTCAATAGGGCCGCTCGAGAAGAAGTTTGCCACACCATTAGCAATGCTAAAATAGCACTCAAAACCGCTAATGGCGCAGCCCGTTGCCAACACCAAGCAATGGCAATTATTAGCAATAAGCCAAGTAGATATGCAGCTTGGTTTGCGCCCACCAGCGGATTAGGTGTCCAGGGTTTGGCAGTTATTTGAGTTATTAAAAGAGGCAGTGGCAATAAAGAAAAGCGCAATAGCCATGGCCATCTGGCCTGGCTAATACCTGTTGCCGCAAGCAAGCTAGTTACTAGCAGAAGGCCGTCTTGGCTGGAGGCTGGATGGGGCATTTCATTTAGCCACCAGGTGCGAGCCATCAACAGGATCACCATTGCTAGGGGCCATAGGGCCCAGCGTTTTTGCTTTGGTGCCAGCACAAGTTGTGCCATCACCCATGCACTTGCTGCCACACTGCTTAGCAGTGGATTTAGGGGCAACAAAAATAGCAATCCCCCAAGGGGTAGCAGTAGATCAAATGGCATCAACATTGCTACACCCTAGGCTAATAACCAGTTGGCGTAACGCCCCTGGCTAATTGATTGGGCATGTTGGCGGGCCTTAAGGGAGATGGCACTTAATTGCCAAGAAGGGGTGAGTTGCGGATCAAGCAATCTTTGCAGTAGCTGCACCTGTTCCGTACGCAGATGGTATTCCGTTTCACCAAGATCAAAACCCGTAACATCTGGTTTCAGTTGTTCCTGCCAGCCGCCAGTGCGATTGCGCAGTAATGGTTGACCCATGGCCATGGCCTCCATGGCCACAAGTGAATAGGTTTCAATACGTGAACAACTCACAGCTAGGTTGGCATTAGCCATGGCCGTTAAAATTTGATTGCGGCTGCCATGGGGGGTTGAATTAAAGCGATCACCCAATAAGGCATGGCCCCACAAACGTAGCTCCCTAGCTAAATAGGCACCAGAATCCATTTCTAAGCCATTGAAATGTAATTCAAGTGGTCGTTGGTTTTGATTTTGACCTGCTCCACTTTGGATAACAGCTTGGAGTAAACGCAATAGCCATAGGTGCCCCTTGTTGCCATCACCGGCCATGCCGGTGAGTTGTAAGCGCAAGCTATTAAATGTTGGAAGGGGTTGATCAAATAATGAACACCCACCGTTTTTCAGCGGTAATAGAGGTGTTTGCACCGCAAGGTTTGAGCCGCTGTATTCAAGCCAGTTTTGATAGCTGCCAAGGGTGTGAATAGAGGGCAGCCTCATTTGCAATTTGCCTGTGCTTAGCAGTGGCAATAGCCTTTGGGGCCACTGCTTATCCGCCAGTAGCTGGCTTGGATTGCCCTCATGGCCATACCAATCCAAGCGTTTGATTTCGCCGCACTCAAGCCGCGCTAAGGCTGTTTTGATCACCGCCTCGGGCAGGGCAAGGCTATTGAGCAGGATGCGGTCGTTTGGCTTTGGCTTTGGTGCTGCTTGCTCCGGGTTTAAAACCCTGCAATGGAAGCCTTCCGCCTCAAGTTCGCGGCGCAGTTTGGTGTGCACCCTGTCGTGGTGGCCTCCCCAACTGAGTAGTCGTAGCTGCCGGCGCCAGCCCTGCTCCGCTAATTCCCGAGCAATGGCGCCTAAAACCAGCGGTGCACCGGTATGGGTGAAGTTGTGGCTGTAGAGCCAAAACTTTGGTGCCTGCTGGAATGGCATCGTTCAGCTTTTCATTGCTAGTAATTGCCGCCAACGGGATACGTAGGGGTCTGTGCACCAAATGCCGCCCAGCTGTTGAGCCCATAGCTCCTGGAATAAACCCAGTTCTGGGGGCACCAGATCAAGGCTGCGGCTGGCGGATTCGAAATGGATCCAGCGGCTGGCGGGATCCAGCAGCACAACCTTGCCAGCTTGGCGAGCTCGCAGGCAGAAGTCCACATCGCCGTAGTTAATTGGTAGCTCAAGGCACAAACCACCCAGTTGCCGCCAGAGATTTGCACTGCACATGCACACGGCAGCGGTAACGGCTTGAAATGCCCTAGCTGTTTCTAGTAGCCCAGGCGGCAGGCGCTCTGGTTTGCAGCTAGCCCAGGCATGGCGTGGGGCCAAGTTGTCTATTGCTACACCTGCATGTTGTACGCGGCCATTGGGGTAGAGCAGCAGTGCACCCACCACCCCCACCTCAGGCCTTTGGGCTTGGGCCAGCATGGAAGCAATTGAATTTGGCTCTAGCAGTTCAGTGTCGTCGTTTAGTTGCAGTAGCCATTCACCTTTGCTGGCGGCAGCGGCCTGGTTGAGCCTTTGGCTGTAGCTATAGGGTTCATAGCTGCGTTCATGGCGCCAGCGGCCAGCACCAAGTTTTGAACTGGTGAGTGTTTCAAGTTCAGAAAGTAGTTCCGGTGATAGTTCACCTGCATCGATCACTACGATTTCTAATTCGCGATAGCTACTGCGCTGCAATAACTTTTCCAGACAGTGGCGCAGCAGCAGGGTGGAGCGCCCCTTGATGGTTTTGGAAAAACCACCACTGGGGATCAACACACTCACCAGGGGTGTGCCTTTTGGGCTAGCCAGCTGGGGCGTGGGGCTTGGCGCTGGCGCCTGCAGCAGGGGCAGGGGCACATGGGCCCAGCGCTCTGGGCCAACGCAAGCCAGTAACCGGCTGCGCCATTCAATCCTTTCGGGGCCGGCCAATGGCGCCGGGCCCATGTGTTGCAAAACAGCATTGCTAAGCAATAGCGGACCCTCCGCTTCTGCGCTGGCCCCATCTAAAAAGGGATCTAATAAACCTTTTTGACGCCAGGCCCGTTTGCCATTTGCTTGGGGCAGCCAGTCGTCGCAGCTAACAACAAGGGCATTGCTCCAATGTTGCCGGGCACTTAGTAATCGCCTCAGGCGCTTGTGTTGGCGCTTGGAGATCGGCCAGCCGGGCGGCAACAGCAGGCTGAAATCAGCGCTTGCCGTTTTGCTTGCCCTCAGACCTGGTTGGATTCGAATTAAGCCATAGCGCCACAAATCAGCCCAGATTTCACCGCGCCAACGTTCCAGTTTTGGCACCAACCTTTCCGCTAATACCCGTTTTGGTTGCTTGCACTTGTTCCACCAACGGGCAGGCTTAGGGCGATCCTTCACAGGCCTATGGCGCTTGCGCCCATGAGTTTGCCCCATGCGGAGTGGCTTGAATGGCTACTGGCTCTAGCTACTCCCCTGGGGCTGCAGTTGAGCTTGGTGGGTGGGGTAGTGCGGGATCAATGGCTGGGCCAACCGTTGCCATTGAAGGATCTTGATCTGGTGGTGGAAGGGCCAATGGCTTGGCCGGCCTTGGTGCTGGCTGAGGCGATCGTTGCTGCTGCTGCCGCTTCTCAGTTGCCGCTTGGTTACCAGCTGTTGCAGTGCACCCCCCACAGCAGCTATGGCACTGCCCGGTTGCAATTGCAAATTAATGGCCAATTGTTGCTGTGTGATTTGAGTTCAGCCCGCAGTGAAAGCTATGGCTTTCCAGGGGCTCAGCCCGTGGTGCAACCTGCAAATTTGCAAATTGATTTGCAACGGCGTGATTTCAGCCTTAATGCCATGGCTATGCGCATACCAGGGCTGGAGCTGCTGGATCCCTTGGGTGGAGCCGCTGATTTAGGCGCAAGGCAGCTGCGTTTGCTGCATGGGAGCAGCCTGAGGGATGATCCCACCCGCTTGATCAGGGCGGTGCGCTACGGGGCAAGGTTTGATTTGCAATGGGCCCCCGCGAGTTGGGAGCAGGCAAGCGTGATGCTCAATAGCTGGCCCTGGCCTCCGGGGGCTCCTGCTTTAGGGGCAAGGTTGCGAATGGAATTGGAATTGTTGTTTGCTGAAACCAACTGGCGTGGGGCCTTGTTGTTGCTTGAGCAGTGGCGTGGTTTGGAGCTACTGCAGCGGGGTTGGCAGCGATTGCCAAGGGGTAGCGCTCGCTTTTTGAGCCGTTTTGGTTGCTGGGGAGCTGCTTTGGAGCCGGCGTTTACGGCGGTGGATTTAAGGCTGTTTGCATTGATCGATTTAGCCCCCGGTGTTGTGGCTGATAAACAAGCGATTGCAGAGCGTTTGCAAATTCCGCAACGGCTATGGGAGCTGCTTGGCCAGGTGGCTGCACTGCGCCATTGGTTGCAAAGGGTGTGCCCCATCAATGGTTGGCGGCCATCTCAATGGACTGCCGCATTAGAACAACCCGGCAATGGCGGCCAACCATTGGCGGTGCTGCTGGTGCTTTTGCAGCCTGGTGAGCCGGCTAGATATCATTTACTGCGTTGGTTATTGCGTTGGCGGTTGCAGCGGCCAGCAATTAGCGGTAAGCAATTGCTCGCAATGGGTTATCAACCGGGGCCGGAATTAGGAAGGCGGCTGTGGCAGGAGCGGGCCAAAGAAATTGATAAAAATGATAAAAAGTAAATAATTAGTTTTAGGTTGCATTTAGAAATGCATAATCAGAAAAATTGCCCTGGCTTAATGTGTAAGCTCCAACGCTTGCTTTATCAAAGATGGAATCATTTGTTGTGAAAACTGGAACGGCACCAGTGGAAGGGTAATTGAGCGGCAGTATTTCCCAGCTAGCGTTTGAAAATCCACCAGTTAAGTTATCTCTGGTGATTGTTGCAGTAGCTGCAGCCCCAAGGCTGCCATTGGGCCCTGGTGAAATTGTGGCTGGCAATTTGTATGTGCCGTTGCCGTTATACCAAATACCCTCGAAATGGGTTTCAAGCGTTTTTGAAGAGCTTGTAGATGGGTAATTAAAGGTTTTGTAGTTGCTAAATAGGCCTGTAACGGAATCGTAATCCAATAGATAGGCGGAGCCAAGGCCCTCGGATTGATTGCCGATATTTTTTTACGACTGGCATCATATTGAAGGCCAACACCACCTGCAATGGTGTAGCTGGAGCCTTGATTATGCCAAATACCATAGGCTGTTTTTGTTAGGGCGTTGTCGCTACCTGGCAGGATGATGTCTTTTTGTTTATTGGAATCACTGGCGGTTGGATTATAAATAAAAGCATGAATATCTGGGCGAGTTGGGAAAGAATCGTAGCCACCAGCGGCTAATCCACCATCAACGCTATGAATAAATGTGTAATTAGCTAAACTACCATCGCTAAACTTTGGTTGAAATACTTGAAAGTTATTTTTATCTGGTGTTGTTGTAATTGGCCCTTCGTAATAAAAGCCAAGGGTACTTGCTGGAAATCCAGCACTGTCGTAGGTTACATTGGCTGGTGAAACTGAACCAACAAGATTTACAAGGCCACTGCCAAGATTATTTACCCCATAAATACTTGTATTTGTATAACTATTCACAGTGGGATTATTTATGGTGTTAATTCCATTGGGAACATTCATTATTGTCCAGGTGCCGCTGCCATTTCCTTGTGATGTATTGGCGGCATTTATGGGGCCTTGGTAAACAAGTCCCTGTGCTGCTGGGTTGCCGCCATTGGCTAAATTTTTTGTTCCGGTGATAATATAATCACCGCTACTATTGCCACCAGTTATGCCTTGAAGGGCATAGGAAGTTGGATAGGTGCTGCCACTCTCATAGGCAAAGAATGGCGTAAATAAACTTGATTGTGCAGGAGGAATGCTTGATGCGGCAGAAGGTGTTGCTAGGCTTTGCAATATTGTTTGCCACATTAATAAAGCGCCCGGTTGCTTAAAAAAACCGGCTTGAAATAGGTATGTGAACCAAGCAAATTGAGCAGAATTCATTGATTTATTCGGCTAATTAATTACTTTAGTGCCATGGGATGCTTTAGCGGAAAAACTTATTTAACTTAACATGTTTATAGCATTGAAATTGCTTATTAATCCACCTAGTTCAGCAAGGCTAATTACTTCAATGGCTTCCCCAATCGGATAGCGATCTGCTGCTGAGCTCACCACAAAGGTTTTATTTGGCTTCAGATCAGCTCGGGCTTGGTGAAAGCCTTTGCTGAGTTTTGGTGCTAATCCGCGCTTTATTTCAATTGCCCAGCGTTGGCCACAAGCAAAATCCAACACCAGATCCATTTCGGCTCCTGCAGCAGTGCGATAAAACGAGGCTTCGCATCGCTCCGGTGCCACACTTAATAGGGTTTCCACTACGAACCCTTCCCAGCTGCCACCCACAACGGGATGACCAAATAATGCATCTCGATCATCTACGCCTAGTAAATTATGAAGTAAGCCACTATCTCGCACATAAATCTTTGCTGATTTCACTAATCGTTTGGCTATATTTACATGTAATGGCTGTAGGCGGCGCACCAGCAACAAATCTACCAACAGATCTAAGTAGCGAGCCACGGTTTTGCTATCAATTCCCAGGCTTCTACCCAGCTCTGCTGCATTTAGTAAACAGCCTTGGTGATGGGCAAGCATTAGCCAAAATCGACGCAATGTTTCGGCAGGGATGCGTAACCCCAATTGCGGCACATCGCGTTCTAAATAAGTGCGGATAAAATTTTCTCGCCAAATTGCGCTAGAGCCATCATTAGTGGAAAAGAAGCTATCAGGAAAACCACCGCGAATCCATAGTTTATCTTGTTCTTTCTCGCCCACTTCTAAAATATTTAAGCCTGTGAGTTCTAGATAAGCAATTCTTCCAGCCAAACTTTCGCTACTCTGACGGATTAACTCTCCAGAGGCGGAACCAAGTAGCAAAAAGCGGCCGCTGCGTAGCCCTTGCCTGCGGCCGCTATCAATTAAACCCCGCAGGCTGGCAAATAACTCCGGCATTTGTTGCACTTCATCCAGGATCACTAAGCGGTTGGCTAGGGCTGAGAGATAGAGAGCTGGATCCGTTAATCGGGCTCGATCCGCTGGTGCTTCAAGATCTAAATACACACTTGGGCACTGCTCTGCCAGCTCGCGCGCCAAGCTAGTTTTGCCCACCTGCCTGGGCCCCAGCAGGGCCACCGCTGGGAATTGCGCCAACCGCTCGCGGATCGGCTCAAGCAGCCGCCGCCTTACCCAGCCTGTTTTTGCTTGCATTCCTGGAGTTTAGCGCCAGATTTGCAAGGAGGAAAGCACGGCAACGCTGCGTTTTGGCTGCAACGGCATACGCAGTAGGGCATTGATTAATAGGCGAGCAGCCCGCAATAGTTGCACCCACTTGGGGCAATAGCGTTGAATAAAACGTAGATAACTAATGGTTGATAGTTTTAATCGCCGCGAGGATGGAACTTGGCTGCCGCTACCTTTTTGATGGCCAATTAATAATTGTGGCCACCACAGCACCTGAGCTCCTTGGGCTTTTAAACGCAGGCATAGATCAATATCTTCGTAATAAAGTAAAAAATCGTCGTCGAAGCGTGCCACTGGCCTGTGGGCTTCAGGTTTTAATACCAAACTGCAACCACTTAGCCAATCAACTTCAACTGCAGCAGCTTCTATTGCTTTGTTTTTGATCAGCTGCTCACCAACACGCCTTCGCCGAAATTGCAAGCCAGGATCAATCCAGCCGCCACTGGCTTCCAACATCCCATCAGCTCCCAAAACAGCGGTACCCAGCACTGTGCGTTGATCACAGCTTTTCAGCTTTTGGATCATGCGGGCACATTCATCGCCCCGTCGCAATTGGGTGTCGGGATTAAGCAGCCACACCCAACCGTTAAAACCTTGCGCTTTTAAAACATCAAAGGCGCGGTTACAACCCCTGCCAAAGCCCTCTCCCTCTTGGCCATTGATGATCCGAATTTCCACTCCCCTGCAGCCCAGCTGGTCTTGCTTGAGGGGAGCCGAAAGCGGTGCATTGTTCACTAGCAACCAAACAAATTGGCACTGTTGTTGCCTGGCGAGGTCCTGCGCCAAGCTTTCAAGGGCCTGCTGGCTGTGGTAAGCCACGGTTACAAGCGCCAGGTTTTGGTTACCATCGCCGCCATGTAGCCCGCCGGCCGTGATCACTCTGCTCAAGTTCAGTTCAGAAGACTGTGGCACCTGCCATCGCATGAGCCACTACGACAGCAAGGTGGCTGAAGAATTGGGTTTTGAATTTGTGAGTGTGATGCTGCAAGACACCACTGCATATCGCAAATATCGGCCGGTGTTGCTGGCCCAATACCCAAATAAAGAAGGCATGGGTTGGCCCACCTACCTATTGGTATCAAACCCTGAGGCTGATTTCAGCATCCACGGCGAGTTAAAGGGCGGCATGCAAAAAGGTGAATTTCGCGAAAAACTAACTGCTTTAAAAGATTCACTGCCTTAAAAATTCATTCACTTAGCTAACTGCTGCTCCACCGCCTGCACCGCCTTTGGCAGAGACTTTTGCAGTTCACCCAGGCGCCAGATTTCACCCGCTAGAGCGCCACTGAGATCTCCTAGACCCTCCAGCACAGGGTTTGCACTGCGCTTTTGGCCTGCATCCGCCACAGCCCTTGCCCGCCACGGTTGCCAAGCTGCATTCAGCACCACCGCCCGGTAGGCCGGTGGCCAGGGGTTTTGGGGCTCCAGCTGCTCAAGCCGTGCAAACCACTGCTCCGCTTCTAGGGCGCGGTTTTGCAATACGCCAAGCAGGGCAAGGCTCCATAGGGCCTTGGCGTTATTTGGATCTCGCCTCAGCTGAGTGAGGGCCTGTTGGCGCACTTGCACTTGATAGGAGCGGTGGCCATCGAGTTGATGTTGCACGCCAATCGCATCAAATAAGGGAGCTAAGCCCTTGGGGCCTTCGGCTAAGCCTGCGGCAAGCAGCGAAAACCGATCAGCAAATCCTTTGGCCTTTGGGGCCGTTTGCTTGCGCTGCCAGAGTTCAAAAGTGCCTCCCCATGGTTTTGGCCAGCTCTGCTCCAATTTGAACAGGCCACTTTTGCGGATTGAATCACTAAATACCTGCGCTTCTGCCCCCACAGATCCTTGGAAACCAGTGCCTAGCAGCAGCTGCTCAGCACTCGCTAATGCCGTTGGGATCTGGGCCGGGTTATTACCCAACTGACGCCCCACCAGCTGGCCGCCAGCGCGGCGGCCGTAGTAGCTCACATTGTGTTGATTAAGGCTGCCGGTGCTGGGTACCACGATCAAGGTGCGATCCGCCATGGGCTTCTGGGCCTGCAGGTAGCGCACGATTGCTTCCAATGGTTCCGGTGGTGTGCCTTGGCGTTCGATTGCCCTTGCCCTTGTGCTGGCTGTTAAGCCGCCAGCAACCACTAAACCCAGCCCCAATAGGGGCAGGGGCAGTGCCAGCCAACCGCGGGCTAGCACTAAGGCCAGCAGCGGCAGTAGCGGCGCTAGGTAGCGGGGGTCTTTATTGGGGCTAAGCACTGTGAGCAGGGCCCCGGCCGCAAGGCATCCGCTTAGCCAGAACCATTTTTTTGCCACTGGCCGGCGCCAGGTGGCAATTAATAAACCAGCAATGCCGCCAAATAGGGGCAGCTCACCCGCAAGGGCCGGCAACCGTTTCGGATACCAAAGCCAGCCCGCCAGGCTGCTGGCATTGGGGTCGCCCTCGCGGGCCGCTGATTCCAAGGTGGCCCGTTGGGTGCCCCCCAAGGTGGTAACAAGATTGTGCTGCAACCAGGGCAGCAGCAATGCCAGCACCAGTGCCATGGCCGCCAGCAGCTGCAAACGCCTAGGGCCGCCCAGCCATAGGGCGCTCAAGCTCACCCAAAGCACCGGCAGCAGCAACACCAGCAGGGCACTTTGTTTAATCAGTAGGGCAGCCGCAATCGCCCCTGCTGCCGCAAGCGCCTGGGGCCATTTGCCGCCTTTTAGCCAACGCCCCAGCAGCCATAGGGCCCAGGTGCAACTGGCGCAAACCGGTATTTCCAGCACGTAGTCCACCCTTAATTCAGCCAAAAGGGGCATCAAGCAGCAGAGCAGGGCTGCCCCTAAACCAAGGCCGGCACCCATTAATTCACGGCCCCATAGGGCCACAACCAGCAGCAACAAGCCAAACCAAAGGCTGAGGGCCCATGCGGCTTGGTCGGGATGGTCGCCGGCGATGGCGAGCACAGTGCCATTAAGCAACGAAGCCAGGGGCGGGATTTTGGGCGATAAATCCAGCAATGGCTGCCAGCCCTGCCAGCTGCCACCGGCTAGCAGCCCAAGGGCCCGGCCATGGTCGAGGGCGCTATTGAGGTAGTCGGCCTGGTCCCAAGCGGGCAGCCGTTGATCCAAATGCAGCCAGAGCCGATCCAGGCCAGTGGCGGCCAGCCAGATCAAGGCCAGTAGCGGCCAGAAATATCGCTCTAGCAGTGGTTTGGCTGCTGAAATTGAGTGTTTGCTAGTTAGCATGATTTTGTGGATAGCACCCTGCAGCCCCTTTCGCCCGTGCAGCAGTTGCGGCTGGCTTCCCATGCCCAATGGTTAGAGCAGTTAAAGGCAAAGCTGAACAATTTTTTGCTGCCCAGTTGCGCTATTTATCTCTTTGGTTCCCGCGCCCGGGGTGATTGGGATGGTTATTCAGATACCGATCTATTGGTGGTGGGCAGCAGCCAAGAAATGGCTGAAATCCAAGCCGATAAATTAAGAGATGGCTTAATTGGTGATGATGTAATAGCTGTGAGTGCTGCCTATTGGCAGGCGATAGGCAGCGAATCATCTCTCCATTGGCAAGCGATTAAACGGGATGCCCAGCTACTGGCGGGTAAAAATCAATGAATGCAAGGCCGCAAGCTTGGTTTCAACAAGCCCAAGATGATTTAGGCGTTGCAAAATTGGTTTGCGCTAACGGCTTTAATGCCCAGGCCTGTTATTTCGCTTCCCAAGCAGCTGAAAAAGCACTTAAGGGCTTGATTTTGGAATTAGGGGCTGAACCGCCCCACACCCATGTTTTGGCTGAATTAATTAAGTATCTAAAACGGCTTGGCTGCGATGTGAATGGCTTTGATGCCCTGCCACTGCGTAGCCTTAGCAGGTTGGCTGCCACCAGTAGGTATCCGATGGATGCCACCCCGCCCGCTGATCTATTTGAACCCGCCGATGCCAATGGTGCTATTGCCACTGCCACGGCAGTAATTGAACTGTTGCAGGCGATGGATCACTTTTAAATGAACTAACTAACTAACCCATGAACTAACTAACCCATCACCCTTGCAATTTGGCGGGCATGGGGAAAACCATTGGTTTGCATTGCAGTAAGGCAGGCTTCTGCTTGGGCGGCTGGAATTGCTGCTAATAGCGGCCCGCAGGTTTGTGGATCAAGCCATAGCTGCAAGATCGCTTCAGATTGATGATTAATTAATTGCGGCCATTTTTCCAGGATGGCCTTGTTGCTAGGGGCCAGGCTGCTGGCTATGCCCTGTTGCAACAGTGTTAGGGCACCTTTTAGGGCTGGTGCTGCATCCAGCTCCAATTGCAATTGCACCCCCGGGGAGGCAGCCAACATTTCCGTTAAATGACCCAGCAGGCCAAAACCGGTTACATCGGTGCATACCTGGCAGCCATGGGCTGCCAGCAAAGGCAGCAGGGCCGCTTGGCTTTGTTGCATCAACTCCAGGGCTTCACTAATCCAGCTGGACTTTGCTTTGCCAAGTTGGGCCGCGGCAAACAGCACTCCCGTGCCAATGGAGCGGCTGATCAACAACACATCACCCGGTTGCAGGGGCCCCTTATGCCAAGGATCAGCGGCAAAACCATTCACGGTGAGGGCCAGCAGCAGTTGCTGGCTCAGTGGTTTGTTTGCCTCTTGAGCCATGGCCTGGAGGCTGTGGCCGCCGAGCAATTGGGCGCCATGTTGAGCAAGCACACTTTGAACACCGGCAAGGCTTTGGCTTAGTAATTCGCTTTGCAGTGCAACCGAGCAGCGGGGCAGCTGGATCAAGAGTTGGGCGCTCTGGATTTGGGCGCCACTGGCCCATAGATCAGAGCAGGCATGCAGGGTGGTGAGCCGTGCATTAAGCCAGGGATCTGCCACTGGGGCAGGGAAACCATCACAACTTTGCAGCCACTGCTGGCTGGAGCTATTGCTCAAACTATTGCTAACAATGGCGGCATCCTGGGGGCCTGTTTGATCCAAGCCGAGTTGATTTAGGGCTTGATTGAGCACTTGGGCTGGCAGCTTGGCGGCGCAACCACTGCAGGCCATTTCCTCTGAACCAGCCATCACTGAACTGGGCTGCTGCAACATCGCCATGAAGCGCTGATCAAGTTTTTGCTTCCATAGCCAGCTCAGCCGCGAGGCACCCCAGCGCAGGGGCCCCCATTGGCCATAGGCACGGCCTTTGCCATCGCCAAGCAGCTGTAGGGCATGGGTTTGCGGCTGCCAAAGGCGCAGTTTTTTCCCAAGGCTTAGCCGCTGCAGATTTGCGGCCAGGATCGGCGCTGCCCGCACCGCCCACACACCACTGGCGGGCCTTGGTTGCTGCTGGATTACGGCGCAATCACCACTGGCAAAAAAGCCGGGAAAACCAAGCACCTGCAGGCTGGCATCCGTGCAGAGGCGCCCCTGCTGATTAAGGGGTAAACCAGTGGCTGCAAGCCAGGCGGGGCCGCGGCTGCCGCTGCAGAGCAGCCTCAGGGCCGGGCTAGCGCTGGTGGGTTCGCAATCCACATGCAGTTCCACACCAGCGGCCCGTAAGCCATCGCTAAAACGATCCCAATAGGGGCGGCTTTTTGATTGCAGCAGCAACTGCACCTGCAGGCCGCGGTGGCGCAGGGCAAAGCTGAGCTCCACTGCTGCTGCACCACTTCCAATCAGTTGCACCAAGGCGCCAGGCGTGAGGGCACCTAGGGCAGCGAGCACCGGTTCAAGCGGTTTGATGGCCATTGCTTGGGCTGGGCCCGCAGCGGTGCTGGCGCCGAGATCAAGGCTGAGCAAGGGGCAGCTGAGGGGCGGCCGGGGGCTGCCATCGCTATGGCGTAGCTGCAGTTGGCGTTTGCTGCTATCAAGGCCAATGATTTCGGCTTCCACAAAGGCCACCTGGGCTGCATTGCAAAGGCGGCGTAGATCGATCCGGCAAGCCTCGAGGCCAATGGTGCCGGCAAAAAGGCTTGGCACTAGGCCGGAATAAAGGCTGCTGCCGCTGCGGCTCACCAGGGTGATGGCGCCAAGGGCTGGCCGGCTGCTGGGTGCCATGGCCCAGCGCTGCAGCAAGAGGGCATGGCTGTGGCCACCACCAGCTAGCACAAGGGCGCCTTGGGGTTGAGTTTTAGCGATAGCCATTGGGGTTGGCCTGCTGCCAGGCCCAACCATCACGGCACATGGCAGCTAGATCCAATTTGGTGCGCCAGCCCAAACGCGCTAGGGCCAGGGAAGGATCAGCCACGGTGATGGCAGCATCACCAGGCCTGCGATCCACCAGGCGATGGGGGATGGCAACACCACTGGCATCAGCAAAGGCATTCACCACCTCAAATACCGAACAACCCTGGCCGCTGCCCAGGTTGAGGCTTAGCAATTGGGGTGCTTCCGCCAGCAACACATCAAGGGCGGCCTGGTGGCCGGCTGCTAAATCCATCACGTGGATGTAGTCGCGAATGCCAGTGCCATCTGGGGTGGGCCAATCACTGCCAAAAATCTGCAATTCGGCGCGGCGGCCAACGGCAACTTGGCTCACAAAAGGAAAGAGATTATTGGGGGTGCCAAGGGGATCTTCGCCAATCCTGCCGCTGGGGTGGGCGCCAACGGGGTTGAAATAACGCAGGCGGGCGATGCGCCAACCGGCTTCACTGGCGGCTAGGTCAGCAAGCAGTTGTTCCACAGCTGCTTTGCTGTGGCCATAGGGGTTGATCGGTTTTATCGCTGCGCTTTCTGGGATCGGCACCTGATCTGGGATGCCATAGATGGTGGCACTGCTGCTAAAAACCAAGCTGCGGCAGCCGGCGCTTGCCATCGCCTGCAGCAAGAGGCGAGTGCCCTCTAGGTTCACCTGCCAATAAAGCAAGGGCTTGGCTACCGATTCAGCCACGGCCTTGAGGCCGGCAAAGTGAATCACAGCATCGATGGGGATGCTGCTGAAGGCCCGTTGCAGGCAGGCGGGATGGCAGATATCACCAGCCACCAGGCTGATTTTTTTGCCGCTGAGCTGCTCCACCCGGCGCAGGGATTCCGGGCTGCTGTTGCGGAAATCATCGAGCACCACCAGTTGATGGCCGGCTTCTAAAAGCACTAGGGCCGTGTGGCTACCGATAAAACCAGCCCCGCCGGTTAAGAGCAGATTGGCCATGGCAGGGGCAGGTGAAGCTTGAATCAGTTTGGCCTTTGGCTAAATAAAGGCCAAAAATATGCAATATCCGCATTAATTGGGCACTCCCCCCCCCCCCCTAGCGAAATTGCCCAAAT